>CADAIP010000001.1 GCA_902787975.1 Oscillospiraceae bacterium
ACGTTCTTACGCTCACTTCTTCTGGGTCTTAAGCTTTTCTTCTGTGCCATTTTGACTCACCTCACCTTACTTCTTCTTACCAGCAACTGTATGCTTCGGACCCTTACGTGTACGAGCATTAGTCTTTGTACGCTGGCCTCTTACAGGGAGTCCCAGTCTGTGGCGACGTCCACGAAGGCAACCGATATCTGTAAGTCTCTTGATGTTGGACTGTACTTCTCTCTTAAGGTCACCTTCAACCTTGTAATTGTTCTCGATCTGGTCACGGATCTTCGCAACCTCATCCTCTGTCAAATCCTTGACGCGTGTGTCGGGATTGATGCCTGTATCGGCAATAATCTTATCCGCACTTGTTCTTCCGATTCCGTAAATGTACGTAAGAGCGATTTCAATTCTCTTATCATTCGGTAAATCTACGCCGGCTATACGAGCCATTTAATGTACCGGCTATACGAGCCATTTAATGTACCTCCGTATTGGATAAAGTGGTATTAATCTCTATTTGACACGCGTAAGTCAAGGAACTCCGGGTTAGGGAGCAGCCGCCCTCTCGGAACGGTGGGTAAATATTGATTACTTTTCTTTTAATAATGCTTGTGCGGGAAGGAGCTATTATCCCGCGGTCTTCATTTCAGGCGTACGGGGCTAATTCCGTACTATAAGAAGACCCGTCAATCTGCTTAACCCTGTCTCTGCTTATGCTTGGGGTCAGAGCAAATGACCATGACTTTGCCGTTTCTGCGAATGATCTTGCACTTTTCGCACATCGGCTTTACTGAAGGTCGTACTTTCATGTTAGTACCTCCTGTCGCTGTTATTTTTCCACAACAAATACAGGCGCCTTCTGAGCGCATGCTAAACAATTATAGCAAAATCATTTCGGTTTTCAACTGGAAATTTCATCAGACAGGCACTTTTTTTGAGCATGTTTTCGAAAAACAAAAAAAGAGCCGCCCTAAGGCGGCCCTATTATAGCATCACTTATATGCCTTATCTACTTAACCGAAGATACCGCCGGAAGTAGGAAGCGGGATAGTAACCATGAAGATTACTGCGATGAGGAGGCATACAACGCTGACAGCAAGAACGATCTTCTTGTTTGTCTGGTTCTTGAATACGCCTACGATACCGAGCATGAAGAGTGCTACGCTGTAAAGAACTGTAACGAGTGAGAACTTATCACCGTTAGCGTTGTCCTGCTGACCCTGCTCGAGAACGAGCTGTGCTTCGTCAAGCTTAGCGTTAGCTTCATCAAAATAGCTCTGGACGAATTCTTCATTAGCGAAAGGTGAGTTGATGGCCATGCCGCTCTCATCATAGAGCCAAGCAAGAATATCTTCTTCATCGTTAACGCCGTCGTTGAAAGCTTCCTGATCATATCCGATGATAGCTGCCATCTCATCTGTGAGGTTATCCTGGCAGAACCACTGGAGCTTCCAGACATATGCTTCGAGTGTCTTTGAATCGTTTGTCTCGTCAGCATAAAGGATGTTGATCTCATAATCCATGATCGTATTCCATACGTCCATGTCCTGAGTCATAGACTGGACAGCTGCGTTGTAAAGTGAGTTGCCGTCGCTGGAGAGATTGTTACTTGTAGCATAGTTTGTTGCCTGGTTACCACCATGAATGGAACCGACATAGCTTGCCCATGCTGTGAGAAGTGCGGTGATACCAAGAAGGATAACCGTGATGATCTCAAGCTTGTTCTCGTCTAAGAAGGACTTCTTACCCTCAGCCTTCTTCTCTTCTGCTTTTACGTTCTTTTCTTCTGACATTGTAATGTTCCTTTCTCAGAACAAAAGCACAATTACCACCCTGTAACTGTGCTTTTGCTTATGTAGTTACTTTAAAATATTTATTAATTTAAAAATCAAAGTCCTAAAGCGTTGAACTCTTTGGCTGTATCTTCAACCTGCTTCTCAACGAGCTTGCAGTTCTTACCGCCGATCTTGCTGATGCTGCTCCAGCCGTTTGTAAGTGAATCGAGAGCTGCATTCTTAAGAGCGTTATCCAAACCTGCCTGCTCAGCCTTGAGGATAGTGAACTTAGCGCCTTCTTCACCCTTGAACCAGCCCTGTGTGATCTGGCACTGGTTGTTTCTGTCTACTGCAGGGAAAGCAATGATATATGCAAAACCATGCTTAACGAGCTCGGGCTTGCCGGCAGAGAATGTCTCGTCCTTGATTTTCTCGTAGAGAGACTGCATTGAGTAATTCTCTTTTGTTGTGACCTTGATCTGCTTAATACCTAACATACGCACCTCCAAAAATTATCACATTCCCATACCGTGCAAGCACAGGAATAATCTCTATCGGCAAGTATATCACAGATTTAACATTTTCAAACAAAATATGATAAGTATGTATAGTATTTTAAAAAGAAAATAAACGCGCCAAAACCGCTTGGGTTCCGGTGCGTAAAAATCAGTGTTAAAAATGTCCGCAGACGATTACTGCTTGGGCTTCTTCTCGCCTCTCCAGGTAATTCTGCCGCGGGAAAGGTCATAAGGAGAGATTTCCATTGTTACCTTATCGCCCGGAAGAATCTTGATGTAATTCTGTCTAAGCTTTCCTGATAAATGAGCAAGAACAATGTGTCCGCTGTCGAGCTTTACCTTAAACATTGCGTTAGGCAATGCTTCATCAACTACTCCCAGTACTTCAATAACATCTTCCTTCGCCATTAAAAACCCTCCTCATAGTCATAGGTTGTAAGATACGGACCCTCATCCGTGATCAAAATCGTATTCTCATAGTGACTTGCAGGCTTACCGTCCTGAGTTACTATTGTCCACCTGTCATCTAACTGTTCGATCTCACGTGTTCCCAAAGTGATCATCGGCTCGATGCAGATAGCCATACCCTTCTTGAGCTTATAGCCGTGACCCGGTCTTCCGTAGTTGGGTACATCCGGATCCTGGTGCATCGTTGTTCCTATGCCGTGACCTGTAAGTTCTCTTACAACTCCGTAACCGAACCCTTCGCAATATTCCTGGATAGCATGTCCGATATCGCCTGTTCTCATGCCGACTTTAGCATACTCAAGGCCGATCCAGAATGACTTTTCGGTGCGCTCAACGAGATCTTTAACCTCAGGAGCTACATTGCCTACCATGTATGTTCTGCATGCATCTGACTGATAGCCGTCGAGGATCGCGCCGACATCAACTGAAATGATGTCACCTTCCTGGAGTATTCTGGTCTTTCTCGGAATTCCGTGTACGACCTCATCATTAACTGATGCGCAGATCGTTCCGGGGAACGGAGGCTGGCCATAGTTCAGGAAAGACGGGATGGCATCGTAACTTCTGATGATGTCATAGCAAAGCTTATCGACATCGTGAGTTGAAATGCCGGGCTTGATCTCGTCTCTGCAAGCCTTGAAAACATGCTGCAGGATCTTTCCTGCTGCCTTCATTTTCTCGAATTCTTCGTTGGTAAGGATTTCTACCATTTATATACCTGATTTCTAATTAGAGTCCCAAATTCTTAAGGCCTGCTTCGATGGAAGCGATGCAGGCATCGGAATCAACATTGTTGTTGCCCTCAACGATGATTCCTCTCTCGTTGTAGAAGTCGATAAGAGGCTGTGTGTTTACTCTGTATGTCTCAAGTCTCTTGGCAACTGTCTCAGGGTTATCGTCAGATCTCTGAATGACCTTGCCGCCGCATACGTCACAAACACCTTCAACCTTTGTGGGCATGTACTTTACATTAAAGCTTGCGCCGCACTTCTCGCAGACACGTCTTGTTGTAACTCTGTCCATAATGACTTCGTCATCGCAGATTACATAAACGACTGCATCGATCTTGGATCCCTTTGCTGCGAGCATCTTGTCAAGAGCCTCAGCCTGTGCGATGTTTCTCGGGAATCCGTCAAGGATGTAACCCTTCTCGCAGTCGGGATTGCTAAGACGGTCTTCTACCATTCTGATGGTAACGTCATCGGGAACGAGTGCTCCCTTGTCGATATATGATTTTGCTTCGATTCCGAGAGGAGTGTTTTCCTTGATGTTATATCTGAAAAGATCTCCTGTTGAAATGTGAGCAAGATTAAACTTCTCTCTTAATACTGTAGCTGATGTACCCTTACCGGATCCGGGTGCGCCGAGAATGATCAGATTCATAAATAAAACCTCCCCTTACTTTTTGTTGTAATTCTTACGTCTCTTTTCTTTGCCTGCTGCCTTGAGCTTCTCTTCTTCAGTCTTAAGGGCATTGTCGAGCAAAGCCTTCATCTCAAGGAAACCGCCGCCTACTATAACAAGTCCGATTCCTCCGAATACGATCCTACCGAATCCGGGGATAAAGCTTAATGCCATAGGCAGTACGCAGAAAAGGATCAGATAGAAGCAGTCTGCGCTGTTCAGATTGTTATAAAGATTCATAAGATACTGAGAAGTGGGCTTACCGGGCTTGATTCCCTGGATATAGCCGCCATTCTGCTTGATCTGTGAAGACATATCGAAAGGATTGAACTGAAGCATTGCAAAGATGTATGTGAAGAATACGAGGAATACGATGAAGAAAGGAATGTAAGCAACACTTGTGGGAAGGTTCTTCCATATGTTTGCCCATCCATATTCATTACCGGGTACAACTATTGCAATGATCGCAGAAGGAAGCAGTGTAAGCGTCATTGTGTAAATGATGGGTGTGATGCCTGCCTGTGCAACCTTGAGCGGAATAACCTGGTTCTGCATTCCGTACTGCTTCATGCCAACTGTTCTCTTTGAGAAGATGATCCTGATCTTCTTCTCACCCATGTTGATGAAGATGACGAAGAACAGAAGTCCTGCGAGGAGAAGTCCTCCGAAAATAGCATATGTAAGTCCGGGAATGATTCCGAGGTAATATGCGTCATCGAAACATCTTACGAGTACATAGGGAAGATTGCGGAGGATGCCTGCAACGATGATTACCGTAAGACCGTCACCGATACCTTTTGTGTTGATGAGCTCAACACACCAACCGCAGAAAGCGTTGCCTACTGCGATCGATACACCGCAGAGAACGATTGCTACCCAGAAATTGATTGCTGATGTAATGGCACCTCTCATGCCTACGCAGTAAAGAACTGCGAAAACAACAGATGAGATGATCGAAGCGATCCTTGTGAGCTTTGTGATTTTCTTTGCGCCTTCGTCACCCATCTGGGCAAGAGCTCTGAGCTTCGGAACTGCCAAAGTGACTATCTGCATTATTATTGATGCTACGAGGAAAGGATAAATACCAAGGCTGACGATCGATACATTCTCCAAAGCCTTCATTGAAAGGACATCGAGTATAAGACCTGTACTTCCCCAGTTTGCAACAGTATATGTGGCAACGGCATGATTAAGTCCCGGAACGGGAACAAGCGTGAGCACACAAAGCACGGAAACTATAAGACAAGTAAAGAAAATCTTCTTCCTTGTTTCCGGGCTGTTTACGCTATCTCTCAAAGTGCTCATTAATAGACATTCTCCTTGGTATATAAATAAAGCGTAAGTATTATAGCGCATCTCTGCGCTTTTTTCACCGATATATTTATAAAGAAAAAAGAAGTAATAAATCAGCCTCCGACATAGAGTCTTCTGACTCTCTTGCCGACGTCACATGTGATCTCGTAATTGATAGTTCCAAGGGCTTCTGCAAGCTCATCTGCAGATCTCTCGCTGCCGAACACGGTAACCTTGTCCCCTACCTGAGGTCTTGTCTCAAGATCGGTGGTATCGACCATGCACATGTCCATGCAGATATTGCCGATTATGGGGCACTTCCTGCCTCCGATAACAAGCTCGAAGCCGTTAGAGAGCTTTCTGGAAAGTCCGTCTGCATAACCGATGCCGACTGTCGTGACCTCAGTGGGGCGCTCAGCCGTGAAGTGTCTTCCGTAGCTTATTGTGGCTCCGACGGGCACCGTTTTAACGTGGATGACCTTGGCATACCAGTTCATTACGGGCTTAAGATCAATGTCGACAACAGGCGCGGGGCATCCGGGCGGCATGAGGCCGTAAAGGATGATTCCTGCCCTTACCATATCAAGATGCATTCCGGGGAATCTCAAGATCCCGGCACTGTTGCATATATGTCTCTTCGTAAAGTGAATGCCCTTCTGCCCAAGCTCTTCGATCTGCTTCATGAAAAGAGCGAACTGCTGATTTGTATATTCGTCGTCATCAGTATCCGCAGCAGCGAAATGCGAGAATACGCCGTAGGGTTCGATGCCCGGCAGCGTGCAGGCCCTGACAATATCTTCTGTCTCTGTTCCATCTGTCTTAAAGCCGATCCTTCCCATGCCGGTATCGAGCTTTATGTGGATCCTGCAGGTCTTACCCTGCTTTACTGCCTCATCAGACAAAGCTTTTGCGATATCGAGCGAATAGACCGACTGCTCGACGTCATATCTGACCGCATCTTCAAATCTTGAAGAGTCGGTAAAGCCTAAAGTCATCATCGGAACGGTTATGCCGTGCTTGCGGAGTTCGACCGCTTCATCGATCGTAGCAAGACAAAGACCGGCCGCACCGCCGTCGATCAGGGTTTTCGCTGTCTCAAGAGCACCATGGCCGTATGCGTCGGCCTTAACTACCGCAAGGATATCCGTGCCGGGAGTTACTGCTTTCTTTATCTCCTCGAAATTGTGCTTTAAAGCATCAAGATCGATCTCTACGCATGAACGGTCAAAAATATTCTCACTCATCTTCTTCACTCCAACCCGCCTGAATGTATCCTTCGTCAAGATAGATCAGAAGGTCAGTCGGTATCATGGCTCTTACGCCGATATCTTCTTTTGCGGCTTCGCCCGCCTTTGAATGAATAAACACAGCAGAGCAGGAAGCCTTAACGGGATCCATTCCCTGTGCAAGAAATCCTGTTACAAGGCCTGCAAGAATATCTCCCGATCCGCCCTTCGCCATACCGCTGTTTGCAAGATCGTTCACGTAGATCTTACCATCAGGCGAAGCGACCAGCGTCCAGCTGCTCTTAAGGATAATAACGCAGTTGTTTTCGCGGGCAAAATCCAGCGCTAAGTCAGCAGCCTTCTCCTCAACCTCGTCTTTGGGAAGTCCCGTAATTCTTGAAAACTCACCTATATGAGGAGTCAGCACTGCCGGAATCGCTCTTGCTTTGAGTTCTTCCTTAAGTCTAGACATAACATCGTATTTGCCTGAAAGGGCACCTGCATCAAGGACAACGTTCTTTGCTTCCTTGAGGAATCTCTCAGTCAGGGCTTCCATGTTCTTGTAATCAGCAGGCATGCCGGAACCGATAAGAACCGAAGATACTGTTTTGCAAAGAGAAGATGCTTTTCTTAAAGCATCAGAAGTCTTATCAGGCCTTAACTCAAGCATTGCGCAGGGTTCATTGAACCTTATGGCATCAAGAGTCTTCTCATCGGAAAATACTTTTACAAGACCCGCACCGGATCTTAAAGCAGAACCTGCTGCCATTACTGCAGCCCCTGTCATATATTCGGAACCTGCACAGATAAGCGCTGTGCCAAAAGAATTCTTGTGTCCGTCTTCAGGTCTTTGGGGAGCAAATCCCGATATCAGTTCTCTGTCGAGTTTTAAGATCTCAGCCATTTTTCTCCACGTCCCTGTTAGGTTCAAGATCTTCGTTCCTGATGCTCCTGATCAGGTTGATGTCGAAAGGAGTCTCCTGATATACGTAGTAGTTGAGCCAGTTTGTATACATCAATGTTGCAGAAGATCTCCATCTGAGGAGCGGTCCCTTGGCAGGATCGTCGTCGATGTAGTAATTCTTCGGAATATCGACATCGGTTAATCCGGCATTCATGTCTCTTCTGTACTCTTTATCCAGAGTGTCCTTGTCGTACTCGGA
This sequence comes from Oscillospiraceae bacterium, assembly GCA_902787975.1. Lineage (GTDB taxonomy): Bacteria > Bacillota > Clostridia > Saccharofermentanales > Saccharofermentanaceae > Saccharofermentans. Next base: position 7,833 of record CADAIP010000001.1, read on the forward strand.
GTGTCCCGTGATGAAGAACTGCCTTCCGTGAAGATCTGATATCGCATAGATACCGCATTCCTCGGATTCGGAGAGGATCCTTAGATCATTTCGCTTCTCGACGTCTTCCCTTCTGACCTCCGTATAACGTGAATGAGGAACGTAGAAGATGTCATCAAAGCCCCTGAAGAGCTTTACCGGTCTGGACCATGTCATCGAATGCTCGAAAACACCGAACACCTTCTTGTCCAAAACGATCTTCGGGATCCCATAGTGGTAGTAAAGACCTGCAAAAGCACCCCAGCAAAGATGGAGTGTGGAGTAAACGTGGGTCTTGCTCCATTCCATTATCTCGACCAGTTCAGGCCAGTAATCTACTTCCTCGAAAGGAAGCTTTTCGATGGGTGCGCCTGTGATGATCATGCCATCGAAATACTCATCACTCACCTCATCGAAAGTCTTATAGAACTTGAGAAGGTGCTCAGCGGGAGTATTTTTAGACTTGTGTGTCTTTGTGAACAGAAGCTCGACATCGACCTGGATCGGAGAATTGGAAAGAGCCCTTAAGAGCTGTGTCTCCGTAGTTGATTTATCGGGCATGAGATTGAGGATAAGGATCTTGATAGGACGGATGTCCTGTGTCAGGGCCCTGTTTTCCTCCATAACGAATATTCTTTCCTGCTCAAGGATGTGCCTTGCCGGAAGATTGTCAGCTATTCTGATAGGCATTATATGCCTCCTTTTTTAATCTATATCAGCAGGTCCGCCGTTACTGTGAGATGAACTCGTTAAGTATTGATTCGGCAGGAACCTGTTCGGGGCTGATCACAGGTATCTTACCCAGGTGCCCCATTAGCTTATTTGCCTTAACAAGTGCAGAAGAGAGATCCGCAAAGGACTTGCCTGAGGGAGACTTCTCCATGAAGACGCTGGGTTCAATGGAACCCTTCTCGACCTTTGTCAGCGCCTCTTTGATGTCATTCATGGCCATGGGGGCAACGATAAGACTCTCATAAGCGAGGAATGAGTTGACGTGGTAGTCAGCACATGTAAGGTACTCTTCGTAATATTTTTCTTCAGACTTCTGGATCATGGGCCAGTAGTCGATCGTGGCAAGTGCATGGGCGCTTCTGTGACGGTAATCCCTGATGATCCTTCTGAGAAGTCTTATCTCGTTACTGTCCATGAGCTTTGAATCGCAGTAAACGTTACCATAGGGCATGATGAATACCTTGGAACACTTCTCGGCAGGGCATTCGCCTGAGATCCTGGGAGACAGACCGTGAAGGCCTTCTACAACGAGGACACCGTCGTCACCTAAACAGATGGCATTTTCCGGATTGCCTTCGTGCTGCTCTCTTGTATTGAAATCGAAGTACGGGGGAACTACAGTCTCACCGTCTAAGAGAGCCTTGATGTCACGCTGGATCCTGTCGACATCAAGAGCATCGATGGTCTCAAAGTCAGGTCTTCCGTCCCTGTCGCATTTGACGTCCTTGATGTTGTAGTAATCATCAAGTGAGAGGTGGATGGCTTTTCTGCCCCTGTTATTGATCGTTGATGATAATCTCAAAGTGAAAGTTGTCTTTCCGGATGAAGTAGGACCGGATACGAAGATGGCCCTTTTATTGCTGTCAGAACAGATCTCATCACAGATGGTATCGATCCTTCCGACAAAACTCTTCTCTGATTCTGCGATAAAACGCGGAAGCCTAACGGCGCCGAGGGATTCCTCGAGCTCTTCAACCGTGATGTCGATTCTGTCTCTAAGCTCTGCCATATAGTCTCCTTTGAAAACCCATTATTTACGCTGAGGGAAAAACCTCTTGATGATAAGCGTATTTACTACCCAGTCCCATACATACTGAACAAGTCTGATTGCCAGGTATATAAGGCTCGGAATGATTATTGCCGCCAATGCATAAAGCAAAACGGTTCCGACGACATGGACACCGCCTGCAAGAACTCCCAATACCGTTGAGAAAGAACCTGCGCTTGCCTGGAATTTCTCAGTGTATTTCTCAAGCGTACCGTTGAGATAGGTCATGAGAAAATCCTGAAGATCATCTATCTGTACCGACAGTCTCGGAAGGAAAAGACTTACCGTATAGCTGATGATCAGATATGACTTGAATATCTTCACTGCTAAAACTAAAATCTTGCCCCACCAGGGCATTCGGTAGTATCTGAAGCAAATAAAAGGATTTGCCAAAAAGAGCAGTGTGAATACTGCGATGTGAATAGGGCCGATTATACCGAAGTTCAAAAGGCCTTTACCGGAGATATAGATGTAGAGAACTATCGCGTCAACCAGAAGACCATATAAAACAAACAATCCGAAATGCCTACGGTTTTCGAAATCCGTATCACTCCAGAGCCTTCCAAGTAAAAGTCCTTCCAGATAATCCAAAACAACAACTCCTCGTCCAAACATATTCCCGATAACACTTCTCGGGCATATTAATGAATTTTATCACATTAGAGCAAATGCGACTACAAAGGATATTTAATACTCAAAATAATAAAAAAGCAGGCCCCATGCCTGCACAACCTTAATATCTTACGAAATACGGACTTATCTTAACGTGAAACTGCAGCCTGCGGTCTGCTCGATCAAACGCTGGAGATTGCCCCACTTCTTAGGGAAATGCTGCTCGGCACCTGACTTCATGTTTGTCTTGTCACTAAACTCGACCTTGATCTGCCACTCACCGGGGATCACTGTCTTGTCACCGTATTCTTCAGTAAGTCCGAGATTATATCCGTTCATCCACTCGAGCATACCTGACTCGGGAAGCTTTTCCTTAATGAGTCTGATGTTGTCTTCGCTGAGGGATCTCGTGAAATTGTTATTCCACATATAATTATCGCGCCAGGAGATCACTCTTCTGCCGAAGTCATACTTCACCGCATAGCCCTCGTTCGCAAAGGTCCTTATCTCGACCTCCAAAACAGCTATAGATCCGTATGCATTCTCAAAGTCCATAGTGCTCCTTATTCAATCGCAATTCCGAAAACGCTTCCGGAAGTTGTTCCTACGACCATCATGCCCTTGTAGATTACAGGAGAAGCTTCGATACATACGCCTGACGCTGTCTCATCCTCAAGTCCGAGGTTCCTCTTTGTCTGAATGTACGTAATTCTTCTGTCCTTAGGGTCAGCTATTCCCGTCTCCGCATGTATCATGTGAACCTGACCGATCGAATCGCAGATGATGATATATGCATTGCCGTCAGCATCGTAGAAATCTACCGGTGAGCTGTACGAATAGATGTTCATATTATATTCCCAAACCTTGGTGCCTAAATCCTTGTCATATGCAACAAGTTTATTGCCGCTCGCAAGGCCGTTAGTCATACTAAATGAGAAAATAACGAGGTTTGATATGGAACCTTTTCCGATAATCGGATTGCCAAGGCATCCGCCGCTCTGGTCGGAATCGGATGTGTTGCCGTTATATGTGTAGCAGGCTTCGGAATTCTGCCATCCGCCAAATTCCTGTTCACAACTTCCGTTAAGACCATTGATCTTATAGATGTATGCGGCGCCGCAGTATTCACCGACATCGCCCTGCTGGTTATCCACCTCGGTTCCGATATAAATATACGGTATGCCATCTTCTTCATCGATTACCGGAGTAACGTCGGAATCATCGCCCAGGACCTTGGTCCAGACCATCTCGAGCGTGTTGAGATCCAGGCAACAGAGGTTCATCGTGTTATCTACGAAATATCCGTAGTTGCCATATACGGCAATGGAACTCTCAACACCCATGTGCGAGCCTACATTGTCGTTGAACATGTACTTGTATCCGGTTACAACGGGAGATACGAGGATATTGGATCCCGTATATGATGTGTGAAGATCGAATGTGTAGATGATTCCGTTTTCGCAGGGCCAGATAAGAGTATCGGTCTCAGCATTTACGATCGGTGATGAGTCGAATGCGTTCCAGTTGCTTCTGTATGCGCCGTCTTCGGAACCGTCGTACCAGTAAAGGAGCGAGCCGTCCAAAAGCGAATAGATATACATACCGAAAACCTTGCCGCCGTTGTTATCCGTCTGTCCTACATAAAGGAGAGGATAGCCTCTGGGGTCGAGTGCCGGAGTACCCTTGATGGAAGCTCCGACATCGATCGGTTCTCTGGTAGGTTCACCGTTCTGGAGATTGAAGAAATAGATCTTACCGTCCAGCGCGGCAACGATAACTTCCGTAAGAGTCATCTGCTGCTTGGCTGAATCGTACATATCCATGTTCTGACGGACTGCTGCAGGCCACTCTACAACGAGGGGCTGGCCCGTCCACCTTACACCCGACCACTCGAAGTTAAGTGTAGATGCAAGAAGGGTTCCGATCTCATTGAATTCCCATCTTTGGGTAAGGGAACCTCTGTACATGGTTACATATCCGAAGGAAGCGCAATTTCTGAAATTGTTTCCTCTGAATGCGAAGATACCTGGGATCGATCCGTAGAAGACAGGATCGTTCATGTAGATCGGGTTCTCCCTGCTGTAAGGAGGTTCCACGATATTTCCGTTTACCATGACGGTCTCATTGATTCCGCGCTCGGAAGGAACGCAGTTCTTGTCGATTGCAAGTTCCTTATTGATGTTTACGGATGCAAGTCCTGGATAAAGTATAGGATTCTGGTAATCAGTAATTGGCGGAATAGGAGTAGGCGTGGGGGAAGCGACCGAGATATAACCTGATACGTCTGTGGAGTCGATATTGGCAAGCGTCTCCTTTGTTGTCGCCTTCTTGAAATAGACAGCGGCAAGAACACCTGTCAGGCATACGAAGAGAAGAGTGATCACGACGACGAGCGTCATGGTGCCTTCATTCGGATCCCTTGAAGGTCTGTAATAACTGTTATCAGGCTCGATGTACTGGTCACCGTGCTTCATATAACCCCTCTTAATTGTTCCTTTCCAAAAAAGTTAACGCTTATTTTAGCACGGCTGTTTTGTTAACTCAAATTTTCGGGATATTTGAGCATCGGAAAGCACTATAAAATAAGGGATTTTTGAGGATTTACTGCAGAGAATTCGCAAATTCGGCGATCTTATCAAGGCGGTGTCGCATGCCCGATTTGCCGATTGGAGGGTCCATCATGGCACCGAGCTCGGCAAGTGATGCACCCGGGTTTTCCATGTGCGCTTTTGCAGCTTCACGGAGCTCCGGTGAGAGCTTGCTCGCAATCCCGGACTGCATTACTTTGGTGATGAGTTCATTTCTTGCAGCGGCAGCTTCAGCCTGACGCTTGGTGTTCCCCTCGTCACAGTTAACAGCCCTGATCACCTTGCTGTTGACGTCTTTTCCTGCGCGGACATTCTCGAATTCCATCATCGCAGAAGGGCTTCCGATGTAGCTCAAAAAGTCGGAAACGTCGTCGCCGTTCTTGAAGTAGACCGCAAAAGCATTTATACGCTCTGCTTTTATATGTTTTATAGAAAGAATATTAAGGGCAGCAGATATCCACGAAGCGCATCTCTCATTTGAGACCAGGAATTCGATCCTGTAACTCTTAACGGGATCAGAGCAATAGCCTGCTGACCAGAATGCGCCTCTCAAAAAACGCCTTGCTTCTTCGACCGTGAGATTTCCGCCCTCTATATCGGACAAAAGCACATACAGTTTCTGCCAAAGATCTGATGAAGCAGAATCTTCAAGCAATATCTTCCCCTTGGAATAACGGCATTTTACGTTTTCCATCTCGAAAAGCTGGACTATAAGGGTGGATAATCTTTCAGGGATCTTTATCTCTTTAACGGGTTCTGAAAGATCTCCTGCCATCTGGCTTAATATCAGCCCGCATAGAGCCGTCTGTCTCTGAACGGGCTTTTTTACGGCTTTGGTTGCTGTCTCCAGCTTAACTCTTACGGAGAAGCTGTCTTCCATCAGTCCTCATCCGCCTTCTTCGTATATCTGTGAGGTTCTTTGTCTATGTCTCTGTGTGTGATTATGCACTTAATGCCGTTCTCACCCATTTTTCTTGCGATGGTCTCAGCGCAGTATACGGATCTGTGTCTTCCGCCGGTACAGCCGATTCCTATATGGACACAGCCCTTACCTTCTTTTGCATAAAAAGGAATTACATATGTAAGGAGTTCAGACGTCATGTAGTTAAACTCATCTGTCTCGCTGAATCCTTCCAGATATTTGGCTATCTCTTTGTCTTTACCTGTATGGTTGCGGAGCTGCGGAAGATAGAACGGATTAGGCAAAAACCTTACGTCAAATACATAATCGCAGTCTACGGGAAGACCGTATTTGAATCCGAAAGATTCGACAACGACGAGAATACTCTGGCTGTCCTGATTCTTGATTATGTCTCCTATCGTCTTGCAGAGTTCCGAATCCGTAAGGAATGAAGTATCAACTATGACTGTAGCAATTCCCCTGATATTCTCGAGCATCTTGCGTTCTGCCGCTATCGCCTTCGTAAGGGATCCCTTCTTGCCTGCAAGAGGATGCTTTCTTCTCGTCTGCTGGTATCTGCTGATGAGCACCTGATCTGATGCTTCAAGGAATATAACCTTATAAGGGACACCCACTTCTTCGTGGATAAGCGCCAAAGCCTCATCAAAACCGTCAAGGTATTCCTGTGATCTGATGTCGACTACAAAGGCAAGTTTAGGTGTGGAGAATCCTTCACCGTTCCTGCCTCTGAAGAAGCTCTTTACAAGGTCAGGAAGAACATAAGGCGGGACATTATCCATACAGAAATATCCGCAGTCTTCCAGATACCTGACCGCCGCGCTCTTTCCTGCACCGCTCATTCCGGTAAGAAACAACAGTTCCATTGTCAGCCTCCGAAGTTACCGACCAGACGTACTTCTTTTTCAAGTCTTACGCCTGAGTTCTCATATACTTTTTCCACCACGTAATCTATAAGCCTCATGACATCGGAAGCCTTTGCAGTGCCTCCGTTATTGACTACAAATCCGGCATGCTTGGGAGATACCTGCGCTCCTGAATCATCGAGCGCAAATCCCTTGAGCCCTGCATCTTCAATAAGCTTTGCGGCAAAGTAACCTTCAGGTCTCTTGAATGTAGAACCCGCGGAAGGAACGTCCAGGGGCTGGCTCGCAGTCCTTCTGGTCCTTAAGTCATCGACCTTTGCGGTTATCTCATCCTTGTTGCCTTTGGAAAGGATTGCCTCAAAACCTAAGATAACAGCTGTCTTTCCTTCGCTGTTAAGCTTTTCAAAAAGGCTCGTCCTGTATCCGAATTCACATTGACTGCCGTCTATATTTCTGATCTCATATCCGTCCCAGTAACTGACTTTGGTTACGAAGTCTTTGGTCTCTCCGCCGTATGCTCCGGCATTCATGAATACCGCGCCGCCGCATGAACCCGGAATGCCGCATGCAAACTCGGCACCAGTAAGTGAAAGCTCTGTACTGTAGTTTCCGAATCTTGCGTAAGAAAGACCTGCGCCCGCAGTTATCTTTACTCTGCCGTCTTCAAGTTCTTCATATTTAAGCTCACTCATGTTCTTGCCGATCCTTATTACAAGACCGTCAAAACCTTCATCGGAGATAAGGCAGTTGGAACCGTTGCCGAGGATGAATACATCCCAGTTCTTCTCACCTGCCAGTCTGAATAATCTTGCGACTTCATCACCTGTCGCCGGCTCAGCGAAATATCTTGCCGGGCCGCCGCATCTGAATGTTGAATATCCCGCAAGCGGGACGTTTTCGAGTATGTCTATATCAGCCATCCAAAGACTTCCCGGGGAAGACTCTGGATACAAGATCCTGAGCAGCGTTATAGCCCATCTTCTTGACTCTGTAGTTGATCGCAGCAGCCTCGACTATGATTGCGAGGTTACGTCCGGGTCCTACAGGGATCGTAACTGAAGGAACCTTGATTCCGAGGATGTCATATGTCTCCTCGGTAAGTCCCAGTCTGTCATAAGTTTTCTTCTCGTCCCAAAGTTCGAGATTGATTACGAAGTCGATATTTTCCTGCGGCTTTACGGCAGATACACCGTAGAGTTCCTTAACGTCCAGGATGCCGATGCCGCGGATCTCGATAAGGTGCTTGATAACGTCGGGAGCTCTTCCCAGAAGCGTTGTCTCAGATACCTTTCTGATCTCGATCTGGTCATCTGCGATAAGTCTGTGACCTCTCTTAACGATCTCCAATGCGGTCTCGGATTTACCTACGCCGGATTCACCCAGGATAAGGATACCTTCACCGTTTACCTCGACAAGAACGCCGTGCATAGATACACGGGGAGCAAGCTCCATCTTAAGATACTTAACGAGCTCTGACGAGAAATCGGATGTGGCCTGTGATGTCCTTAATACCGGAGTCTGATACTTTCTTGCAGCATCCAGAATCTCCTTATGGACCTTATGGTCACGGGTAACGATAAGTGCAGGAATGTTCTTCTCGAAAAGAGCAGATACGGACTTTGCCCTCTCCTCAGAGGAGAGGTTGTCCAGATATGCATGCTCCATGTTACCGATCATCTGGATTCGGTCAGGTCCGAAGTGGTCATAATATCCTGCGAGCTGCAGGCCGGGACGCGTAACGTCTGCCACGCATATCCTTCTTGATTCGATATCACCTGAATCGTATACAACCTCAAGGTTGTATGCTTTTACGATCTCTGATAAAAAGACGCTCGAAAAAGGCATTTTTACTTAGGACCTCCCAAAATCTGATCAGAATTCGATCTCAACCTTATGTTCCTTGCCGTCAGTAGCAACAGGCAGAAGCGTTCCGTCGCAGGAAGCGCCGTCAAGCTTGACCTTTATGCCGTCCTGGGCACGGATGAAGCCCTCAGGCTTTGTGATGTGGATATCGTAGGATGTTCCGCATACGGATACCTTAACATCAAGTCTCTTGTCAGACTGTCTGAGGATAGGCTCGACTCTCAAGCCCTCGCTCGTGAACTCAATACCGAAGCACTGGAAGAGTGAGAGAAGGAGCCATGTGGAAGTACCGGAAAGCGTTGGTCCGATATTCTCGCCTGTCTGGCTGTTGTTGTACTGTGTGCACCATCTCGGGTTACCGCATGTAACGAAAGGTGTCTTCAATGTTTTGTAAGGTAAGATCTTATCAATGATCCAGTAAGCCGTGTCAGCAAGTCTTGAAGCGAGAGCCTCATCCTTAACTGTCTTTGCAGCACCGAGCATAGCAGAGCATGCCATCATGTTCGCATGCTTGAATACGCCGCCGTTCTCACGGTCACCGGGATAATACAGAGCAACGTCGATCTTAGGAGCGATCCTCGGATAGTTAACTGTTGAGCAGAGTCTGAATCCGTAAGGTGTCTTAAGATACTTGTCGAGTGAATCGAGCATCGTATTGATCTCGTCTTCAGAAGCAACTCCTGCAAGGAGTGACCATGAGAAGCTGTTGAGGAAGTATGTGCCGGGATGTCCTGCTTCAACTGCAAGGCCGTCACCTTCTGCACCGAGATAAGAGATGTCTGTTCTGTTTTTTCTGTTAAAGAGGACTCTGCAGTAGAAGTCACCCTTCCAGCAGTGCTCACGTAAGTTTGCTGCGAGCTTGTCGGAAAGTGCCTTCATGTCGTCAGCAGCGGAATCGCCAATCTTTCTGAACATTGTCTCTGCAGCGTCCAGAGCAACCTTCAAAAGGAATCCGTTCATTACTGACTCGGAGAACTCTGAATCGTAAGGAACTTCACCGTAAGCCTTGCCGTTTGCAGCGAGCTGTTTCTTGTACTCTGCTACCTTGTCCTTACCGGAGATAGCATCAGGATCGACTCTTAAGCAGTCGTTCCAGTCAGCGCGGTCGATAAGCGGGATGCCGTGCTTTCCGAGCGAGATCCTGCCGCTGTACATAAGGATAGCCTTGATCGTATCCTTGAGCTTACGCTTAACGCCTGCATCGGTCTTCTTGACCTTTGTGCCTGCCATGACGAACTCCTCATCGAGGAATGCATAATCGTCAGTAAGGCCGAGATATCTGTCCAATGCCTGGAGGAGCCAGAGTCCGTCATCTGACCACCAGCCGGGTTCTTTTCCGATCCAGTAGAAGTTGTGGTTTGTGTAACCGTCCTCGTAAACATTCTCGATCCAGCCTGCGAGCATTTCCTTAACGAAGTCTGTTCTTCCCATGCCAGCGAAATAGTACATTGATGCGAAGATATCCTGGATCTCTCTGAATCCAATCTCACGGTAACCCTTCTGTGTCCAGTCGAGGGATCTTGATACGAATGTCTGATAGAAGACCTGGAACGGGAGGTTGTTGTTAACATAAGCCTCGAAGTTCTTGTCGTCGTGGGAGATCTTCATGTAGTTGGAATACTTGCCTGCGAAGTCGATTACATCCTGAAGGTCCTTAGCAAGGTTAGCAGGATCCTTGATGTACTCTGCAACTGCTTCAACTTCTTCAGCAGGTGTCTGATCGATTACGAACTTGTCGTTTACGCAGTCAGAAGAAAGGCATGTGATGTTATCAACACGTACAGAGCCGTTTGCCTTGATCGTGAAAGGTGTGGATGTAGCGAAGAATCCCGGGCCCTTTCTTGAAGGTCTTGAAGCAAGAGGATAGATGAACTCAGGCTTTTCGAGGCTTCCTGAACCTACGAAATCAGCATATCTGCATGCGTACTGGTCAGCGAAAACATCACCGTCAGCGCTGTGAACGACTGTCTCGTTGAATCTGATGTCGCCCTTTGTGCCGTTGGGGTTAGGATCTGCGCTTACCGCACGGATCTCATTATTCTCGTTGAAGAATACCTGTGACTCGCCAACGACTGTTGTGAAGATAACGTCCTCGGAAAGCGCGTGTGTCTGCTTCGTACCGAACATGCCCGTGCAAACGACTCTGAGGTCTCTGTCTTCTGATGTCGTGTTTTCGATGTCGATAAGCTGTGCTTCACAAGCTACGGGGAGTCCTTCTCTCTGGGGAACAATGAAGATCGTTCTCTTGATCTTGAGGCCGCACTCGAGCTCATAGCTGATGACGGTCCTGTTCTGTGAGTGAACAGTCTGAACCTTCTTAAGACCGTCTGCGATCGCCTTGCCTGACCAGAAGATCTGCTTGCCGTTCTCTACGATGTAGAACTGACGGTTAGCGGGGAATCCGTTTTCTTCAGGGAGATAATCCCATCTTGTTGCGAGAACCTGGGTATCGGCATGTGATCTGAATGAACCGCCGCCCAAACTGTCTACGGCACTCTTCGGAGTTGACTGAAGAGGATGTACAAAGCCTATGCGGTTGCCGATGAGCATATTCGTATAGTAGTGGGGTCCGGGTGAAGGTGTGGAAGGATCGAAAATAAGCTCGCCCTTGTCATTAAGCTCTCCGCCCCATGTCTCTGTGCTGCTGATGAGTTCAGCGCATCTTGCAATGACTGCACCGTCAAAACCTGCATCTGCAACGGTTCCGCCCTTCTCGGTCAATGCCTTGAGTCCGCCCTCACTCTTTATGAGAAGGATGCTTGAACCTTCATTGACTGTCTTTGTGAACTGCTCGAAAACAGTGTCGTCCGAAGCAAGAATGTTAACTGCCATGCTGTCGAATCCCAAGCCTGAGATACCGAGAACGACAGGCTCTTTGCCAAAACGCACATACTGTGCAGAGATTCCGCCCTTTGTGTTGTCAGCTCCGAATTTCTTTATAAGGAGCTCTTTTGCAGGACATCTTTCGCCTCTGGCTTTTTCACCGATATAACCCATAATGATCCTCCGCGGATTAAATTTTTAATTGCCTTATTTCAGCAAGTAACCCCACGGTCAAAAAACTGCGGGGTCTTGCTTTTGTTATTGACTTAAAAATCAGGCTTTAAATCCTGTAATCAGCCAAGAACTACCTCGACTTTATGAGTCTTGCCGTCGCCTGCAACCGGAACGATGCAGCCTTCGATCTCATTTCCGTCTACTGTGAGTTTCTTGACGCCCTTGCATACGTGATCAGGGTTCTTGATCTCGATCTCGTATACGTCGCCTCTGAACTTACGCTCTACCTTGAATCCGTCCCAAGCTGAAGGAATGGAAGGATCAACTCTCAAACCGTCAAACTCAGGCTTAACGCCGAGGATGTACTGTGAGATCGCAACCATGTTCCATGCTGCGGTACCTGTGAGCCAGGAGTTCTTACCCTGACCGAAGTTCTTGGCATCCTTACCGCCGATCATCTGACCGTAAACGTAAGGTTCTGTCTTATGGATATCAGATGTCTCTTCCGTGAAAGCAGGAGCGATCTTTGAGTAGTACTCGAAAGCCTTTTCGCCTCTGCCGGCATAAGCCTCAGCACAGATGATCCATGCGTTGTTGTGTGTGAAGATACCTGCGTTCTCCTTGTATCCGCCCGGATATGTGGAGATCTCACCGTACTGGATATAGTACTTTGTGAATGCAGGGTTGTTGAGAACGAGACCATACTCGCAGTTGAGATACTTGTCGATTGAGTTGAGAGTCTTGATGTCAGCTCCCTCTTCCTTACCGATCTCGGACATAACTGCGAAGCCCTGGGGTTCGATGAAGATCTTACCCTCTTCGCACTCATGTGAACCCATCTTCTCGCCGTTTGCGTCATATGCTCTTAAGAACCACTCGCCGTCGAATGCTGATTCCATTGTGTTCTTCTTCATCTTGTCGATCTCAGCCTGAGCCTTTGCAGCCTCATCAGCCTTTCCGAGATGCTCAAGGATGCCTACGTAAGCAGGACCTGTGTATGTGAAGAGAGCTGCAACGAATACGGACTCAGCGATCTTGGAGTAGCCGCCCTCTGCCTTGAACTTGGGATTTGTGTATGTCTGGAATGATTCACCGGGTGTGTCGGAGAAGCATGACAGGTTGATGCAGTCGTTCCAGTCTGCACGCATTGCGAGAGGCAGTCCGTGAGGTCCTAAGTTGTTTACGATGTGATAGAAGGAAACATTGAGATGCTCGAGCATTGTGTGCTTGCCTTCCGGATCGTCATCGAAAGGAACGTTAGCGTCGAGGATTCCCCAGTCGCCTGTCTCCTTGATGTAAGCTGCAACGGACATGATCATCCAGAGCGGGTCATCTGAGAAGTCGCCGCCGATGTCAGCGTTACCCTTCTTTGTAAGAGGCTGATACTGGTGATAGCATCCGCCGTCTGAGAGCTGTGTTGAAGCGATGTCGATGAGTCTTTCTCTTGCACGCTCAGGGATCTGGTGAACAAATCCGAGGATATCCTGGTTGGAATCTCTGAAGCCCATACCACGGCCGATACCGGACTCGAAGTAAGAAGCAGAACGTGAAAGGTTGAATGTAACCATGCACTGATACTGGTTCCATATGTTGACCATGCGGTTAACCTTGTCATCAGGTGTATCAACCTTGTAAATGCTGAGGAGGTTCTCCCATGTCGTGCGGAGTTCTTCAAGTCCTGCAGCTACCTTTTCAGGTGTGTTGTACTTGTCGATCATGGCATAAGCCTTCTCCTTGTTGAGTACCCATGCCTCTCTTGTGAGGAGGTTAGCAGGCTTCTCTGAAGCGAACTTCTTGTCCTGCGGGTTCTCAGCGTAACCCAAGATGTAGATCAATGTCTTGCTCTCACCGGGTGCAAGAGTGATCTTCTTGTAGTGTGAAGCGATGGGTGACCAGCCGTCTGCAAATGAATTGGAAGCCTTGCCTGCCTTAACAGTCTCAGGGTTGTCCCAGCCGTTGTAGATGCTTCCGAGGAAAGCATCACGGTCTGTATCGTAGCCGTCGATATCATCGTTTACTGTATAGAAAGCGTAGTGATTACGTCTGTCTCTGTACTCTGTTACGTGATAGATGGTTGAACCTTCGATCTCAACACGTCCTGTTGAGAAGTTTCTCTGGAAGTTTGTGCAGTCATCCTGTGCATCCCAGAGACACCATTCAGCCATTGAGAAAATGGAAAATTCCTTAGCGGTAGCGCCTTCGTTTGTAAGTACTACCTGCTGTACTTCTCCGTCGTAGTTCTGGGGAACGAAGAATGTGACTTCAGCCTTGAGGCCGTTCTTCTTACCCTCAATGATGGTATAACCCATACCGTGGCGGCACTCGTACCCATCAAGTTCCGTCTTGACCGGAGACCATCCCGGATTCCATACTGTACCGTTGTCGTTAATGTAGAAATAACGTCCGCCCATATCCAAAGGCACGTTATTGTAACGGTAACGTGTGATTCTTCTGAGTCTGGCGTCCATATAGAAGCTGTAGCCGCCAGCCGTGTTGGAGATCAGGGAGAAAAAGCCCTGATTACCCAGATAGTTGATCCAGGGATAAGGTGTTTTGGGAGTGTTAATGACGTATTCTTTTCTTGAATCATCGAAATACCCGAATTTCATGTTTGATAGCCTCCGCTTTTTTATTAATAAAGACCTAATCATTCTACACTATTGGAATGTCGTTTTGTACAAAAGCAAATATAAACATTCTATGTCTTATGTCACATTTCTGTACTGATTTTGGAGTTTGTTCCCATAAGCCCGCAAAGCAAATAAAAAAGGCTGCTCCGGGATTTCCGAAACAGCCTTGACCGTTGTTAAAGATACTTGATTTAATGGTCGATCAATCCTTCTTCGACCAGCTGGTCCCTGAAGGCCGTCTCGGCCTCCTCAACCGTTTCGAAAGCTTCCTCGCAGTATGCTCCGACAGCAGCCTTGAAAGCATTGTTGTAATCGTCCTCGTTTTCGACAATCAGGGAAGCATCTGCATGCATCGCACTGTTCAAAAGAACCGGATAAGGATTCTGGCCGCCAAGCCATTCATAAGCGAACTTATCGTCAGCTGCAGCCTGTGTTATAAGCTTTTCGCTGTTGACGAACTCTCCCCTGTTTACCATATCCTTGAGATTATCCTCATTGATGCATACGGCCCTGATGATGTCTGCGGAAGTTGCCTTCTGGTCACAGTACTTTGAAGCCATTACCCATGAACCGCCGCTGAAGTAGCTGACCGGAGCTGTTGTAACGCCCCAGTCACCGGAGGTCGGGTTAACAGAAGTACCCTCGCCCGGATTGAGCGCGAGCTGGTACTTTGCGAAATCATAAGAACCCCAGTATGAGACGACAGTCTTGTCGGACATTCTGTCTGTCCAGCCTTCAGTCCATCTCTCATCATAGAAGGTAAGCTCATCTGAGTAGAGCTGCTTCGCGAAGTCGAAAAGTCCTACGATGTTGGGATCGAAATTAAGTGTACCGTCCATGATCCAGCCGTTGCTGCGGTCTGTAAGGTAAGCATCAAAGATCTCCGAAGTGCCTGCGATAAGCTTAACTGAACCTTCAGAAGCCTCATCTACCGTTCTTGCCGACCTGAGAACGTTGTCCCATGTGGCAAAAGATGAAGCGAGCTGATCCGGATCTGATGTACCGAGATACTGCTCAGCAAGTGATCTTTCATAGAAAACGGCACCCGGATAAGCCTTCCAGGCAAGACCCTTAATGACATTATCTTCGTCACTTGCAAATCTCAACGTGTAATCGAACATCTCCGTGCACTCGGCATAATCAATACCGAGATCGTTGATGGCGATCGTGTCATCGGATGCCAGGTACTTTCTTGCGTAAGCGGCATCGCATGTGAAAATATCAGGCGCACCGTTACCGTCTGAAAGAACGGCATCAAGTTTTGTCTGATACTCGTCACTGTCAGTGACTTCAATGAAATCGTAATCGCTGGATGTGACTCCGGCGTACTTCTCGGCAAGTCCGATGAACTCGGAATTGTAGCCGTAGATCATGATCTTGTCGTCGCCTTCATCTGAAACATCTGCAACAGAAAGTTCCTTGTAACCTTCAAGGTCGATGGTAACTTCCGTCGTTTCTGTAGTTATGGTCTGGGATTCTGAGGTAGCGGAAGACTCAGAAGGAGCCGTATCCACTACCGGATTGTCACATGCCGTAACTGCACCGATTACCATTGCCGAAGTCAGCAACAAAGCAATCAGTTTTCTTCTTTTCATCTAATTATCCTCACAATTTGTATATTTAAAATACAATTGAGCATTTTAATACACATTACAAAGAACTTCAATCTCGTCCTATGCAAATGTTCAAAATACAAACGTGAAGTTTATGCAATACGGATAAACTTTGTCCGGTATCAGCCGAAGAAGACGGATGTGCCGTAGCGGTTGAAAAGGTCAGCGTAAGAATCGATCTCGACTTCTGCCTCGTAGATAATGCCATCCTTTGCAAGTCCGATAACAGTTACCTTGTGAACACCTTCCGTATCAGAAGCAGTAGGAGCAATGTAGATTACGTCAAAATCACTCGCCTTGGGCAGAGTGTCTTCGTCGATTGTCGGAGCAGTTGTTGTTTCCGTAGTAACTGCAGGTGCTGTTGTTGTCGTACCTGCTGCAGGTGTAGGTGTGGGAGTAGCTGTAACCGTGGGCTGTAATGTCTCAAGCGCCTTTGCCCTGATAGCATCTGCAAGAGCGGTCTTGCATGCTCTCTCCAGACCTTCTGTATCCGTAACAACTGAACTCATTGTGATGTAGTGACCTGTCAGCATATCGAAAGATGCATAATCAACCTTTCTGTCGAACGTATCACCGACTCTTACTGCATAGATCATCAATACTGAAAGAGCACGTCCGTTTGTAAAATACTCGAAGTTGACAGATACGCTGCCGGAATTCTCAATAACGCCGGTCGTTAAGTATTCAGACTTGATCTGGGCAACAACATTCTGGTAAGCGCCTTCGGCTTCAGCATAGAATCCGTCAACAACAAGGTTAATGGCATCTCTTGCCGTCTCATTGTCAGCATCGGTAACAACCAGTCTGTTTCCTGTGAAAGTTGCAAATTCAACTGTGTCGTCATCAGAATGAGCACTCTCTTCGAATTCCTCAACAGTAACTTCGAACGAATCCGTAAGATCTATCTCCGTATAATCAGAGAAATCAACACGCTGCGGAAGCGGTGTCGGAGAAGGAGTTGCTGTGGGAGTAGCTGAAGGTGTTGTCTCAACAGTTGTCTCTCCTGCCGTAGTTTCAACTGTCTCTTCGCTGCTGGCCGCAACAGAAGTCTCTGTTACGACAGAAGGTGCCTGAGTAGCAGTTGTATTAAAAGCATTTCCAAGGTCACTTATTCCCTGACCAAGTTGATCGGTATTTACTGAACATGCTGCAAGCAATGATGTTGCCATGCCTGCCGAAAGCAATAAAGCTACGAGTTTGTTACCTTCAAGCTTCTTCATCTGTTTTACCTCCAAAGCTTAATCTTATCCTTTATTTTCTGTGTTGTTATCTTTATTTTCGAGCGGCATAAGCCCGCATACAATCATTATATCCCACTTTATTCTTTTTAAGGCAATATGATGTTTTCCTTGGAGATAGCTACCGAGAACACAATTCCCTGCGCTGAAGCGGATCTTCTGATGGCAAGAGATCCCTCACCGCTAGCAAGGAACGCGAGCGCAGTTGCCGTATCCGCCCTCTTTTCAGGAGAGAAAGTCATCTCCATGGGGATCTTTGCCTTTGCACGCATGCCTGAATCGAAGCTTACTATTCCGGCATCAAGTTCTTCGGCAAGGCCCTTGATCATCTCGCTGTCCTTTGCAGAATATGTGGAAGCAACCTTTGATATGGCATCAGGATTTAAGAGATGGTTTACAAGAGACTTCCTTATGGCTGCCCTGCAGTAATCAGGATCGGTCTTTGTCTTGATCTCGATTCCGAGACTTAATATCCTGGGCACAAGGATAAGGTTCCAGTCGTCCTCCTCATCGCCCAGATAAGTGCATGTAATGAATACCGAAGGCTCGATCCTGCCTTCCTTTGCAGACTTGTACTGTTTGATGAAATCATCCCTCATATCGTAAGGATAGCTGTGAAGCGAATAAGTCATGGGGTCAAGCACGGGGTCAGCGAAAACGATCGGAAGATCCGTATAAACATTGATCTTTCCGCCTTCATTTATCCAGTCGTTGACCTTCGCGAAAAGCTTCTTGCTGCTTACCTTCATGTTGTATTTGGACACAAGACCTGTCAGATCGCTCGTTATCTCCGATTTGCCTTCAAAGCCTGAAAAACAGAACGGTCCCAGCACCTTTACGACTGCTGAATAAACATCGTCCACGCCCTTTTCGTAAGGCTTGTTTCCTCTTCTCAAAACGGCGGCATATCTTCCCTCAGGTGATACCGCAATGACAGGAAGGTCGCGTGTCTTGTCCGTGATGGTCTCTTCCATGGACTTTACCGCAGCTTCAATAGGCAGCACCATTACGATCGCGCAGTTCGTCTCGCCTTCAGCCATAACAAAACTGCCGGTCATAAGCTCGGTTCCGGTGACATATCTTCCGCCGATCTCATTTATCAGCTTCTGTCCTGTTGCAAGTGCCTTAGGTGATTTGCCGTAACAGATTACATACATAAACGGGTCCCGCCTTATTTGAATTTCTGATATAACAATATCACTCTTTTGCTAAAATTATTTCAAACATATTCGGAGGCAATTCACATGAAAATAGTTATTCTTGACGGCTCTGCGGCAAATCCGGGCGATATCACCTGGAAAGCCTTGGAAAAACTTGGAGAAGTCACGGCTTACGACATAACTTCAAAAGACCAGCTGATCGAAAGAATGCAGGGTGCTGAAGTTGCCATCACCAACAAGACAGTCTTCGACAGGGAAGTTTTCGACCAGCTCCCTGGCCTCAAATACATAGGCGTCCTTGCCACAGGTTACAACGTTGTTGACCTTCAGGCAGCAAGAGACCACGGCGTCACCGTAACCAACGTTCCCGAATACGCGACCTTCGCCACAGCCCAGCACACGATGGCCCTGCTCCTTGAACTCACCAACCTTGCAGGCCTTCACTCCTCATCCGTAATGGACGGCGACTGGTGCAGATGCCCACAGTTCTGCTATTTCAAGGGTTCCCTAACAGAGCTTGCAGGCAAGACACTTCACATAATCGGCCTTGGCAAGATCGGCAAAAGGGTTGCCCAGATGGCTTATGCTTTCGGCATGACCGTAACCGCCACACCCCACAACACATCGCTCATCGGAACAACCGTTGACGTAAGCGGCACACCTGTTAAGTGCCTCGCTCTCGAAGACGGAATCCGCGGCGCCAATGTCGTCTCTCTCCACTGCCCTCTTACAGATGACACAAAAGAGATCATCAACAAAAACACCCTGTCCTGGTTTAATAAAGGAACAATCCTTATCAATGTAGCCAGAGGACCAGTCATCAACGAAGCCGATGTAAGGGCCGCCTTGGACAGCGGAATTCTCGGCGGCTTTGGATGCGACGTTGTATGCGTTGAGCCTATGCTCGAGTCCAATCCTCTTCTTGGCGCTCCCAACTGCATCATCACACCCCACATCGCATGGACACCCGTTGAGACCAGGATCCGTTTGATCGACATGGCTGCTGCCAACCTTAAGGCATTCATGGACGGCAGTCCGATAAATAAGGTTAATTGAAGTATTGGTTCCCGATACAATTCCGCTTGCTGAGAATACTGGAAGCGAATTTGGAATTTTAGCCCTATAATTCCAAATTCAATTCCGAAACACTTCAATTTTGGAATCATTTGGGGAATTACGAGAATCACATGTATTGATACAAAAAATCCCCTATAACACGCCGAGGGCATCCCGGTAAATCGGAATGCCCTCGACATGGAATAAGGGATAGATTAAGAAAATTGTCATAAATTAATTATTCCGGACACATATCCTCAAAATATATATCCAGCCAAATTTTAACAAGGAGATTGTTTTTGGTCAAACTATTTTTTTGACTATTTTTTTGACGTTTTCAACTGTATTACGAAACCTGCTGCACAGAAAGCCACTAATATCAGGATTCTGACCAGTGAATAATTAAGTGCGACATCAGGTCCTAAAATTCTTTGTTCGATGATTCCGGCATATTCACCCTGAAGGATGCCGGACCAGAGGATCGGCGTAAGCACTCCGGATATCACTCTTGCCCCCACAAAAGCCGTAAATAAGCTGATCGTCCACTTCTGTGCGTAGTAAACGATTATTCCGATGAGAACACCTGCAATAATGCCTGAAGCCATGGTCAGGACTATGCGGAGCGCACTGTTAGTGACTCTCTCGAAAAGGAAATTAAAGTCATCGTAGAACCAGAGGGCACAGATTATCGTGGTTATTGCAATCAGGGCTTTCATGTAAAGCTTGAATGCGAGAACGCCAAGACCGATCGTAAGGACAGCCAGAACGATGATCCTTGCGATCTCACTCCATTCTATGCCCATGTCTCCCGTAACTTTTATAAGAAATCTTCCGAGGCAAAATCCGGCGACTGACCCGGCAATTCCGAGGCTGAACCGAAAGAGCTTATAGCCGTTAAAGCACATAAGGCATCCCGCTATAACTGCTACTACTGAAATTACTATATCAGGCAAGTTCTATTATCTCCTTTACTTCGTCAAAGCTCACTGCGTTCACGAGTTTGACCTTTATCCGGGCTGATCCCGGCAGCCCTTTCACATAGTATGGCATAACGCTTCTAAATTCCCTTACTGCCACGTCTTCCGGAAGATATTTTAACCTTCCTTCGAGCTCGCGGACCAGCATGTCCTTGCGGTCCTTAACGCCCGGAAGATCAGGCATTTCTGTACCATTGAGCCCTGCCAGGACCCTGGCGAATATCCAGGGATTTCCCCTCGCCGCGCGGCCGATCATGATGCCGTCACAGCCCGTATCTTCGATGATCTTCTTTGCCGACCGGACATCACAGATATCGCCGTTCGCGAAGAAAGGAATATCGTAGCCTCTTACGGCGTCCCTCATTACCGCGATCGCCTCATTTGAGCTCTCGCCGTGATACATCTGCGGCCTTGTCCTGCCGTGAACGCAGATCATATCACAACCGGCATCCGCAAGTGCCTTTGCAAAATCGGGATTGCCCTTGTCGCCTTCGTTATAACCTGTTCTGGTCTTGACCGTGATGGGGATATTCCTGCTAAGGCCTGAGACCGCCTTTTTGCAGGCTTTTACGATGTCAGAAGCCCTCTTGGGGTCCTGCATCAGGGCGCTGCCGGCACCGGTCTTTACGACCTTTGGGACGGGGCATCCCATGTTTATGTCGATTATCGAGACTTCCTTTAAAACCGGAGTTTCCAGGATGGTAGATATCGCCGCTTCAAAATCTTCAGGCTCGGTTCCGAAAAGCTGTATCGCCGTGATCCCTTCTTCCTCGGGAGAGATCCTCATGTAGCGAAGGCTCTTGTCCACGCCGTTATATCTGATCGATCTGGCGCTCACGAGTTCTGTCGGGCTGTAGCCTGCGCCCATCTCATTGCATATGATCCTGAAAGGCAGGCTGCTGATCCCCGCCATGGGAGACAGGACTATCGGATTCTTTATTTTTATGTCACCGATCTTTACCGATTTCATTAATACTCCTAAAAATCAAAAGTGCCAATATTAGATTTTATACTTTTTCTTGCTTGAAATAATAACAATTCAGGGACAAAATATTATTTGTTAAATGAGGTGCACTATTTATGGATGATTGTCTGGTTTATTTTTTCACCGGTTTCCTGGACAGCGGAAAGACTTCGGTCATATGTTCATGGATCGGCGGAGAAAATTTCAAGAACCGCAAAGTTGTGGTAATCAACACCGAAGAAGGTGAAGAGGAATATATTCCCGAGAATTACGAGGGTGCTAACCCCGTGATAATCAACTGCGATACCGATGACGTCAACAAGGAGCTGACTTTCGATATCGAGGCAAAGCATAAGCCGGGTGTCGTATTCATTGAATGGAACGGCTCGGTCTCTCCTGCTGAATTTTTCGAGAAGGTCGACGTGCCTGAGCGCTGGGCTCTGGCAGCAGCCGTCGTAGTTATCGATGCTTCCACATACGGTAATTATTTCAGAAACATGCAGACACTTTTCGCTGACTATTTCAGATACGGCGATACTGTCATCTTCAACCGCGTAAATGAAGAGACCGACAATATTCCCAAGCTCAGAGGTTCCGTTAAGGCGGTCAATCCCGGCATGAGCATCAACTTCCTCGGCGAAGACAATAAGATCATCAGGATCGAAGACCATCTCCCCTTCGACCTCAACCAGAATCCCTGCGTCATTGCGGCAGAGGACTTCGGTCTTTTCTATACCGATGCCATGGATAACATGGAACGTTACAACGGCAAGAGGGTCAGCCTCATCGGTCAGGCCGTTATCTTAAGAGAATTCAACGGCCGTGCTTTCGTTCTGCAGAGACAGGCATATACATGCTGCGCTGCTGACATCCAGATGATGGGCGTTCTCTGTTTTTATGAATTAAGATCCAACTTCCCTGCAGGCCAGTGGCTTAAGGTAACAGGACAGGTAAGATATTTCGAAGACGACGACGGACAGGGCGGCAAGGTCAACGTTCCCTGCCTCACAGTCGAGGACTATGCCATAACAAGCAAGCCCGATAATGACGTTATATATTTTAATTGACGATAGAAAAGAGGCATTTTAATGACTAAAGTAGACATTTTCTCAGGATTTCTGGGAGCAGGTAAAACAACACTGATCAAGAAGCTTATCGCTGACGGTTATAACGGCGCTAAGCTTGTACTTATCGAAAACGAGTTCGGCCAGATCGGCATCGACGGCGGTTTCCTTAAGGAGTCCGGCATCAACATCACCGAGATGAATTCCGGATGCATCTGCTGCAGCCTTGTTGGTGACTTCGGCACAGCGCTCCAGGACGTAATCAAGCAGTTCGCACCCGACAGAATCCTCATCGAGCCCTCCGGCGTAGGCAAACTCTCTGACGTAGTTGCTGCAGTTAAGCGCGTTGAAGGCACAGAGATCTGCGGAACAGTAACTGTTATCGACGCTTCCAAGTGCCGCATCTACCTCAAGAACTTCAAGGAGTTCTATGAGAACCAGATCAAGTATGCCGGCACGATCATCTTAAGCCGTACAGGCAACATCGCACAGGACAAGCTCGATCAGGCTATCGCACTTATCCGTGAGATCAACGATCACTCACAGATCATCACAACACCCTGGGACGAGCTCTCCGGAGTACAGATACTCAAAGCAATCGAAGAGCCTCTTACAGCAGCAGACATGGCGGCTGCACTTCTCGAGGCAGAAGAGCATGAGCACCACCACCATCATGAGCACGGTGAAGACTGTGAGTGCGAAGAGTGCAAGGCTCACCACCATCACGATCATGACGATGACGACGATGATGATGACGAGCACGAGCACCATCACCACCATCACGACCACGAGCATGAGCATCATCACCATCATGCTGACGAGGTTTTCGATTCCGTTGGATTTGAGACTTCCAAGCGTTTCACAAAGGCTGATATCGAGAATGCTTTGAAGGCATTGGACGACAGCGAAAAATACGGCATGATCCTCCGTTCAAAGGGTATCGTCGCAGGCGAAGACGGTACTTGGATCCACTTCGACTTCGTACCTGAAGAATCCGAAGTGAGAACAGGCGCTTCCGATGTTACGGGTAAGATCGTAGTCATCGGCTCAGGCGTTAAGAAAGACGCAGTCAAAGAGTTATTCGGGATTTAATGCTTATGGGTAAAAAAGGACTTAAGATCATCGTTGTAGGTGCCGGCAAAGTCGGCGACACGCTCGTTAACAGACTCGCAGAAGAGGGCCACGATCTGGTCATCATCGACAAGAACGTTGACCGCCTTACAGAGCTCGCAAACCTTTGCGACTGTATGGGCATCATCGGTAACGGCGCAAGCCACGAAGTACTTGAAGAAGCAGGCATTGCTACTGCCGACCTCTTCATCTCCGTTACCGAATCAGATGAGCTCAATCTCCTGTGCTGCACGATCGCAAAGCAGTTCAATAAGAATCTTGCAACGATCGCGCGTGTAAGAAACCCTGACTATGGCAAGGAGATCCCTTACCTCAGGTCAAAGCTCAGCCTTGAGATGATCATAAATCCTGAATATGAGGCAGCTGTCGAAGCGGCTCGTATCCTCTTCCTCCCTGCTGCCATCTCGATCAACTCCTTCGCACACGGAAGTGCGGAACTCGTTAAGATCAAAATTCCCGAAGGAAACGTTCTCGACGGTAAGACGATAGCTTATCTCGGAAGCAACTACACTAATGACCTTGTCATCGTAGGTGTCGAGCGCGGAGACGAAGTAACCATCCCTAACGGTTCTTTCGAGCTTTCCGCAGGCGACATCATCTCTTTTGTCGCAACACGTAAAGTTTGCCACTCATTCCTTAAGTCCATCGGATTTAATACAAATTCCGTAAGAAGCACGATAATCATCGGCGGCGGCAAGTCCGCATACTATCTCGCTGACCAGCTTATCAAGACGGGTATCGACGTTAAGCTCATCGAGAAAGATCCTGAGCGCTGTGAAGAACTGAGCGACCTTCTTCCGAAGGCCACCATCATCAACGGTGACGGTATAAATGAGTCTCTCCTTGAAGAGACAGGTATCAGAGATGTTGATTCAGTTGTCGCCCTCACCGGCATCGATGAAGAAAACATCATGCTTACTCTCTTTGCAAGACAGATTTCAAGAGACATCAAGTCTGTTACAAAGATCAACAAGATAAGCTTTACAGACGTTATCAACCGTTTGGATCTCGGCAGTGTTATCTATCCTAAGCTGATAACCTCCGAGGCCATCATCACATATGCACGTGCAAGACAGGCTTCCATCGGATCAAACGTCGAAGTTATGTATCATCTTTTCGACGAGCGTGCGGAAGCAATCGAGTTCAAGGTAAAAGAGCCTTCAAGTGCCACAGGCAAGCAGCTCAAGGAAATGAAGCTCAAACCCAATACGCTCGTATCGTTCATCAACCGTTCAGGCAGGATCATTATCCCTACAGGAAGCGACTCGATCGAAGTCGGTGACAGCGTAATGATCGTTACAAAGAATAAGGGATTCACGACCTTAACTGATATCGTAAGATGAACATAAGAATGCTTGTTTACATCCTGGGCAAAGTCTTGCTCATTGAAGGCGCGCTTATGCTTATGCCTGTCATTTGCGGACTTTTCTATGGTGAGGTCCAAGTATTTTATTATATTGGCCTGGCAGCTATTTATATTGGCGCCGGCTTTCTGATCTCATTGAAAAAGCCTAAGAACATGACCATCTTCATTAAAGACGGTTGTGTTGCCACGGCGCTTTCATGGCTCGTGTTAAGTGTCTGCGGATGTATCCCTTTCGTTCTCACAAAGGAGATCCCTTCTTTCACAGATGCAATGTTCGAGACGGCATCAGGCTTTACCACGACCGGTGCAAGCATACTTACCGACGTTGAGGCAATGTCCCACACGTCTCTTATGTGGCGTTCGCTCACTCACTGGATCGGCGGCATGGGCGTTCTCGTTTTCCTGCTTGCCGTAGTCCCTATGACAGGCGGCTCAAACATGAATCTCATGAGAGCGGAAAGCCCCGGACCTACAGTCGGCAAGATCGTGCCTAAAGTCAGATCGACCGCCAAGATGCTCTATCTCATTTATCTGGTAATGACCATAACCGAGATCATCCTTCTCTTCGTATGCGGAATGCCGCTGTTCGACAGTATCTGTTCCGCATTCGGTACTGCCGGTACCGGCGGTTTCGGCGTAAAGAACGACAGCTTCGCTTCTTATGCCCCGCACATCCAGTGGATCGTCGGCGTCTTCATGATCATGTTCGGCGCGAACTTCAACTTCTATTATTACATCACGACAAAGCAGATCTCCAAAGCATTCAAGATGAGCGAGGTCAAGGTTTATCTCGCCGTTGTAGCAGTTGCGACAGCGATCATATTCTTCTCATTAAGAGGCATGTACGGCGGAATCGAAGAAACATTAAGACAGTCTTTCTTCCAGGTATCCACGATCATCACGACAACCGGTTTTGCCACGACAGACTTTGACCTCTGGCCTTCAATCGCCAAGTTCATACTGCTTTCCCTCATGATCATCGGTGCATGCGCAAGCTCCACCGGCGGTGGTGTTAAGATCGCAAGATTACAGATCATGTTTAAGTCGATAAAAAGAGAGATCAATACTTATCTTCACCCGAGAACGGTCAAGAAGATCCATATTGACGGCAAGCCTGTCGACGGCGACATCGAGCATTCCGTAGCAATCTATTTCTTCATTTATCTCGTAACTTTTGCATCATCGATGTTTATCGTCGCATTCGAAGGCCACGACCTTGTTACGGTCTTCTCATCGGTAGCGGCAACTCTCAACAACATCGGCCCCGGTCTCTCACTCGTCGGACCTACGCACAACTACGCGTTCTTCTCTGACGTATCCAAGTGGGTATTCATTTTCGACATGATCGCAGGAAGACTCGAGCTCTTGCCGCTCATCGTATTCCTCACCCCCTCAACATATAAGGGAATATTTAAAAAGGCCCCGAGGCTTCAGGGCTGAACTTCACATCTCGAAAATAAGAATTATCAGATCTCGTACGGTTTGGGATCTATCTTTGTATATCTGATTATCTCTTCCATTCTGGGACGGTCGAGATAAGCGACAAAAGAGAATGCCTTTCCTGCCTTGCCTGCACGTGCGGTACGTCCGATCCTGTGCAGATAGAGTTCATTCTCTTTGGGAATGTCATAGTTAAATACGGCTTCTATGTCGTCTACATCGATTCCTCGTGCGACGACATCGGTTGCGACAAGAACATCGAACTTGTCAGCCCTGTACATGTCCATTACCCTGTTTCTTTCCCTCTGGCTGCAGTCGCCGTGAAGGACTCTGGCGGATACTCCGGCTGCCGTCAGCTGCTCGCCGACTTTTGTGGTCTGGACCTTTGTATTGCAGAAGACTATCGTTTTCCTCAGGTCTTCTTTCGCCATGATCATTATTATGTTCTTGAGCTTATCCTTCTCAGGACACTCAACGATATATTCATCGATATCAGGGTGGTCTTCAGCCTTTGGCATAACGTCGATCTCGGCGCTTCCTGACATGAATTCCCATGTGATGTTCTGGATCTCTCTGGGCATTGTAGCGGAGAATAAAGCAATCTGCTTATCCTTCGGAGTCAGTGCCATTATCTTTCTAATGTCATTGATAAATCCCATCTTGAGCATCTCATCTGCCTCGTCGAGAACGAGGGTGTAGATGTTTGAGATGTCAACGAGTTTTCTCTGGCTCATGTCGATAAGACGGCCGGGAGTAGCAACGATGACCTGAGGATTCTTCTGCACCTTCTCAGCCTGGAGGCGCATGCTCTGACCTCCGATAAGAGCGGCAACCCTGAATCCCTTAATATACTTTGCAAGGCCTTTGAGCTCAGTCGTGATCTGGAGTGCAAGCTCTCTTGTCGGACAGAGTATCAGAGCCTGTACAAACTTCGAATCCATGTTGAGATATTCAAGGATTGGAATGCCGAACGCGAATGTCTTGCCTGTTCCGGTAGGAGCTTTTGCGATTACGCTGATATTGTCCATAAGAAGCGGTATCGCTTTCTGCTGGATCGTAGTAGGTCTCTTAACACCCATCTTCTTCAGGGCGTCCATGACCTCAGGTGACAGGTCGAGGTCTGCAAATGTCTTTATTTCTTCCATTTTATATGCTCACTTAATTTCTTTCGACGCCAACTATACCACATGCCTATAAGTATATGTAGTACTTATTATAATAATTGAGGGACAGGATTAGCTTCCTGCCCCTCCAAGTATTTGATCTTTTAATCGCTTACTTTAAGCTGCGGCCTTTGATGATGAAGATCGGGATTGCAGCGATAACAACTGCTGCAACGATACCCAGTGCGATCCATAGACCCAAATTGCTGGCCTTCTCAACTGTAATTTGAGCAGGTTCCGGGGCAGCTGCAGCTGCTTCTGTCTCAGTTACCTCTTCAACGGGATCTGTAGGCTCATTTGCATCATTAACGATCAGTTCAACTTCAGCCGTACCATCGTCATAAACGATCATAATTGTGTGAGTGCCTGCTTCGAGACCCTCAAACGCATCGGCTCTGATGATTACTGCGCTATTATCTTCAGTGAGTTCATAGTTATAGTAATCGACTTCAACACCATCGATCATAACACCCTTGAAGTGTGTTGCAATCGAATCATTATCCTGGCTTCTCTCAACTGCTACCGTGATATCCTCAACACTGCTTAAGTCAACCGTTGTGCTTCCTAGACCAATTACAGCGTATGTAGCTTGAATATCCGGTGAACCCTTGATCCACTTAGCGTAGAGAGTGATATCAGATGTGATAACTGTCGCGAAGCTGAACGGTTTTGTGAGAGCAGCATCGATATACCAGCCTCCAAAAGTATATCTTTCTCTCAAAGGCTCTTCAGGCCTGAATGCAACGCCGCCTTCAGCAACCAACTGGGATACAACTTCAGAACCGCCATTAGATACAAACGTAACTGTGAAGTGCTTGTAGTTAACGGTATCCCTTGTAGTTGCCGTAGAAGTATATCTTGCAGTGTAAACAGTATCACCTGTTACCTTGGAGATATCCTTATCCCAACCTGCGAAAGTAAATGTCTCCTCAACAGTTGCTGCTTTTGTAGGTGTTCCCTTCTCATAAACAGGGAACTTACCATACTCAACTTCGCTTGTCTGGAGCACAGTACCATCTTCGTTAGCAAATGTGATTTTGTACTTATTGACTGTGGACGTGTAAGTAGCCGTGTAAGTAACATCTTTAGTTACCAGCGTTACATTGTTGTCCCAGCCTGCGAAAGTATAGGTGTACTGGGCAGTAGGCTTCTTTGTAGGCTTTACCATATGCTGATAGGAAGCAGTACTGCCCCAGGGGAACTCACCCTCCTGGAGGATCGTTCCATCATCGTTCTTATATGTAACGGTGTATTTATTTACATCGCTTGAATATGTAGCCTTATATGTAGCATCACCGCTTACAGAAACTATAGGAGTATCCCAACCGGCAAATGAATACGTATACTGAGCAGTTGCTTCCTTTGTGGGAGTGTCTTTAGTAAAAACAGGGGTTTTTCCATATTCAATATCTTCGATCTTCTGAAGTTCAGTACCGTCTTCATCAAGAAATTTAACAGTATAAGTATTTACAGTTCTTGAATATGTAGCCTTATATATAGCATCACCTCTTACAGAAACTATAGGAGTATCCCAACCGGCAAATGAATACGTATATTGAGCAGTTGCTTCCTTGGTAGGAGTGTCATTAGTAAAAACAGGTGTCTTTCCATATTCAATATCTTCTATCTTCTGAAGTTCAGTACCGTCTTCATCAAGAAATTTAACAGTATAAGTATTTACAGTGCTTGAATATGTAGCCGTATATGTAGCATCACCAGTAACTTCAGTAACTTCTGGATCCCAACCATCAAATTGGTATGTGTACTGTGCTGTTGCTACTTTTGTCGGATCAGTCGGTTTCTCAATATCTGCAGCTGCAGTTCCATAGTCATATTCTTTAGCCTCTTTCAAAATTGTACCATCATCGTCAACAAAAGTAATATTGTATGGGTTGACAACATTGCTATATGTTGCCGTGTATATAGCATCACCTGTTACATCAGCAACTGCCGAATCCCAACCAGTAAAATAGTATGTGTACTGTGCCGTTACTGCTTTTGTTGGATCATCCGGTTTCTCAATATCCGCAGCTGCAGTTCCATAGTCATATTCTTTAGCCTCTTTCAAAATTGTACCATCATCGTCAACAAAAGTTACTGAATATTTGTTCAATGTCTGCTTAAACTGTGCTGTATAGGAGGCCGTACCAGTAACTGTTGTAGTTTCATCAATCTCCGGTGACCAACCATCAAAAGTATAAGTGTACTGCGCATCGGCTGCTTTGCTCGGATTTCCAGAATAAACGGGTTTATCACCATAATTAAATATCTGCTGATGACTAACACCATCTACTGCAAATGTTATTGTGTAAGATCTCAATGATTCCTCGTACTGTGCTGTGTATGTTGTATCAGCAGTGACAGTTGTCGTATCTTCAATTGCAGGATCCCAACCAGAAAAACTATATGAATACTGTGCTGTAGGCGTTATCGTTGGATTGTCACCTTTATAAACAGGCTTTTTATTAACGTCCTCTTTATAACAATAAAGCTCGGCACCGTCTTTATTAACAAAAGTTACTGTATATTGTTGTACCCATTTAGCAGTAAGCGTAACATTATCAATACTAAAACTTACACCACTCTGTCCATTAGAAAATGTTTGAGCGGGATCAGTATCAGAAGTCCAACCATCAAATCGATAACCATCTTTAACATATTTGTTATCAGGAAGTGTTATCTTCTCATCTTTTATAACCACCATGTTTTCCATAGAACCGCTAGTGGCATCAGAGGCTTGAAACACAATTGTGCAAGTTTCAGCCCATTTTGCATACAGAGTCATAGTGGTTTGATTGGCCTCCGGTTTTATCAACCCACCATCAAAATACTTCACTTCACCATCAGCTGAATCAGCCCATCCTAAAAATTTATGATTTGCATAAGTGTACTTGTTACTAATAAGCGGGGTATTAAGTCCTATTCCAACCGTTTGTTCGTAATATGTTCCAGATCCACCGTTTTCGTCGAATGTGATAACGCAAGTTTCAGCCCATTTTGCATAGAGATCTTTATCACTTGTAAGCGTAATGCTAGCTTGATCAGCGTAAGAAATAGTATCGCTTTCAGGATCTTCAGTCCAACCAACAAAAGACTTAGTCTGATCTGGTGCAATAAAACTATTAGGTGAAATAGTTGTAGAAACACCACTATAGACAACCTGATCATCCATAGTGCCTGTTCCGCCATTCTCATGAAATGAAATCTCATTTTCTTTCCACTTAGCATAAAGGGATAAATCACTGTTTATTTCTACCGAGGCTCCGGCATCATAAACCTTTGAACCTTTACTAGTATCACTCCAGCCAACAAGTGTCTTTCCGTCAGCTTCAAATCTATTCTCTAAAACAACATTTGCGCCACTCAAAACGTCATCTGTATATTCCTTATTTCTACCATCGTCTGAAAAATAAGTAATCGTATATCCCCAAATTGCATATAGTGTAACATTTCCAGAAACACTCATGGTAGAACCGGATTTATAGATATTATTTGAATTCTTTCCGTCAGCGTCGGTACTCCAAAATAGGAAATGCGTATCTTGAGGTCCAGAAAAAGTGTTATTTTCGACAGTATAGTCAGCTGTATCAGATTCTCCTGAATCAATATTAACAGTTTTACTATTCGCAGTTCCATCATTTGCACTGTAAGTAATCGTGTAAGTGTTCGCATTTACCGTCAATGCTCTCAACGGCAACGCAGCCATTACGACCACGATTGACACAAGAACAGTAATGAACGATCTCAGTTTGTTACTCATAACACTAACCTTTCCTATCAGTCTGTTGCCCAAAGAATCCCTTATTCTGATGAGCTCTAGAGATAATAGCTTTTCCATTTTCTAACCGGCCTTCGAACAGACATAGTTATCCTCAAACCTGTTTATCCATGATAAATGTATTTTCCCATAATACTAATAATTAATAAAGAGAATGAGCGCTGTTGTCATATTAAATATTTATGACATTTTTCTTTTGCCGCCACGGTTCTCCCTCTCATTTGCCCCTTTAATCGATGCGAACTGATTTATAATAGGGTCAAAAGAATTAACGAGATAAGGAGTCCTTTTATATGGCAAAACGCGTATTTCTTATAGTTGCAGACAGTTTTGGTATTGGCGGAGCACCTGATGCTGATAAGTTCGGCGATGCAGGAAGCAATACCCTAGCCGCTGTACTCTCGTACTCGAACGAACCTTATCCGAATCTTGCAAAGCTCGGACTCCTTGCCATAGATGGTGAAGACGATCCGAGAATCGTTGAATATAAGAAGGCTCAGACATTTATCCCCTCACCTGTCGGTTCTTATGCCAGAGTCCGTGAGATATCAGCAGGAAAAGATTCAACTATCGGACATTGGGAAATCGCAGGAATCATTTCCGACAAGGCCCAGCCAACTTATCCGGACGGCTTCCCTTCTGAAGTCATGAAGGCCCTTGAGAAGGCTACGGGCAAGGAATACCTTTGCAACAAGCCCTACAGCGGCACGGATGTCATCAGGGATTACGGCGAAGAGCATATGAAGACAGGTAAACCGATCATCTATACTTCAGCCGACAGCGTGCTCCAGATTGCCGCTCACGAAGAGATAATTCCTCTTGATGAACTGTATGATATTTGTACCAAAGCAAGGGAGGTTATGGCAGGTGAACACGCAGTCGGAAGAGTCATTGCAAGACCTTTCGTCGGTGAACCCGGCAACTTCACAAGAACTGCAAACCGCCACGATTTCTCACTGGCAGCGCCCTCTTCCACCATGCTCGACCTTCTTAAGAACGAAGGATACGACGTTATCTCAATTGGCAAGATCTTCGACCTTTTCGCTGGAAGAGGCCTTACGGAATCCAATCCCACAAAGGGCAACACGGACGGCATCAACAAAACGATAGAAATGATGGACAGGGACTTCACCGGGTTGTGCTTTACGAATCTCGTGGACTTCGACATGAAGTACGGCCACAGAAACGATATCGAGGGCTATGCGACTGCAATGCATGAGTTCGACGACGCACTGGGGATCATTCTTTCCAAACTCAGGAATGACGATCTTCTCATCATTACCGCTGATCACGGATGCGATCCGTCAACTGCTTCAACCGATCACTCCAGAGAGTGCATCCCGCTCCTCATCTATGGTGACGGCTATAGAACGCCTTGCAACATGGGCGAGCTTTCCGGCTTCAACAACATAGCAGGAATAGTACTTACGGCAATTATGGGTAGAACATATAAGAAGGACTTCTGCCCTGCCACGGACACAAACAAGCCTGATCCTGAGAACATCATGAGCTATGTCGATCTTACAAACCTCAAGACTGTAGCTACCGTTTCCGATATCGAAGAATTGATAGAACGCGCTGCTTCTTTAGGCACTGCATCTGTTTGTGTACAGCCCTGCTTTGTTAAGGATGCAGTCAGATTCTCCAAAGGCAGAGTTGCTGTCTGCACAGTCATCGGATTCCCTAACGGCTATTCAACTACGGCAACCAAGGTGTTTGAAGCGAAGGATGCCTGTGACAACGGTGCCTCAGAAATAGATATGGTAATCAACATCAACTTCGTTAAGTCAGGAAGATACGATGAAGTATCTGAGGAGATCAAACTCATCGCAGAAGCAGTTCACGCCAAGGGCGCGCTTCTCAAGGTCATAATAGAGACATGCGATCTTACTGAAGACGAGAAAGTCCGTCTCTGCAAGATCGTAAGCGAGGCCAAAGCCGACTTCATCAAGACTTCAACAGGCTTTGGCAGCGCGGGTGCCAAGGTCGAAGACATCGTTCTTATGAAAAAGAACATAAGTCCTGATGTCAGGATCAAAGCAGCAGGCGGCATCAGAACGGTGGAAGCTGCCAAAGAGATGCTGGATAGCGGCGCCATAAGGATCGGAGCATCCAAACTCGGCAATTGACCAAACACAAAATTTTTGTTCGTTTTTGACTAAAACAGGTTTTTAGTCCCTTTAATGACACTTTACCTGTGATATATTACCTCCAGCAAAGAACATACGATCTTTTTGGAGGTTTTATTTATGTCACCACTTGATATGCTTATCTTCTTATTTTTCATACTTGTTACCATCAAGGCAGCAACATCATGCATCGATCACTGGAGAGATATAGACGAAGCGGCAGAGCGTGCAGCTTCAAGAAGAGTAAGACCTTCACCAGCAGTTGTAAAAGCTGCAAGACCTGTCAGAACAGTCAGACCTTCTTCGGTCCGCGTTACTCCGATCAAGCGTGTAAATGCTCCGGCAGCTACAGTCCGTAACACAACCATTGCAAGACAAACCCCATTGAAGGATAAGGGTGCAGCTTAAGTCCCGACCAACGACCGCTCACTTTTTTCCATTTCTTTTTCTCCGTATAAGGGACTACCCGGCCTTGCTGTTCCAACCGCTTACCACACACCTCAAAAAGCAAGGCCGGGATATCTCCCGGCCCCGTTAACTTACTGAATTATCTAATCGATCAGAAGGATACCTTGTTCTTTCCTTCTCTCTTTGATTTATTGAGCTTTCTCTCCGCTTTGGATAAGAGATCAGAGATATCAGGATCTTCAGGATCGAACATGGCAAGTCCTGCCGAGATTGTTACTCTTTCTCTCTTGCCGTCAAGGATGATTGGTTCATTGGCAATCGTCTCTACGAGCTTTTTAGCCATGCCTACGGCAGATACCTTATCAGTATCAAGAAGTACGATAGCGAACTCGTCACCGCCTGTACGGAAGCATGTATCCTCTGTTCTTACGTTAGCCATACACTGTTCTGCGATGCTCTTCAAAACGATATCGCCATTCTGCTGGCCGAATATGTCGTTAACATTTGTTATGTCATCGACATCAGCTACGAGAAGAGCGAATGTGCTGCCGTCAGTTCTCTTCTGATAGAGGCTCGCATACTTTTCGAGAGTCTCATAGAAATAACGCCTGTTATAAAGTCCGCTCAAGTCATCGACGCGCGCAAGAAGTTCCATCTTGTGATAGGAACGCTCGAGTTCAAGCTCAAGTTTTTTCTGCTCCGTAATATCTCTGCTGATACCCCAAGTTCCGACTACTTCGTTGTTTACGTCGTAGAGAGGATACTTGGATGCGAGATAATATCTTGCATTTTCCTCGTCATCCAGGAGTTCTTCTTCGACATTAAGGACAGGTTTTCCCGTTCTCATGACCTCGAGTTCGATCTCTCTTGCTTTATCAGCAAACTCCTTTGGGAAAAAGTCGTAATCTGTTTTTCCTACCAGCTCATCCGGCTTGATGACGCCGAGCTGATTTGCGTGCATATAATTGTTCCAGATAAACTTGGAATCCTTATCTTTAAAATAAATAGTGTCTCTTCCGTATTTACGTATCGTGTCAATAACCAGCATATCGTTGATCTGCATCTCTTTCCAAAAACTTCTCTCGGACATTTCTTCACCTCATAAGCATCAGCTGCCAATGTTTCCGATTACAATTATTTGAAAGGCTTACCCTCGCCTTCTGTTAATTTGATACCTTCCATTGTAAACGCTTTGCAGTATTCTTCGCAATCAAAAGCTGCGGGAGTAAAGACACCTATCTTCTTCCACTTGTCTCTGCACATGAGTTTAACGCCGGCGATAAGAGCTGCGCCCTTCATATCATCAAAGGCACTTACTCCATACTTCTCATAGGAAACTTCATTGTCACCCGTAACAATGTAAGACTTTGCGATATCGATGTTATCTCTCTTGCTCTTTCCCGTGATGTAGATCTCGTAGGAAGCGACACCCTTGGCCTTAGATTCGATGGGAGATGATTCGCCAAGATCTGATTTTTTTGGAAGGATTGCAGCCAGAAGGTCAATAGGAGCAACTTCAACGTTACCAACCGTAACCGGCTTATCGGACATAAGTCCGATTTCTTTCAGGAAGTCGATCTTATCCTGCGGCGGAATATGCTCCAGATCAGGCTTTCTTCCGAGCTTGAAATATCTGACATTTGCCATATCAGGGATCTCTTTCAGGAGATCTGTGACCATGGGGCTTGAATCAAGATAGACTTTTGTGCCGGATGAGGACTTGGCCTCAATCGACATTGCTTCTGCTTCGATAACCTTACCGTCAGATATATAGAAAACGTTCTTGCTGGGACCGAACTTGTTAGCGACTACCGGAGCTTTTACGTCTTCAGAATAGAGTGTATCGTCAATCTCGGTTCTGCCCTTCTTTGCGATCTTCTTCTCGCCCGATACAGCGATAAGGTCGATATAGTCGATCTTGCTGAAATCGTTTTTGGCGGCACGTCTGATAATTGCATTTACTGCGCCGGGAACAAAACCTGCTCCGCATATAGCTGTCTTTCCGGTGCCGTGGAATTCGCCGAACATTCTGAACTGCTTCGAAAGAAGTGATGTCGGCGAAGGAATGTCCGGAACGTCGAAAAGTGTTGAATCGATATAATCAGCTTTCGCTTTTATGGCAAGGCTCATTGCATCAAGTGAAAGTTCCGGGGGAAGAAGGTTTACGACGATGTCCGGTGCAAAGATCCTAACCATCATCATGGCGCCTTCGACATTGGTCATGTCAATTCCTGAAGTAGTTACTCTGACACCCATGCTGGCTGCCAGATTTTTAAGCTCATCACACTCCTGCTTCTGCCTAGACGCAAGGCAGATATCAGATGCATAAGACCTGTTTCTGCAGAGAGCAATCAGCAAACGCTTGGAAATTTCGTTACAACCGAGAATCAAGACCCTTTTCATGATCATCCGCGACCTTTCAACTTTATAATAGCTAACCCTATTTAGATATTTTACTTAAAATAATAGCGTTGGGCAAACATTTTTCGGGCTTTTGTTCATTTACCTTGCTGGATTTTTTAGCGTAATATACCGATATCCTAATCAACAAAAGGAGAACGGTTATGAAGACACTTAAGAGAATTGCAGCAGGCATTCTTTCCACAGCACTTTTGCTTGGTATGACATCCTGCGCTACAAAGCAGACAGAGGCATCTGCAGATGCAAATGTTGATTCAGCTGCAGCATTCACAACTGTTGAGAGCGGCAAGCTCATCATGGCTACAAACGCATTCTTCCCCCCTTATGAGTACTATGAGGGCGACAAGATCGTTGGTATTGATGTTGAGATCGCTACAGCAGTAGCAGACAAGCTCGGTCTCGAGCTCGTTATCGAAGACGTTGAGTTCGACTCAATCATCGCAGGCGTTCAGAGCGGCAAGTACGACATCGGATGCGCAGGCATGACAGTTACAGAAGACAGACTTAAGTCTGTAAACTTCTCTACACCTTATGCTACAGGTATCCAGTCCATCATCGTAGCTGCTGATTCTGAGATCACAGATATCGACACACTCGTCAACGGCGACTACAAGGTTGGCGTTCAGTCCGGTACAACAGGCGACATCTACATGTCTGCTCCTGTTGAAGAGGGCGGCGTAGGCGAAGAGAGAATCGAGCGTTTCGCTAAGGGTAACGACGCTGTTATCGCTCTCACAACAGGCAAGATCAGCGCAGTTGTTATCGACAACGAGCCTGCCAAGGCATTCGTTGCAGCTAACTCTGGTCTCAAGATCCTTGAAACACCTTACACAGTTGAGGACTACGCAATGGCTATCAACAAGGATAACGTTGCACTCAAGGATGCAATCAACCAGGCACTCAAGGAACTCACAGACGACGGCACTATCGCTGCTATCGTAAACAAGTACATTCCTGCTGAAGGTTGATAGCTTTTTGCGAAAATAAGCAAAAAACAAATAATATGAGCGGAAATATGGTCTATATTTCCGCTCTTTTATTATTTATAATTGGTGATGTTTTCGTGTATCGATACTTTGAAGTTTGAGGAACGTCCAATGTACACAAAAAAAGCCAATCAGATTTTGATCATCGGCATAATTGCCCTTCTTCTGTCATGGTTACCCGGTCCCGGCATCGCTTGTGCCGTTGTCGCACTTATCATGTACACCAAGAATAAGGGTGCCAGATCACTCATCAGAACCGATGTCGGAAGAGGTCTTTCGATCATCGCGATCTTGATCAGTGCAGTTGTAGCTATCTACTTGTTATTATTCCGCCCGCTCCTTGTTATGCCGGCATGGCTGGCTTCTCTCCGCGAGGCATTTTATCAGACAAAATTCTACGCAGAATTCGAAAACAACTTCCTCATCGATAACCGTTACACTTATATCAAAAAAGGTCTGACAGTAACATTTGAGGTTACTTTCTTTGCCGTTCTTTTGGGTATCGTTCTGGGTGTCATAGTAGCACTCGTCAGATCATCTTATGACACACTGAAAGAAGAACTCAAAGGCGGTATCGGCAAGGGCATCCTTTTTGTCCTTTACAAGATCTGCGGTTTATATCTTACGGTCATCAGAGGAACCCCTGTAGTCGTTCAGCTCATGATCATCTACTTTGTTATCTTCGCTTCTTCCAACAATAAGATACTCGTTGCCGTTCTCGCATTCGGAATCAACTCCGGCGCGTATGTTGCCGAGATCATCAGAGGCGGTATCGAGAGTGTCGACAAGGGACAGTTCGAAGCAGGCCGTTCATTGGGATTCGGATATGTAAGGACAATGGCCCTAATCATCATCCCCCAGGCATTCAAGGCTGTTCTTCCCGCACTTGCAAACGAGTTCATTGTTCTCATCAAGGAAACTTCCGTATCAGGTTATGTCGGACTCCAGGAACTTACCAAGGGCGGCGACATCATCAGATCAAGAACATACTCGGCATTTATGCCTCTTATTGCAGTAGCGATCATCTATCTCCTGATCGTTATCTTCTTCAGCTGGATTGTATCTTTGATCGAAAGGAGGCTTAAGAGCAGTGAGCGCTGATAATGACGTAATCATATCCGTAAAGGATCTTTGCAAACACTATAATGGCGGCGAGATCAAGGCTTTGGACGGCGTCACGACCGACATCAGAAAAGGTGAGGTAGTAGTCGTCATCGGACCTTCAGGTTCCGGTAAATCAACCTTCTTAAGATCTCTTAATCTGCTTGAGCGTCCTACTTCAGGCACGATTACCTTTGAAGGTCAGGACATCACTTCACCTTCTACAGACATCAATAAGTTGAGGCAGAACATGGGAATGGTGTTCCAGCACTTTAACCTCTTCCCTCACCTTACGATCATGAAAAACATGACCATAGCACCCATAAAACTCCGCGGCATTTCAAAACAGGATGCAGAGAAGAAAGCATTGGAACTTCTCGGGAAAGTCGGACTTCAGGACAGAGCCATGTCTTATCCTTCACAGCTCTCAGGCGGTCAGAAACAGCGTATCGCAATCGTAAGAGCGCTTGCGATGGATCCTGAAGTAATGCTTTTCGATGAGCCCACAAGCGCATTGGATCCTGAGATGGTCGGAGAAGTTCTGGAAGTTATGAAGCAACTCGCAAAAGCCGGCATGACAATGGTCTGCGTAACCCACGAGATGGGATTTGCCAGAGAAGTCGGCACACGGGTCATCTTCATGGACTGTGGTAGAATCATTGAGGAAAATACGCCTGAGGAAATATTTACAAATCCCCAGAACGAGAGACTTCAGAGTTTTCTTAAGAAAGTATTGTAATTTAGGAGGACAGTTATGTTTTGTGAATCTTGCGGAGCATCTATTCCCGACGGTCAGTCATTCTGCTCAAACTGTGGAGCAGCAGCTCCCGTACAGCCTGAAGTTCAGGCAGCACCACAGCCGGCACCACAGCCTGTACAACCCGTACAGCAGTACGCTCAGCCGGCACCTCAGCCTGTACAGCCCGTTCAGCAGTATGCACCGCCGGTACAGCAGGTTCAGCCCGTATATGTACAGCCTGTAGTAGCAGTTCCTGCACAGCCCAGAAAATCCAGCGGTATGGCAATCGCAGGACTTATCATGGGTATCTTTGCACTCGTTTTATGCTGGTTCCCCGGTGTTAACTGGATCTTAGGTCTTCTCGGCCTTATCTTCTCAATCATTGGAATCGCAAAGAAGAACGGCGGCGCGAAGGGCGCAGCAATCGCAGGTCTCATTCTTACGATCCTCGGTGTCGTCCTGAGCGTAGTCGTGTTTGGTGCGATTTTGGGAACAAGCCTAAATCAATATGTAGAACAGGCTGAGTCTGCCGCTTCAGCAATTGCAGAAACAACTTACTGATCCGTATCAACAAGTTAACTTTACGGACGTCCCGCTGCTGAGCGGGACGTGCTTTTTGTAAGAAAATCTATATGGATTATGATAAAATCTCGGCAGGAACACATTGGAACATTTTTGCTTCTTTTGTTCAGGAGGGATCAGATTATGTATTGCGAATCATGCGGAAACTTAGTTCCGGACGGACAGGCTTTCTGCTCTAACTGCGGAGCAGCCGTTGCACAGGCAGCACCTGCCGCACAGCCAGCACCCGCTCCCATGGCAGCCGCACCGGTAGCAGCACCTGCTCCGGCACCTGCACCTGCTCCGGCACCCGCACCGGCACCTCAGCCGCAGCCGCAGCCGGCACAGCCTGCATATCAGCAACCTGTCTACCAACAGCCTCAGTATCAGCAACCTCAATACCAGCAGCCCATGTATCAGGCTCCGAATTATCAGCAGCCTGTAGCTGTAGCCCAGCCTGTTTATGCACAACCGATTTACACGCAGCCTGTCGTATTGGCACAGGCCGCACCTGCAAAGCGCGGCAACGGTATGGCAACGGCGGGCCTTGTATTCGGTATCCTCACATTTGTTTTCTGCTTCCTCCCC
Source organism: Oscillospiraceae bacterium (assembly GCA_902787975.1). Lineage (GTDB taxonomy): Bacteria > Bacillota > Clostridia > Saccharofermentanales > Saccharofermentanaceae > Saccharofermentans. Next base: position 47,989 of record CADAIP010000001.1, read on the forward strand.
GGATTATGCTTTGGTTTTGCTCTTTTAGGTCTTATCTTCTCAATCATCGGTCTTGTCAAACGTAATGCGCCGGGCAAAGGCAAAGCTATTGCCGGTCTAATTCTTACGGTGCTCGGCTTTATAGGTGGTATCATCTTCAAGGAAATTATATGGACAAAAGTCGGTGAGGAGATCAACAACAGTCTCGACGATTTCTATGAAGAACTCGAGACATACGATACGGGGTATAAGCCGAACCAGAATCCGGACGAATACTACATCGACGGTGACTTTGTAACAACAGACAAGGGTTATGTCAGCGGAGTGCTCCACATCGATAATTTCATCGTAGAGTACTGATTAAAATCACAAATTGAATTACCGGGGGTTATCTCAAAACAGAGATAACCTCTGTTTTTTTGATTAATGGTGCAGCCTCACGTTATACCGGTAAAAATCCGCAAAAAGTCACAGTACACTATGACGGTTACTGTGATTTTTCTGAAGCATGAAGTCGAAATACCCACAAGACAACCATGATTTCTCTGTGTTAGAATGAATAAGTTAAGTTTTATTTAGACTTTTGGGGAGGTCTGTTATGTACTGCGAATCGTGCGGTTCTTTCATAAATGACGGTGAAGCTTTCTGCTCCAACTGCGGATCTCCCGCACCAAAGAACTCTGCTCCGGCAACGCCCGCGCCCGCACCGGCTCCGCAGGCAACAGTTCAGCCTATCATGCAGCCCGCACCCCAGCCTGCCGCACAACCAGTTCCACAACCCATACAGCCTGCATATCAGCAGCCTTACCAGCAACCGCAATACCAGCAAACATCATATCAGGCACCCACATACCAGCAGCCTGTACAGATGGCACAGCCCATCTATCAGCCTGTTTATCAGCAGCCGGTAATAATCACACCCATAGACAACAGAACAAGAATAAACGGTGCTGCTACTGCAGGCCTTATATTTGGTATCATTAACCTTTGTACTTCGTGGATTCCGTTGCTCAATGGAATACCTGCTATCCTGGGTCTTATCTTTTCGATAGCCGGTGTTTCAAAGAAAAATGCAGGCGGTAAAGGAAGAGCTATCGCAGGACTTATCATGTCCTCCGTAGGCCTCTTCATATGCATCCTTATTGTCATCGAAATAATCGTCGGCGGCGAATTGGATTACTGATTTACTTGTGCTTTCTTCTTAACGTCTCGTCGTAAGAATAATTCTCTTCAAGGAAATCCTCACCCTTCTGTTCTTCAGTAAATGAAAGACCGGGATAGTTCAATTGTCTGAGCACTTCGTAGATTGCAACTGCGCATGCGTTAGAGACGTTAAGGCATCTGCAGTCTGCAGCCATCGGGATCCTGAAACATCTGTCGAGATTTGCCCTTAAGATCTCACCCGGAATACCCGTACTCTCTTTGCCGAAAATCAGATAGATTTTTGCATTCTCTGAAGCAGCCTTGAAGTCGATATCTGAAGGCGGCACCTTGCCGTAACGTGTCATGAAGAAGTACTCACCGTCGTTCTTGTCGGCGAAATCCTGCCATGAATCGTAAAGAGTATATTCAGCCCATGTGATGTGATTGGTTGAAGCTCTTCTGAATTCCGGATTATCTATGTCAAATCCGACAGGTCCTATTATGTGGAGAACGGCACCGGTCGCAACACATGTGCGCATTATATTACCCGTATTCTGAGGGATCTCGGGCTCAAACAATACAACGTTTACGATGTTGTTTCCTGACTCGTTCATTGAATATCTCCGTTATAAACGTATTAAAGCGATTATCTAAATACAGAGGCTTGTCTATTATTTAATCAACAGGCTTCTTTTTCCTGATATATACCACCATTACTGCCGCTACCGCAACACCTGCAAGGGTTACAAGAATTCCCTGAACGGGATAAGGATAACTGTATGTGATCTCCGTCTCGCCTTTGTCGACGAATACCAGCCTGTTAAATGTCCTGAAGTTGCCCCTGAAAATATCGTGCTCGGCAAGCGACGTATTTACGTTATCCTCGGGTGAATATATAGTGATCGAATTATCGCCGTATGTGATATCGAGCGGAACTATCTGCCTTTCCGGCACTTCATGATCACTTACATCGATTATTCCTGCAAGGATGGCGCCGACATTCCTGTCTCTTGTACGTGAGTAATAGTAAGTAAGGTTGAAACCTATGAACGTGATGTTATCGTTGGTTCCCTTGCCCCAGAAAGGCATCTGTTCATCAAGGACTTCGGAATATCCGAGAACTTCCGTTAAGCCGTTCATGTAAACAGTCTTCCAGTTCTTGAATTCATCAGGGAACAATGCAAGCTCGATCTCACCGAACTTAGTCGTCTGGAATGCCGGGAAACCGTTATCGAACTGTACGGACTGGCACTCTACGCCTAAAAACCTGTTGGTCTTACTCTCATAGTTTTCGGGGATACCGTCAGCGAGAATGTAAACTTTAGTGCCTGCTTCGGAAGCCTTTGTAATGAGATCTTCGGCTGTCTTGACATCGTGATAGAGGAAACCGTCAAGATAGATCGTCTCATAGCTTGAGAGCTCTTCTAATGTGAAGTCGTCGATGTATTCACTCGGTGCCTCGCATATCGTCGGGAACATCATGGAGATGTAGTAAGCGCCGTTACCGATCGCGATACCGTCGTACTTTGTGATGGTACCGTAAGCACCTTCAATGCCGTCGTAGTGGAATACGACATAAATGCCTTCATCATATTCTTTAGTGTATCCTCTTAATTCAGCCGCAGCTTCAGCTTCAGTCTCGTTATAATGGTAAACGGCTGCAGCATTTTTCTTAACGATAACCGTGTCGCATCCCATCTCGAGGAGTCTGTCAAACATGAAATAGTAGTAACCGTTATCGTATGCTTCGTTGATCTGGGCGATCTGAAGCGAAGTCGATGCTGCCTCCCAACCCCTTCCAAACAGCTGATTAGCAGAGCCTTCATAATCTGTAAGGTAAAACACAAAGCTTTCCGTAGGAAAGACACTATCGATAACAGCAATACGGTTTTTAGTCATGGCTTTTGCTTCGTCGATAAGAGTCTCTTCTTTTAAATTCTCATAATAACTGCTGACGACTGTCTTCTCGTCTTTTTGTGGGATGAACGCCTTAACACAGATACCGCAGTCAACTGCAAGCAAAGCGATGATGACAGCAAGTATGGGCTTTTTAAGGCTGTCCCATTCAAGCATCGAGAAGAAGATCATTGCGGCAGCGATCTGCAGGAAACGCATCATCCACATGAGTGATCCGCCGGGGAGCATCTGGATGATCGGACCGGCTGTTTTCGATGTGAGAAACACAATGATGATTGCGGTAATAAATCCCGCACGTGCGCGTTTCTTACCTGCAACAGCACCGAATACTGCGAGGAGGAATGAGACGATACCAAAATAAGATACAGAGAACCCGTTCTTAAGTTTTCCGACAGGATTAAGGGTAATGAATATGCTCTGGAAAAAGTCTTTTGCTGCCTGGCTTGCGTTGGATGTGTTGGATGCCAGGCCACCCTTTAATGACGGGAACAATATGACACCGATAAATGCAAAACCGCATAGTAAGGCAATGATAAGTTCCAGATCGCGTTTGCCGGATTTCTGGATCTTGTTCATGCCTGTAAAGCAGCAGAGTCTGTAAACTAAGAGATATATGAGAATGGCAATTGCCACCATGCCTGTGTAACCGACATGGCATGCGCATATAAACGCGAACGAGAGTGCGGTTCCGATAAAGTTCTTAACTCCGCCCTTCCTCAGATATTCGTTAACAAATAAGAATACCAAAGGAAAAACGGCCATGATGACACTTCTCGGAAGGTTACCATCTACAAAGAGAACATATAAGCTCTGCGGCATGAAAAACCATAGAATGCTGAAGAACATGCCGGTTACGGGTCTCTTCTTAACGAAGCCTGCGATGTTCCATGTGAGAGCTCCCAAAAGATAGACGATTCCGCAGAATACTGCGAATCCTTCGAAAACATAATTATCCGTGAATATGGAAGGAAGACTTCTTGCGACAAACTGGCAGAAAGCCATGAGATATGCGGCTACGGGCGGCCAGTAACGCATGAGTTCTACGCCGTTATACCAGACCGGATTATAAAGGGGCCACTTGTCTCCCGCTTCGATCGAATTCAATATCCAGTCGCCGCGGTAAATGTGGTACATGGAGTCGGAACCCTTGATAAGAACACCGCTTCTGCTTACGGCCCAGATGACGCCTAAAGCTACTGCGATGTTTAATATGACGCTTATTACCGCGACAACGATGTTCTTAGTCTTAGAGTTCAAAACCCTTCTCCAGTCTTCCAATAGCTGCTTCTACTTCGTCAGCTTCATTCTCATCTTCGACGCCCTCTGCTTCAGGGAATCTGACGCCGTATGTTCTGACAGGTGTCTCACTGCCTTCAAATCTTCTTAAGTGATATTCGATGGGCTTAACCGTTTCAGCAATCTGCTTTGCGAAGAATTCCGTCATATTCTCAAGTGAAGGAATGATCGCATTGAACGGTTCGATCTCGTTCATGACCTGGTTCTGATAAGGCTCGAAAACCTTCATGATCATCTTCTCAGGTTCAGTGAACTTTATGATGTTGCTGCCTGTCGTATAGACCGTGGCAACAAACTCCCATGTATGAGGATGCGTGTCGCCCTTCTTGCCGTCAAAAACGACGAAGTGGCTTGCGTTGAGATAAGCTTTAATCCTGTAATATCTGAGCATTGATTCATCCTCCTTTATGCGTTGACCAAAGCTTCGTAAAGCCCTGTTGCGTTAAGATCGTCATCAGTGTTGTATGCGAGAATATCTTCCGGGATCTCTGCTTCCGGGATCTTGCTCTCGATGATCTTCATTGCCTGCTCAGCGGTCCTTGCACCGAAGAGGAGCATGAAGCCGTCCTTGCAGTATCTGAGCCATACGACATCATCGCCCAGTAGCTTGCTGTTCTTCTCGTAGAAGCTCATCATGGCGCCTGTCTCAAGCTTTATCCTGACAAATGCGCACGGGTAGATCCTTCTCTCGTCGATCCTGTGAAGAAGTCTCATGATCCTTCCCTCACCGGTTATGATCGAAGCCTGGTTTCTTCCCATGACTACATTGTCGAGATAGTCGATATAGTTATTAAGTTCGGTGTTGACTGCCTTGATGCTGTCAACTTTTTTCCTTGCTTCGATAAGCTTCATCGTGAAATAGATAACCGCGATAATAAGGAGCGCAATAAGCAGGATGAGCACGATCAGGAGATAAAGCTTGCTGCTCAGGTACGCATTGTTCGTGAGCATGATGTCGTAATCGGTGAGAAGGCAGAGTCTGTATTCCGTGCCGTTGTACTCGAAAATGATTCCCGATGCGACATACTTCGTGCCTTCAAGAGAGATTATCGCGTGCTTAACTTTTCCCTGGACGAGTGTGCTCAAAAACGCCTGCGCACTCTGTGTGTTATAGAAAGTGTCTGTTGAGAAAGTCTTATAAACGTTAGTCTCACTGATACTCTTAACGAAGAGGAAGTATTCTGAGTTATCGAGTGTCCAGTAACGCTGTGATGTGGAGTCGAGCATCTCGATCGTGTCTTCAACGAACGCATCGCCTGCGATGTCACCATAGAGTTCGATCTGTCTTGCGACGATCTCAACGTAGCCGTCCTGCTCTTGTGCATAGAGCTCGGCTACGCCCTGTTCGTAGTTGTGAATCTGCCAGACTGCGAATGCCGTGAGGACCGTGGCCATCAGCATGACCGCGACAGTCATCATGATCAGTGCTTTCTTCGATTGCTTATTCATAATACTCTTCCTCGTTATTGACTAACTCTCTAAATCTCTTAATGAAGTCCGATATCTTGCCGAGCTGCTCTCTTGCAGCAAGACGGAATTTCTCGAATTCCCTTGTAAGAGTGTCGGTCTTCCAGCTGCTCTTTGTATTGATACTGTTGATGATTCCTGCAAGTCTTATAAAGAAAACAACGAAGTTATAGAAAGGCAGGAGCGCTACGACGGCCCATTGCCTCAGATAGTACGATCTTACGTCAGGAAAAGGCTTTAACAGATACTGTCCTATATAGAAATACATGTATCCGCATACGATGTAGAATGCGAAAATAGCACCCATGGACAGCAATACCGTTGTGCTCGAATAACCATATGCCATAAGCACGATCAAGGCGAGATACCAGATCATTCTCGGGAATGCGAATGTGTGGTCGAAAAGCAATGTGTGGATATTTGTATCCGTAGCAAATCTCCACGGCCATAATTTACTCTGCGGATAAAGTCTTGCGACTTCAAGAGATCCTCTCTGCCAGCGCTGGCGCTGTGTGTAAAGCTTGTTTACACCCTCAATGGGATCCGTGAAATAGATTGCGTCAACACAGATGCCGACCTTCTGTTTCTGGATATATCTCATCTGGAAAGTGATCTCGGTATCCTCCGAGATAGTCTCCGTATTGTAAAGATGCGACTTGCGGATGGAGCTCATTCTGAATGCGGAGAAAGCACCGGACAAAGTGTACATTGAGTTTGTCTCGGAGTCGAAATTCCTTCCGGCAAGGAATGCCTGTGCGTATTCGCAGAACTCGATCCTTCTGAAAAGTCTTGATTTGAAAGACTTATACTTCTCAATCTTGTCTGGTCTTATGAGAATGGAACCCGTAAGGCATGTATACTCTCGGTGATTCTCAAGATAGAGGACCATGTTGGAAATAGCATATCTTTCGAGATATCCGTCTGAGTCGATGTTGATGAGATATGTACCCTTACTGTTGTAGATGGCAAGGTTCAAAGCTCTTGATTTACCCTGTCCTGAATTGAGCCAGTTCATACGGAGTGTCGGGAACTGTTCCTGCGCTCTTGCAAAGGCATCGAAGCTCTTGTCCTGGCTCATGTTATTAACGAGATAGATCTCCATGTGCTCGTTGGGATAATCGCTCTTGTTAATCGATTCAAGGCATTCCTCAAGGCTGTCCTCGGAATTGTAGACCGGGATGATGAGAACGATGTCAGGCCAGATGGCAGGCCTTTCCATCTTGGATTTCTTATGCTTCTGATGGAGAAGCACAAAGAATGAACCGATCGAAGGAAGTACTTCTACGAGGAGCGGGATAATGATCCACGCAAGCCAGTAAAAGAACGGGTTAAGGATGTGCGTCATGAACTGGTTCATTTGGCATCTCCCCCGCTCTTTGAAGTTATTTCCTCTTTCTTGTTGTAACCGAAGTCGCCCGTCTTCATCTTAAGAACATGCGGCTTGGTGAATATGAAGAAGTACAGCATTACCTGAAGCACATAGAAAACGATCCTTCCTACGATCGTGTGTGCGACATAGTAGTAATCCGTTCCGAGGAAATGGATCATGGTGCATATAACGGCAATTCTCAAAGCGTTGGTAAGCATCGTGTAAAGCGTGCCGACAACACCTATATAGATACGCTCCGGAACGTTATAGATTCCGTAGAATGCAAGCAGCGATATGAATGCCGATATCTCGATAAAGCCTGAACACTCAAGATCAATATTGACCGTGATCGCACCGTTAAGTGATTCGATGAAGATTACGCCGTAACGGTAGTAAGCCTGGTAGAAACCGGTTACTTTTCCGAATATGCCGGCGATGGCCGCAATGAGTCTTGCCAGAGGCAAAACCAACCATGGTCTTACGAGTATGAGAAGGATGAGAAAGATTCCGCAGGAACCTAAAAGGTATCTCCAGAACTTAAGTCCTGCTTTTCGAAGTACACGGAGGAGCCAGACCCACAATCCGATTGCAGCGGCAGCGACTACATATATCATCCGGCCTTCTTTCTGCGGTTAAGGGTAAGATAAGAGCCTGCCGCAACTGTTGATAACAGTGCTACGAAAACAGGACCTGTCGATACACCCGATGTCTCAAGCATCGGCCAGCCTACTCTGTGGAAGTGGACAAATACGGACTGGGACTCATCCGGTTCGATCCCGCCGCACTCAGCAAGGGCGGCAATGTCAAACCAGAACTCTGTCTCATCCTGATGCTCTCCGACAGTAACATACATATCACCAAGATAGTGATCACCGGACTGTATATCATAGATGCTTGTAGATGCCTGCGAATCTGAGAAATAGAATAACGCATAGTGATGTGTGCCTTCAGAAAGTGAAGTCGCTTTATCATGCAAACTCCAGTCGAGGCTTCCGTCAGGACCTAACTCAACTGCGATGAGCTTTGTGTGGGAATATCCGAAAAGAACCGTTACTTCCAGGAACTCGGAGCCATACTTATAGCCTGTGTCCTGCTTGCTGAATTCGTTTGCGATGCAGTGAACATAAGCGTTGCCGTCTCTCTGATAGATGGAGCCGTCAGCGTCGTTATATGTGTTTTCCATACCGGATGAATCGTACTGGATCGTGATTACCGGATAGTAGTCCCAATCGTGATAGTCACCATCTATTACGATCTCCGAACCGTCATTGTAAGGTGCGGGTGTAGGTGTCGGATCGTCGGGATCATCGATAATGATGCCGCTTGCATCAGCAACGTCAGTTATTATGTCTCCGCCGAGATAGTATCCGAAATTGATCGTTGAAGAATACTGCGGAAGAAGGCTTGAAGGGATTGCGATCTCTGTGAGGGTAGGAGCTCCCCATACGGAATAATCACTGTTGAATGCAACTTCGATTCCGCCGTTTTCTACCGTATAAGTCTCGTTTGTCGTAACATCAGTTACTTCGATTATATTTCCTGCCGCACCGTTATCTCTTACGGTTACGACCAATACATAACCAAGATCTGTCTTGATATTGAACTGACCGTGAGTGTTGTGTGTATCACTTGACCAGGAAGCTGAATTCTGCTGGACTTCATCCATGTAGATGTAGATCCAGTCGCCGTCCCAGACCATTGCAACGTTATTTACGCGGCTGCTCTCGCTTAAGCAGTCGTACTTGGTAACGCTGTCCCAGTCACTGAAATCACCGTCGACAGTAATGCCGGAATAACCGTCAGCTTTTACAGATATTGCTATTGTTGAGACAACCAAGCCGGCGATTCCAAAACCGCCGATTGCTTTGACTATTTTATTAAATATTCCCTTATTCATAGTCGCCTCCAATTTAATGGCTGAATTATAACATGCCAAAATGTAAAATGTGGCAACTTTGTGAAGAAAATATTAAATATTTTGGCAAATATACATTAAACGTGATTAAAGTTATCTATTGCATTGTTTAGTTTGGCAATACATTTTCTCTCGTACTCCCTTTCAACGGGTATGGAGACGGTATCGAGTCCTTCCAAAGCCTTCATTGAAAGTTCCCTCGCCTTAACTGGATCGCCAAAACAGTTAAGCTCATAGAATCCCCTGATCCTCATCGTATTCGGGTCCGTGTCCTTTTCGACATCATTAATTATCCTGTGATAGTATTCCTTCGCTGCAGAGGGTGTTGGGCGGTGATAGGAATAGTAGTAGATGAGGTTCATGTAAACGCCGATATCGGCCTTGCTTACCGCTGCGGCATTAAGTATCCTCTCAACATCATAGACTGCCTCAGGCATCCTGTCATAAAAACCGCAGGCATCGAGATACTGGAAATAGACAGGGAAATACATTTTGCGCTCTGTTTCCCAGACTTTTTTAAGGTTTAATTCCCTGACGGATTTGAGGTCCAGCTTTTCGTAAGGAATGCCTGATCTCAAAAGAGAAATTGCCCTCATCTGATAACTGCCCAGAGAGTTTTTCGAGTAGATCTTGGTCATGGTCGATAAGACCAGAATGAGTCTTCCGACCGTAAACAGCAGGACCCAGAAACCCGTGAGGAATACCACAGATGCCGGGAAAGCATAGTAGATGGTAAACGACCAGATAATGCAGCCGGCGGAAATACCAAGACCTGTGATGGTGGTCAGAAGACTGGTAGCCAGCATGTGCGACTTATCCTTTTGGATCATCTTATCGCCGTCGATCTCAGGGTGATTCTCTATATCAATGGCGGAGACTCCTGAGAATGCAAGCTTGACCCTGTGTCCCCTGTATTCCCACTTGCCTGCACTGTTCCTGGAATACTTGAACCCGAACACTTCGATATCTGTCATTTTGGCGCAAAATGCCTTCGCCAAAGCCATCTGGTACAAAAGAAATATTCCTGATACCAGGATCAGACCGGCCAGTCCCATCAGCACATCCAGGATCGGATTTGAGATAAATTCATATATATATTGCAGATATTCCATGCAATCTCCTTGATAATTATCCAACAAGTCTAATTAGTATAATTCCGCATATATGTTAGCATTTGCATATCGATCAGGAAACAACGGAAGGTGCGTTATGTCATCGGGCAAAAAATTCTGGACTTTAAGATACATCATCATCAATGCGACATACTTTGCCGTCTATAGCGGCATACATGCTTATGCATCAGTTTTCCTTCTCGAAAAGGGGTTCTCCAACACACTTATCGGGATCACCCTTGCGCTCGCAAACATCCTGTCCGTCATCTTCCAGCCGATCGTGGCAGGTCTCATCGACAAACAGGGAAAGCTCACAAACCGCAACGTCTCAATGGCATCGACGGCGCTCCTGCTTATAGGTTCAGTACTTCTTCTGTTGATCAAGAACGGCATAGTGGTGATATTCATAATATTCGCTCTTATCTATATGGTTCAGATGGTCTATCAGCCTATCATCACCGCAATGTATTTCGAATATGAAGCAGCAGGATGCAACATCTACTACGGCCTTGCAAGGGGCCTTGGCTCATGTGGATTTGCGATCACATCGATCTTCACCGGCAAGGCGATCGGCTGGTTCGGCGTCAACATCCTCATGATCCTGGACATTATTTTCCTGTCCATAGCTTTGGTCGTTTTATTCTTCTTCAAAAAGCCTGAAGTTAAGACTGCGCCCGCAGCGAAAACAGAGACAGCGCACAACAATCTCATAAGCTTCATCAGGACATATCCGTCCTTTATGCTGTTCGTGCTCGGCGCCGTGTGCTTCTTCTTTGCCCACAACGCGATCAACGACTACATGATCCAGGTCATCACTCCCTTGGGCGGAACCGAGACACAGATGGGTATCGCCGTCAGCTGTGCCGCATTCCTGGAGCTCCCCACGATGGCCCTGATCAATAAGATAATGAAGAAGATCTCGGTAAAGAATCTCCTTCTCATCTCGGGCATCGCATTCTTCATCAAGCATCTCCTGATGCTCATTGCGCCCAACATGGCTGTCGTATATATCAGCCAGGCTTTCCAGATGTTTGCATATGCGGTCTTCATCCCCGCCGGCGCATACTTCGTCAACCGGACCATGGCACGCTTAGACCAGGTCAAGGGCCAGGCCTATATCAACTGCTCGATCACTTTGGGCGGTGTTTTCTCAAGCCTCGTCTGCGGCCGTCTTCTCGACATCAAGGGTGTAGATTTCATGCTGACCGTAAGCGTCATCGTTACAGGCATTGGCCTCGCTATTGCTTTCGTTGCTTTAAAGCTTTGGCGCGAAAAGTGTCAGGCATCCGTATCCTGATCACTCTGTGGCAATTCTGAGGAAAAGGCGCTCTTAATCTAAATTCAGTATTGAACAATATACAATACCGCGTTATACTCCCCTTAAGATAAGGCTGGAAACCTTAGGGAGAAGATTATATGAGCAACGATTGCAGTTTAAAATATCCATTACTCATGGTTCACGGAATGGGATTCCGCGACAGAAAGCATCTGTGCTATTGGGGCAGAGTTCCCAAGAGACTTGAATCTCTTGGTGCAGAAGTCTTCTTCGGACATCAGGATTCCGTAGGTTCCGTTGAGAGCAACGCAGACATAATCGCCAAAAGCTTAGACGAAATCCTAGCCAAGACAGGTGCCGAGAAGGTCAATATACTCGCGCATTCCAAAGGCGGACTTGAAGCAAGATATCTCATAAATCACGGCTATGCAGACAAGGTCGCATCAGTTACCACGATCGACACTCCCCACCACGGTTCAAAGACAGTAGACTTTCTCATGAGAGCTCCCAAGTGGATGGTGAAGACTGCCGCATGGGGAACGGATGTCTGGATGAAGATCTTAGGTGACAAGAATCCTGACAGCTACGACTGCTTCGATCTTTTCACGACCAGAACAGCAGAACAGTTCAATATTGATAACCCTGCTCCCGACAACATTTACTGCCAGAGCTACGCATTCAAGTGCAGGGGTTCATTCTCTGACCCGGTGTTCTGCATCACTTATCCTGTCGTCAGGAGATTCGACGGCGATAATGACGGCTTGGTATCAGTAGCTTCAGCCAAGTGGGCAAACTTCAAAGGCGTTCACACCACACCTTCTTACAGGGGCGTCTCACATGCCGATGTTGTTGACATCAGACGCAGAAGACTTACTTCGCGCGCTGCCACATCAGAAGGCGAAGTTACAGACATCACGAACTTCTATGTGGACATTGTAAAAGAACTCAAAGAGATGGGCTATTAAATCTTTCCTTCAAAAGATCAACTACGGAATCTTCTTCGTTACTGCCGATGATGTGAGTGGCGATCTTCTTTAGTTCGTCCATTGCGTTAGCTACAGCGTAGGATTCATCTGCGATCTTGAACATGGAAATGTCATTTAATGAATCTCCGAAAACAACGAGCTTTTCAAATCCGAGCTGTTCTTTAAGTTTCAGGATCGACTTTGCCTTTGTGCAGTTCTGAGGGCAGATCTCGAGCCAGAATTCGTCTCTGTAAGTGTCCTTCTGGAACAGGCTTTCCCAGCCTTTATACTGCTTAACCTTTTCATATAAAGGTGCGATAGTTTCGCGTGAGCCGATCATGGTAACGTAGCCGGGAGTTCCCTGGAACATCTCATCCATTGTTTCTGCTTTTACCATTGAAGGATCGTTTTTGTAGTAATCGATATAGCTTTTAAGACCCTCCGTGTGATCTGCCGGCATGTATGTGCGGATCATTATGTCATCCAGAAAACAGGACACAAAACCGCATGACGGGAGCTCCGGAAGCATCTGCTTTAGAAGCTCCACTTCCTCTTTTGTGAAAACGGATTTCTGAATATGCCTGCCGGTTGTGTTGTCTGCCAGGACGGCACCATTTCTGGTTATTACGGGAAGTTTTATCTCCAGTTCTCCCGTGATGACCCTGGCACTCTCGATCGATCTCGCGGTAGCAAAAGTGAATGGCAGCCCCTGCCTTAGAAGTTCGTTTAAAGTCTTTATCGTATATTCAGACAGCTTCTCATTATTCCTCATCAGAGTGCCGTCAAGATCAGAAACATAGAGTGTGTCATTCATATCCGTTATACCTTTTTAATCACTATCTCAGCCGTGAATCCACCGCCTTCACGATTCTTTAAGTCGAGTCCGCCGCACATCTTCTCCATGAATCTTGATGCGAGATAAAGACCTAAGCCGCTGCCGTCCTTGCCTGATCCGGCTGCTTCCAAACCACGGTAGAACTTGGTTGTCAGCATGGCAAGCTCTTTCTCGGGAACGCCAGGACCTCTGTCAGAGAGGATCACTCTTATGTTGTCTGCGTCTGATTTATAACTGACTTCGAGAGTGGTTCCCGCATACTTAAATGAGTTACCGGCGATGTTGTCAATTACCTGTTCAAGCCTCAGTTTATCAACAAGGATAAGGCACTCCGGGACTGAGCCTTTCTGCTCAACCGTGCCATAAAATCTGAGGCCTGCAAGCATGTCTTCAATTATCAGTGAGCTCTCTTCACGAGGCGTGACCTTGAGCTCGTCGAGGTCATCAAGAGTTGCACGGAACATGTTGTCGATGAGGTGTTCAACCGATGTAGCCTTCGACTTGATGACCGATACCTTCTCCTGAATGTCATCTTCTTTGTATTTGATCTCCATTACTTCGCATGTCGCCTTGATCGTTGCAACAGGCGTCTTTATGTCGTGCGAGATCTCCGCAACGAGTTCCTGTTTGCTCCTGTTCGCGGCTGCCTCACGCTCTGAAGATAACTTGAGTTCTTCTCTCATGCGGTCAAAAGATTCGGTGAACGCGCCGAAGTAATTGTGCCTGTCCATGTTAAGAGGAACGTCGAGATTTCCTTTAGATACACTCGCTGCAAAATCAGAAAGCTTATTAAACGGCCTAATGTAGAAATACCATATGATGAGCATCAGCAAGATGCCTGCTGCATAGACCGAACCGAGCACCCAGAGCATCTGTATCTTGGCTTCCCTGGTCCTTGCGGCGAACTCTTCCGCCCTCGCATTGAACGCGATCTTACCTGCGATGACTCCGTCTTCAAAGTAGTCGAAAACAGACATTCCTTCCTTGATGAAGTAGTTATTCATTGACTCGTAGTCATCATCAGATACAAGAACGATCCTGCAGTTGTATTCGTTCTCGAGAGATGGGATATCGCTTCCTTCCAAAAGCTTTGCCTCTATCTCGTCACGCTTTGTGTTGAGGTCAAGCATGTCTATGGAATAAGATGAACCTTTGTCGATCTTGTTCCACAGCGCAATGCCGCAGATGAGGATCACTATTGTATAGAGGATCGCGATTATCCTGATCTTCATTAATGCGTCTCCAGGATGTACCCGGTGCCCCAGACCGTCTTTATGAATCGCGGTTCGTTGGGATCAGACTCGATCTTCTCACGGAGGCGGCGGATGTGCACGTTAAGCGTGCTGTCAGAATAGAAAGAATCTCCCCAGACCTCATTGAAAAGCTGTTCCTTGGTAACGATCGTATTCCTGTGTGAATAAAGGCACGATAAAAGCTGGAACTCTTTTGACTTGAGCTGTACGGTCTTTCCTTCAACGGTGCAGCTCATGGTAGCTGAATCGATCGTGAAGATCTCATCTGAAGCTTGGGCAGAAGCGCCTCCCAGCTGCTTCATTGCTTCAAGTCTTTTGAGCTGGACCTTAACCTTGGCAAGAAGAACACTTAATGTATAAGGTTTCTTTATATAGTCATCGCCGCCGATATTAAGGGCAACTAAAACATCGTCATCGCTCTGGCGCGCGGAGATGAAAAGTATCGGCGTGTCGTACTTCTCGCGAAGTTGTTTGCAGAGGGCAAAGCCGCTCTCATTTCCTAAATTAATGTCGAGCAAAAAGATGTCTGCAGAATTCTCTTCAAGAAAAGACAGACATTCTTCAGAAGTGGCAGCGACCGCGCATGTCACTCCGAACATCTCGAAATATTCCTGCGTCATGCGGGAAAGGTCTTGCTCATCGTCGATTATTAAACAGTTATAATTCATATTTCGAAGTATAGCACAACAGACCGTTACCGAAATACGTCAGGTATTCATGTAAGAAACAGTTAAGAATTGAACAAGGTCTGTGTAAAGTATTCTTGCTCCGGGAGACGTAAGATTGCAGTGTAAGAAT
This sequence comes from Oscillospiraceae bacterium, assembly GCA_902787975.1. Taxonomy (GTDB): domain Bacteria; phylum Bacillota; class Clostridia; order Saccharofermentanales; family Saccharofermentanaceae; genus Saccharofermentans. The sequence continues at coordinate 63,314 of CADAIP010000001.1, forward strand.
TCTGACAAACCAAAAACGAAAGGGAAAGATGAAAAATGGAAACAATACTCAGAGCAACAGACCTCTGCAAGACATTCTCAAACGAGAGCGTACAGCAGCACGTTTTAAAGAATCTTAATCTCGAGATCAGAAAAGGCGACTTCACGGTAATCATGGGAGATTCCGGCGCAGGCAAGAGCACACTTCTCTACTCACTCTCCGGCATGGACCGCCCGAGCCTCGGATCGATCACATACGGCAACGAGGAGATCTCGGATTACAGCAACGACAAACTCGCAGTCTTCAGAAGAAGACACTGCGGATTCGTTTTCCAGCAGAACTACTTAAACGACACAATGAGCGTCATGGACAACATCATCGTATCGGGCCTTCTCAAGAGCAAGAACAGAAAAGATATCGCAGAGCGCGCGAAAAAACTTCTTAAGCAGGTAGGGCTCGACGACAACTGCTACGGCAAATTCCCCAACCAGTTATCCGGCGGCGAAAAGCAGAGAGTCGCACTCGTAAGATCTGTGATCAACGAACCGGAGATCCTTTTCGCAGACGAGCCCACAGGTGCACTTAACTCACAGAACACTACTGCAGTATTGGACGTCCTCACCGAGATGAACAAAAAAGGCCAGAGCATCGTAATGGTAACTCACACCGTTGCAGCAGCAGAAAGAGGCAACCGCATCCTCTACTTAAGAGACGGCGTCATCTGCGATGAGATCACGCTCTCACCTTACAACGGACAGGACAAGGAGCGTCATCAGCAGCTCCGCGATTTTCTTGGCAATATGGGGTGGTAAATTATGTATCCGTTAATCTTTATAGCAAAAAACAACATCAAGAAACATAAAGGTGAAGTCGCGATCCTTTTCGCGCTTATCTTCCTGTCGGCAGTCCTCATGTTCTCCAGCATCTCACTGATATTGTCCGGAGATAAGACAATGTATGAGGTCGAGGAAAAATACCATTCATCAGACCTCTATGTATGTGTCAACAACATAAGCACCGAAGAAATGAAGAAAGCCATCGAATCTGTAGAAAACACAGAAAAATGCGAGGTCGTTACTTCGATATTGACTGCGGCAGATTACTATTACGGCAGCATGAGTCCTGAAGATGCAATGTCCAATGAGTTTCAGATATTCGATTCCTCTCAGCAGACGGAACTCAATGCATTCCCGGATGAATATAAAGACATCCGTGACGACGAGATAATCCTGCCCTACTACCTCTCTTATTCTGTCGGCATTGGCGAAAACTACTGCATCACTATCGGTGGTAAAGAATATAATTTCAAAGTTGCCGGCTACGTTGAGAATATTTATTTCGCAACGACAATGAACATCAGCAATGTATACACATTAGTCAGTCATAATGTTTTCGAGCAGATCGCTGCTGATACAGATGAGACAGGCAATATGGTAGTAGCATATGCAGATACCAAAGCCGGCACAGACATCGACGAATATGAATTGGCAGTCCAGAGAGCCCTCCCCGGAGAACTGTCAACATTTACGGTCACAAAGGGAACTATGGAAATGGCTACTACTGCAGTATCCAAAATAGCATGTTCGCTCATCATGGTATTCACTCTCATCCTGATCGTAATGTCAGTCATCATCATGCACTTCTCGATCAAAAATTTCATCGAGCTCAACATCCAGAACATCGGTCTTCTGCAGGCAACGGGTTATACCGCAAGAAGCCTTCGTCTGGCATGCATAACTGAGCAGATGATAATAGGCATTATCGCAACCTGTGCAGGCATCGCAGCAGGCATACTTTGTAACGCTCCCCTGAATAACCTGTCCGGCATGTTAAACGGATTGACAGGAACCGGTGGCATAAACGTTATTGCGCTTGTAAGCACGCTCTTGGGCATCCCCCTTATGGTTCTTATCGGAGCATTCATAGCTACAAGATCATATAAGAAGATGTCTGTACTGGAGTCCTTAAGAAGCGGCATCACGGCACACAACTTCAAGAAGAACCACTTTCCTCTCGAGTCGAGCCGGCTTCCTTTGGAACTCGCCATTGCATGCAAGAACAACTTCGGTGCAATGAAAAAGAGCATCTTCATTATCCTGATCGTCACAGTCCTTACCGCATCAACACTTATCGGTTTTGCCCTTTTCCAGAACTGGGCACTCGATAACAGGATGCTGCTTAAAGTAGTCGGCATTGAGATCTCGGACATTATGGCCGCCACCGGCGGTGATGAAGACTTTTTGGAAGAGATGCGCAAAGATCCGAATGTCCAGAGCGTCAACACAAAGTCTTTATTAAAAACCATCGAGGTCTCATATCAGGATCATACAGAAACTCTTGGCATCGATGTATACCGCGATATGGATAACATCAGAAACAATTATCTTCTCGAAGGCCACCTGCCCTACAACGGCAATGAAATCGTTCTTACATCCGTTGAAGCAGATAATCTTAATGTTACTTTAGGCGATATCGTTAACGTAAAATCAATGACTGATTCCGGCACGGTTGCCTACACCGTTTGCGGTATCGACCAGAAGATGAACAACACGGGTAAAAAGGCGCTCATGAGCGAAGAAGGCGTAATGCATCTCAACCCGGAATTCAAGTATGAGACAGCCCTGATCTTCCTTAACGATCCTTCCAAGGCAAAGGAGATCAAAAAACAGTGGGAGAAGGATTATCCTGATTACACATTCTCACTTGGCGAAGACATCATGGCTTCATCGATCGAGACCGTAACCAAGGCAATGGAAGGCATCTGCGTGATCTTCGTAATCGCAACGTGCTTTGTCGTTATCCTCACCCAGCTCCTTCTGACACGCGCCCAGGTCATCCGCGAGAGAACCGACCTCGGTGTATCGAAAGCACTCGGTTATACATCAGGTGAGCTCATCAGAAGAACTCTCATGACGAACCTCCCGACCATTGCTGTCGGTGTCGTCCTCGGAATCATTCTGCACATAGCCGTATCAAACCAGCTGTTCCTGATCGTATTCTCGTTCTTCGGGATCAGGCAGATTGTCTTCGATACCAACGTGATCTGGTTCTTAATTACTGCAGCGCTCATAATGCTTTGTGCCGTCATCACCGCATTCACAAGCGGCAGAGGCATCACAAAACTTGAGCCGGTAAAGATACTTAAAGAAGAATAAGGAATGGAAACATAAAACGGCCGGGTGTCTCTTATCGGAGATGCCCGGCTTTTGTTTTATATCTTTTGTCTTATTTATGTTTTGATCAGCTTAGGCTTTCTCGCCGAATTCCAAAGCCTTGAACTGGATGATCGCCATAACTGCGAGAACTCCTGCGAAGATGAAATCGAGATAAACCCTTGATGATGTTATTGCCAGGTTATCGATTACCATTGAGAAGATTCCCATAAGTACGAGTATCGCTGCTGCTACGAAAGCTACTACGAAGATAAATGATTTTCCGTCCATTGTTTTGTTCCTCCTGTTGTTTGAGTTTGTTGTTTGTTGTTTTGTTTGATGGCCTCATTATTGCAGTAGAAAAGGCCCCAAACCACCAGCAATACAGGGCTTTGCTGATGCTTAAGCAACAGTCGGGAACAGTAGTGTTGATAATCTGCAAAAAAGTTTTTGAGGAAGCTTGCGGAAAACCTGAAATCAGGTCAGAAAAACACCGGCAGAGCGTTTTTTAATTTGATCCCTTCTTAAGGATCTCATCCCTGATCATCTCAAGGACTCTCTTATCGCGTCCGATCATGACCTCGTTAAAGTAGCACTCGCTCTTATATTCTCCGTTGGTCTTTATTGCATCATCGATATCGGCATAGACCAGCATGAAGCCGGCGTCCTTCTCGTATTCATCGAGATTCTGATCGCCCGCTTTATCTTCTACTTCACAGAAATAATAAAAGTTTTCCTGCTCGAAAACAGTATTGGGATCCCTGTCGCTTCTCTGCCTTCTGAGAACACTTCCGTATTCTTTAATGCTCTCAGGAATAACGGTTAAGCCGACTTCTTCTTTGACTTCTCTTAACAGCGCTTCACGCTTGTCTTCATCTTCGTGAATACCGCCGCCAGGGAATTTGTAGTACTTCTCGTTAGTTGCATAAACGAGAGCTATCTTATCTCCCTTGAAGATGACCGCTCTTGCAGAAGGTCTTTTAAAGACCTTCGTGCATCCGTCGTAATCTTTCAGATCTATCTCAAATAATCTTCTCATTCTAATTCATCCATACACGCATCTCAGTCTCACCACGGTTGCCCCATGTGTAGTACGGAACAGCCGTTGCTTCACAAGGTGTAACTGCTGGCGGAACATCAGAATAAAGCTCTTCACTGTCGTTCTCGCGTACAGCTTTCACGCTTAAAGTATCAGCCTGTAATTCGGTGGAGTACGAAGATACAACAGGTGCATAGTCCCTGTCGATGCGGAGCGTTTTCACACTTCCGTTATCGACTCCTTCGAAGCAGTAAACAAGCGGTCCTCTTCTTAAAGAGACCATTCCTGCTGCTCTGGGTATCCTGCTTGATGCATATACAAAATGAGGTTCATCATCGAGTTTGATTTCAATAACAGAAGTTCCGTTAATATCGATAAAAATGTATCCGTTATCGAGCCCGGGATGAACCTGCCCGCCATTCACGGCAACACTGAAATCTTTACTCCAACCGGGTATATGAACCGCAAGTTTTCCATTACCTTTTACAGTGTATTTCACGTTCATGCCGTGAGGATAATCTGTCTCACATTCAAGAGTCATTCCGTTTTTAAATACGACTTTGCCTGAAGCGATCATGTGGCAGAAGGATGTGGATTCATTCTCACCATAAGCATACTTTCCGAACGACTCGATAAGTCTTGCGACATTGGGCGGACAGCATGCGCACTGATACCATTTAGGTCTTACCGGAAGATCGTGCTTGTGTGTAACAGCGATGCCTGAAATCCCCGGATTCACTTCCAATGGATTTACATAGAAAAATCTTTTTCCATCCAGCTGCATTCCTGCAAGGACCGTGTTGTAAAAAGCTCTTTCCATTACGTCGGCATATTCGCCTTTGAGTTCGTTTTCGAGCATGCGAGATGCAAAAAACATCAAACCTACGGAAGCACATGTTTCCGCATAAGCAGTATCAGGGGGAAGATCGTAATCGACAGTAAATGCTTCGCCTAAGACAGTCGAACCGATGCCTCCCGTCACATACATTTTGCGTTCGACGATATTCTTCCAAAGTCTTCCGCATGCACCCTGCAATTCTTTATCTTCAGTCTCAGACGCGTAGTCAGCCATGCCCGCATAAAGATAAACTGCTCTGACCGCATGACCTGTTGCCTGGGTTAATTCACGCAGAGGTTTGTCGCACTGGCGGTACTCAAGATCGCCTTCATCTCTAGGGTTTGAACCCCATACGCTCCATGTGCGGTTGTCTGCTTCCCTGATGAATAATTCAGGATCCTGTCCGCGCTTATTTAAAAAATGCGCGCACAGATCCAATGCCTTTTTATCACCCGTGATACGGTACAGCTTCATTAGCGCAAGCTCTATCTCGGGGTGACCGGGAACGCCCGGATTGTTCTTAGTTACAAAATGATCGTAGATGCACTCCGTGTTCTTCTGCATGACATCAAGAAGTGTTCTTTTACCTGTCGCTTCGAAGTGCGCGCATGCAGCTTCGATCATGTGGCCGGCTACATAAAGTTCGTGCGCTTCATGAAGATTCGTCCATCTCTTGTCCTGATCTTTTATCGTGAAATACGTGTTGAGATATCCGTCTTTATCCTGTGCACCGGCGATGTATCCGATGACCTTATCAAGCTCAGCTTCCAATTCGGGATCCGGTTTATTCATCAGAGAATACGAGGCAGATTCGATCCACTTTGCGACATCGCTGTCCTGGAAGACCATGCCGTAAAAACCGTCACCGGTGTCCTCACCACGAAGCGCTTTTCCAGCATTTATGAAGTTTGCGATTGCGTGGCTCTTTTCCGTATCAGGTGCTTCATCCCAAAGGATCTTCTCCTGCCACGGAATGACTGTTTCTGTTACAAGTTTCTGATAACGGCCGATAAAACCTGAAGCCTTATAAGACTTCTCAGAGATCTGGTTCTGCTTTTTCATAAGTGTATCTTTATACCGCCGGGATAATTATTCTTCGAGGAAATCTTCCAGACAATTCTCTGCAAAATGCCATACGCCGTAAAGGCAAAGCTTGGTGTTTTTCGCATCGAGATTCTTGGTATCATCGTAGATCTTCTGAGCTGCAAGACTTGCGCCGCCTGTCGCAACTGCAAGACCTACGGTGCCTATTGTTTTTGCAACTTTATTGGGCTGTGTTTCTTCTGTAGGAGGGAGCATGATAAGGCCGAGCGCATCGTCGAACTCTGATAAGAATGCCTGATAGCGCTGCGCATCTTTAACGTAAATAGTATCAGCTTTGATTACCGCATAACGGGGATTAAGTCCATAGCAGATGCCCCAGCGCTCGTAGCGGATATTGATAAAACACGAGAGTGCTTCAGTATCTTTAATGTCGCCGACAAAGAGCATCTTTGAAGCGACGGGACCTGTCTTACGCTTAACATCCCATGTCTTTTCTTCCCAGACCTCTATGTCTTCACCTTTGATCTTTTCTGAAGATATCAGGATCCTGATGATGTCTTCTGAGATCTGCTTATCTTTACAAACAAGGATCAGTTTATTATCTGCCATACCATTCTCCTCCGGCATGAATGCCGGTTCAATTATTTATTCTTCCAGTCCGTGAATTCTTGCAATAAGAGCCTGGATATCTTTCTGTACGCGCTCAAGCTTTACGCACTTTTCAGATCTTCCCGCACGTGTATCACGGAGTTCTGTGATGTTATCTTCAACTGTCTTTATCGACTGCTCCATCGGTGCGATAACACACTGCCTGATGTAGTCAGCAGCATAGTCGTCGAGCGCTGTCGCTGCAGTATTGAATTCGCTTCTGATGTTCTGGCGGTTATTCTTCATCGCCTCGAGCATGAGCTGTTCGTCGTAGTCTTCTTTGAACTGAAGAACGAGTTCAAGGCCTACGCCGACTACGCCGAAGATCGAAGAAGACTTGTTGGCAACATTCGATGCAACGCGTCCTGCCGTAGCTGCCTTGGAACTTGTCGAGATAAGCTGTGAACCGCTGTTCATCGTATGAAGCGAACTTCTTAAAAACTTCGATGTGTTGTCTGTAAGTCTTATGGCCTTGACTGAAGTATCTGTAAGTGACAGCATCTGCGGGATTCCGGACTTAACGAGCGTGCCTACGAGAATGTCACCCTTCTTCTCAAGATCGGTTGCAGTAACGAACACTTTCTTGACCGTGTCAGGAAGCGTATCGTACTTATCGACGAGTCTTATCTTGAGGTTCTGGTTGAACTCAGTGGACTCCATGTCAACGAAGCTCTGGCCGAGTTCGAGGAAACATGAATGCACATGGTCATCAGCGGCGATTCTGGTCTTCTCCATGAGTTCTTCCGCATTCTTTCCATACTGTGCGATCTGCTCTTCCAGCTCTTCTTTTGCAGCGCCTGAATCGATAAGAGCAGCTGCATCAAGGCCCATGCTCCTGATCTGCGAAGAACTGTTAAAGAAGATATCCTGCACTTCTCTTTGCATGCGCGTTCTGGTATCGATAAGCATGTGGCGCTGCTGCTTGAGATTCTCTTCAAGAGCATCGATATCCGCATCTTCGGAACCCGGTGTGAGTTCTGTTATCGCTTTATCGAGTTCGTTATCCAGGACATAAAGATCTGTCGTAAGCTTTGATGACAGAGCCTTCTCTGCAACGAAATTGTTGAGCGTCTCAATGAACTCTTCGTATCCTGATCTCTTGAGCAGTTCATCTGCAAGCTCGGGGTCTTCTTCGCGCTCTTCCAGACTGTCCAAATAAGACTGCGCATCAAGGAATGAGAGGTGCAATTGCTCCGGTGTATAAGGCGCGAGAACAGAACGCAATCCTTCCCTGATGACCTCCTGCTGCTCAGCGGAATTTCCGCCTGCGGCACGGTCCATTTTATTTACGACCAGGATCATCTCGCCCGCCTTATCCTTATCGATGGCAAGGCGTCTGAAGTGATCTGCCATATACGAATCGAAAAGTTCATTCGTCACTACGAAAACAAGAATGTCCGCAGCAGCGATCGCGTTATAAGATATCTCATCGTGATCGGGACGGAGCGTTGTGTGGACACCGGGAGTGTCAACGATCTCAAGACCGTTCCATTCGTATGCGTGTGTCTCTTCGGTCGTGATTTTCGCGCCCGTTGCAACAGTCTCATCACCCGTGATCATCTTTATGATCGAAGACTTTCCAGCTGAATACTGACCTGCGAAAACGATCCTTACGCGGTCTAACTTATCACCTTCAGCATCGTGACTGACACCGGCATCAGCCAGCGCGCGGACAGCCTTTTCCTTAAGCACTTCTTTGGTGCGTGACAACTCGGCTATCTGTAACATTAGGCTATCCTCCTATCTTATATGGCGCGAACTGCTCGAGCAGTCTGAGCCTGTTATACAACTTAACGTCTTTGTTATCTGTCTTGATTGTAACTATATCATTCTCTTCATCGCATTCGATGTTATGAGGAGCCACCATTCCCTCGAGCACACCGGATAAGAATACCCGAGCATCGTCATTTGCGGTGACAACCTTAACATCCTCTGCAATGAGATCCTGCATCTTCGAACGGAACTCATCTGTGACAGCACCTTCACTCGCTTCCGAAAGCAAAGTGCAGACACCGGGAATCCTTGCAGCAGTCGTGATCTTTGAAAGACTCTTAGAAGCCTCTTCCTCACCGAATACGGCATTTCCGATCTTGAACGTAAAAGTCATGTTGAGAGAACGGAGTTCAAGACGCAACGAATCAGCCAGTTCGTCCTGAGTCGATGCGAGCGAATCGATAACGCTCTCGATCTTTCCGAGCTCTGAAATAACGAGATCGATCTTGCCCTTAACAAGTCTTTTCAGGTTCTTTTCAAGCTGCGACCAGATACTGTCGCATGTCGCGTTAACCGATTCATTAAGTTCCTTCTCAAGACGCGCACGCGCCTTTGCAAGCTTGTCTCCGCGCGACTCGATGAACAATACGCCGATACCGCCCGCAAGACCAATGCCTGCAGCGATCCAGCCTACAGGACCTGCAGCAACTTCAACACCTGCAAGAGTTAAGATCATGGCAGCAACTGTACCGCCACCTCCGACGATAAGACTCGTCCAGCTCACGATCCTCTTTGCATCTACAAGAGCAGGCGTCAGGAAACTTCTCTCGATCGAATCGACGGATACATATTTAAGCTCACTCGTAATCTCACGTATCGTCTCCTGAATGATGCCGTCAACTTCTGCTTCCATATCATCAAGCAAAGTCTTGCATCTGCCTTCAATGTCTTTTTCCTTAATGACCTTACCCCACTCGATGTCAGCCATCTTGTCGTTATAGTGGTCTTCCGCAAACGTCGCAACGTCAGTACGGAGCTCAGTCTTAAGGCGCATCATGAACGCTTCGATACGCTTCTTTCCTTCCTTGGTGAACGACGCTTTTCTCTTTTCAAGCGCGCGCTTCTTATCGGCAATTACCCTGCCCTGCGATTCGTTCATCCTGCTCTGCCAGTCAAGGCCTGACAAAGTCTCTATCATTGGGTTGGTAATGATGTCCGCAAACGTCTTGACTCTGATGTATTTGCCGCGGACACTGACCTCTTCGCAGATCAATGATTTAAGATCGTCTATATGGCTTATGCGGCGCCAGAAATCAGCCTTCTCCAGGTCGCCGTCTTTCTCACACTTAACAGCCTCATAAGCAGACTTAAGATGTGCGGCAACGAAAGGCACTGAACTCCAGTCCTGTCCGAAAGGTTCTGCGAACTTGCAGAACTGCTTTCTAATCTCTTCGATACGTTCGTAATCGAAAGCCCTGTTCATGTCGCGCTCAACAAGCTTCACGCTCTTGCCCGAATCAACAGACACCTTCACGTTCATGATGACTATCACCGGCTTACCCAGATCTTTTACCTGTCTGAAGCAGTCAGCCTCAACCGCCTGCGGCGCGTCATCAGTCAAAAGGAAAACTATAAGATCTGCCGTCTTTGCGGCATCAAATGCGAGCCTTGTATCTTCCTCGCCCTCGAAAGCACCGATACCCGGCACGTCCGTCACGGCAAGTCCGTTCCACTCGTAACTTCTGATATCTCTGGTAGTCCTCTGCGCACCCATTCCGATCGCAGATCCGTCGCCTTCCGTGAGCACTTCCATCAGCGTGGACTTGCCCGCCATCGTCCTTCCGAAAAGCGTTATCGAGAACTTCTCCAGATCTCTTTCAAGCGCATCCAGATCCTCCGAAAACGACATCCTGAGATCATCGATCGAACCCTGTATCTCAGACAATTGTCCTTCCAGCGTCTCGCCTATCCCGACGATCTCACATGGCGACACTTTATACTCAACGGCGGTCTCTCTGATCTTCTCTTCTGCAGACGTCAGAATACCATCCAGCACATCCTTCTCACCGGAAGCAAGCTCATACCCGCTCCTCGCCGCCTCGCAGCACTCACCCAATACTTTGGAAAGATCCGTATCCGCCATAAAGATATCCCTATTAAATAAATAATTTTTATAGGGTAATTATAGCATGAGGGGGATGAGAAAAGCGTTGTCTCAAAATGCCGTGTTTTTTCGGAGACTCGGATCTCATACCGCAGAAAATCACAGTAACTGTCATAGTGCACTGTGACTTTTAGTGTGATTATTTTTTATTGGCTCGCAAAAATCAGGGCTATCTCATCTGTTTGAGATAGCCCCGCCATTAAGAATCAACTTCTAGAAATAGATTTAGAACTGCATATAAGTTTGTCTTGCAATTACCTTATAGTCAGCAACTGTGTCTGCCGAAAGTTCTTCGTTACCAAAAATAGTAGAAATCTCAAAGCTTGCTTTTCCTCCAGGACTCATCGGATCTGCATATGTGAAACCAACATCGATGATCTCGCCATTGCTATCGAAGAAAACTGCAATGATCATAACATTGATTGAATTGGTTTCTTCTTCAGTATCATTGTTTACACGTCCGGTAACCTTAACACCTAAACCATAATCGTTGTCTCTGATATCAAGATCAGTTACTTCATAATTAATAATAGCTTTCTCACCCTTTGTACAAACCTGAACAACAAAATTAGGAACAAGATTAATTCCGTTCTCTAAAGAAACGTTTTCATCAATAAAACCACTATTGAAGAAATAGCCAAATTCACCAGGCGCTATTACATCAGGGGCTTTTGTAATAAGCTTATCAGACTGGAGAAGATGTCCGTCATCATCTTCAAAATCAAATGTGCAGTCCTTAAGATAAATGCAAGAAGAACCTGTATTCTTGATTTCTACAACACCACAATACTCTTCTCTGTCAATTGAATTAGTATAGTGTGTGAATGAAGTGTGCGTTATTTCATACTCTGCTTTAGCTTCTGTAGCTTTTGTAGTTTCTTCTGTAGCCTTTGTTTCATCGTCACCAATTGTTACACTTCCCGTTTCCTTGGTACCGCTGCTTGATCCTGAAGCCATAGCCATACTTGCAAATGTGCATACTGCAAGGCAAGTGCAAATCGTTCTAACCAATACTGTTTTCTTCATAATATTTGAACCTCCGTTCTATAATGATCGTTATTAAAAAGGCAACTGTTACGGCAATAAGTTCGGTTACTATGTCCATCAGATCAAAAGTACCGGGAACACCCTTGATTAGTTGTAATGTTTCGAGAATAATTGCGACGACACCAGTTACCGTAATAACCGTCAGGTTATGTTTACCTTTTAACGCATCTCCTAAAGTAAGTCTGAGACAAAAAAACATAGAATAAGTCCAAAGAAAATCGCAAGCGAATGAACCTATTAATTCCGGGTATCTTATTGTTGGAAGTACTGAACGAAAAGCCGACAAGAAATCAGACAAATATGTACTTGAAGGTTTTGTCAGATAGATAAACAATCCTAAGATAAGCGGAACGATAATGTTTACTGCAAAAAGACCATTCCTTTTAGGAAATGTCATATAGCCTCCTTTCATAAGAATGCTTGTTGCTATGCAACTGAGGCACTAAATATCTGCTGGAGCAAATAAAAAGTGCGGAAACCGAGGTTACCGCACCGAAAACCGTCAGCCTCGATTGCTGCGACACAACTCATTCCTATGACAGGTATGAAAGAGACCGGCGTTTTTACCAAACGTCAGGACTGTCATAGGTATTGTTAGGTTGTGTCGCACCTTTATTATACTCAAAGAATGATTATCATTCTAATAAGCATTTGTTAACGATAATGAAAGTTTTTCATTAGCTTTTACGTTATCTATCCGCTTATTAATGAAGGATGACCACATTAAGTGCTGCTGGTCTCTTTCTCTCTTTCATACCTTAACGGGCTTGATTTTAGCACCGTGTAAAATGAATTTGGTCTGCTGTCAGCATACAGAAATGCCCTGACAAGCTGTGTGCTGTCAGGGCATCTGAAGAATGAATTAAGTTATATTATCAAGCCAGCGAAGCGAGGCTGTATTGCTCGAGCAACCCATTAAGCTCCATTATGCTCATTTTCTTGTTGATGGCATAAATAATCAAACTGTCACGGCGACTCTTTGCATAAAGGATTCCTTCCTGCGCAATCTCCAATGCACGTTGGCATTCAGTAAGATTCATATTGCAAGCAATGGCAATCGCAATGATCTTATCCCTGCCGGGATGCTTACTTCCGTCCATAATCTGGTAGATATATGTACGGTCGATGCCACTCTTCTTTTGCATGTCTGCAATACTCATGCCTTTATCGGCCAGGACAGCCTTGATATAAGAACTGAAATCTTTGGGATACTTATCTCTGATTTCTTCCAGGTAATGATCAAGATCTTCTGCTGATTCAGTTGAAGTCAACCTGTTCATTAGGTCACCGGTTTTATCTGACATAGGTCTTTCCTCTCGTTGTATAATTGTTATATGCATAACTTTAGCGAGTATAAAGAATTATATCACTATGATGCCAAGCGCAGCCTGGTCATGAATGAAGTGACAGGTGACGTTTGCATGATGAAAAGACTCTCGCATTATGATGAAAATGTATATGCATTTCTCAACACAAACAAAGATAAACACATTCCGAAGATATATGAATTCTTCAGGGAAAGCACAGGCAATCTCATTGTTATAGAGGAGTTCATACAAGGGAATACTTTCGATGTCCTGATAGCCGACAAAACAATGCCTGACAACAAGAAACTCTCATATTTTATAGAGCTTCTTGAGGGACTGACCTTTCTTCACAGCGCACCAAATCCTATTATCCACAGAGATCTGAAGCCTTCGAACATCATGGTCACTCAAAATGGCGAAGTAAAGATTTTAGATTATGATGCGGCAAAGATCTATAAACCCGAAAGTACCGGTGACACTACTTATCTAGGCACCGCGGGAATCGCCGCACCGGAACAGTACGGGTTCATGCAGTCTGATCCCAGAAGTGATGTCTATGCTGTCGGAAAGATGCTGACTGCAGCTTTTCCTAACAATTCGAGAATACAGAAAATAGCAGCAAAAGCTTCAAGCTTCGATCCGAAGGACAGATATACCAATGCACGTGAATTATCAGATGTATTATCGAGAAAACTCAGCCCTAACATGAAGCTGAAGCCTATCTTCCCACCACCGGGATTCAGGACTCGCAAGTGGTGGAAGATCTTGCTGGCTTCACTATTCTATATTTTCTATATATATAACCTCATAGGTTTTCACGCAAGTGACGATCCTGTCATGAATAACGCATGCATTATATTCATGGTAGTTTCAACGATAGTCTCGCTTGATATATGCACTTCATGGTCAGGAATATACGACATGCTCCCATTCGTAACACACAAGAATCTGTTCCTAAGATGTCTTTTTAAATTCCTGTTTGTACTGGCAGCTATATTTGTAATTCTGTTATTAACTACAATTATTCTTGCAACTATAACAGGATTAACTAAATAACCGTTACGCCTTATACCTGATCGTTACCATCGCGTCGATCGGGAACCATTCGTTGTCATCGAAGTTGGATTTGCCGTTGATGGCGATCTCAAGAACAGCGCCGCTCTTCTTGAATCTGTCCTTGGTGACTTCTTCAAATGTGTGGACGTTTGTAAAGCCTGCATCTTTGAACATGGTTTCAACGTCGGTAAAGTTCTGGCCAACAAGCTTCTTTGCACCGTCAGGTACAGGAAGCTTAACGTTTTCGAGAAGCTTGACATCACCACTCTCGAGATAACCGAAGATCTGTGACGCGTCATCGCTTGCGGCCCACTTTCTGCCTTCGTATGCTCTTACTGCATTGAGAGGATGGTCGATCATGCGGTACAGGTAGAATTCCATAACTTTGTTGACTTTGGAATCTGTCATCATTGCATTGTAGTCTTCAGCCTGCTTAATGTATTCATCAATGTTTGCTTCACCGAATCTTACATCGTAACCTGAGAAACGCATGCACATCTGTGTGAGCTTTTCAGCGTTACCGTCGCAGATGATCGCTGCTCTGTCAGCGGAGAACTCGCTGCAGCGCATCCAGTACTGGAATGCGATCATGAGAGGTTCAGAGAGGAGACTTGCATAACCGAAGTGACCTGCTGTCTGAAGTACACCGCTCAGGATAAGACGGCCGATCGTTGAATAAAGAACGTGGTGGCATGCGATGTGTCCGCACTCGTGAGCAATTACTGTCTTAACGAGCTCATCGTCAAATCTCTCGAGAAGACCGGATGTGAGAACAATGAAAGGCTTTGTGTCGCCTGAAGTATAAGCATTGGGATTAACATCCATTTTTATGTAAAGATCGGGAACGTTGATACCGAGTTTTTCGCAGATCGGCGGGAGCATGTCATAATACTTTTTCATCTGATTCTCGTTGACTCTGAGATTGCAAGACATGTTCTCGATGTTCGAAAGTCTCTCGTTCCAAATGCTCATAATGGCTTTCATGAGCTGATGGAAACCGGGAATCGCCTTCAGCGCCTTAAGCGCTGCTCTGTCTGACGGATGCGTGTAAAAAGTGGAATCAATTGCCATATAAATATACCCTCCTGGAATTCGTTTCGTCCGGAGCGAAAAACACTCAGCAAAACGACCTTATCTCGCATTATAACAATAAATATCAAAAAATATTGTTATAGACTGATAAGGCCGTTATTTTTCTTTATATATTTTTAAATATTTAGTTCTGAAGAGCGTTCCAGCCGGTGTCGTGCCAGCATTCATCCGTGCCGATCTGATCTACCGAAGAATAGTAAGGCATGGGGAGAGTGCCCGTGAGAGCCGTCTTCTGCGTGAGCACGTCGGCAACTGCATTGCCGCCTTCGGTGCCGGGAAGATAGAGCATGATGCAGGAATCCCACTGGTCGATGTAATCGTCGATGATGACGTTTCTGCCTGCTACGATGAGCGTAACCGTGGGCTTGCCGGAGTCCTGTGCGAACTTGATCGCTGATGCGTTCTGGGACATGCCCTGTTCTCCTGTAAGAGAAAGAGTTTTTGTATCTCCGTACCATTCTGCATAAGGGATCTCACCGACGCAAAGAAGGATCTTGTCGCACGAATCCACCTGTGACTTGTCAGTAGTGATCTCAAAACCGCCGGCTTCTGCTGCCACTTCTAGTGCTTCAACGATTGAGGGGCCTTCGGTCCTGAAGTGCTCTCCGAATTCGCTGTCTGACATGCCCTGCCACCAGTTCGTCCAGCCGCCGCAAAGTGCGCCGACGTCGTTGGCAGCGGGACCCGTGACAAGGACCTTCATGCCGGGTTCGATGTACATGTTTTCGCCGACTTTAAGAGGTACGAAAGATTCAGCAGCGAGCTGTCTTGCAACCTCGTGTGATCTCTGGCTGCCATACTCGTATGAAGGTGCGAAGTTCTCCATGAACGGATCTTCGAAAAGTCCCGCATCCTTCTTAACTCTGATGATTCTCGTAACAGCGTCGTTGATTCTGTCTTCGCTGATGCGGCCGTCATTGACTGCAGCGATGATGTATCCCTTTACTGCCACATGGTCAGTATCGGTCATAAACATGTCGATGCCCGCATTAACGCCGAGAACGACATTCTCTTCATAAGTCTCGCCTGAGCAGTTCATTATAGAATCCCAGTCAGAGAGAACGATGCCGTTAAAGCCCATATCATTCTTAAGATAGCTGATGTACTTCTCATTCTCATGCATCTTTGTGCCGTTGAGAGAAGAGTGTGAGAGCATGATTACCTGAACGCCTTCGTCGATCAGAGCCTGATAGATTGCGAGCTGTTCCTGGATCTGCTCTTCTGTAAGCCTCGCGTCGCCTCTGTCGAGGAGCATCGTATTGCTGTCTTCACCTGTTCCGAATGTGGTCATGCCGTCACCGAAGAAGTGCTTCGGGCAGACAAGGATTCCTTCTGACAAAAGTCCCTTTGTATAAGCGACTGACATCTCAGTTACGAGCGCGCTGTCAGATGAATAGGATTCGTAGGTTCTTCCCCATCTCGGATCGTTTGCTGTAGCAACGCAGGGTGAGAAATTGAGGATCATGCCGGTGTGAACTATGTCGCTTCCGACAAGCTTTCCGTACTCTTCTGTGAGTGCCGCATCGTGAGCCGCGCCGACATTAATGTTGTGCGGGAACATGACGCATTCTGATGCGAAGTTTACGCCGTGAAGGCTGTCGTTTCCGTAGAAGTACGGAATGGGAGCTTCACCCTGGATCGCGTATTTCTGATATTCGTCTACGGTAGCTTTCCACTGCTCTGCATTAGGCATCGGAAAAACGTCAACTCTTGAGAGGATCGAACCGTAGTCTGTGTCCAGCATCTCTGAAGGATCGGTGTGATAGATTGTCGGCTGGATCATCTGCGCAGCCTTCTGCTCCAAAGTCAGCGTCTGGCAGATTTCTTCAGGAGTCATCGAAGCATAAGCTGCAAGATCGTATGTTGCGACGCTCTGCTCCGCGGATGTTTCCGTGCCGAAATCAGTCTCGCCAGTCGGCGTTGTGCATGCACTAGTCGCAATGACTGACATCACCAAAAGGCCTGATAAGAGTTTTCTCATTTTCATATATGCTCTTCCTTTATAACCAATATTTTAGAAATGACGGCGCCGCTATAACACCACTTTTCAACGCGCCTAATTATAGACAATATCAGCAGGTAATACAAAATTATATTGTTCCGATCCTCGCCAGATACTGCTTTATCGCAGCTTTCACTTCTTCAGGATCATCCTTCATGCCGCGCCTTACCCATAGCGATATCACATTCCAGATGCCACCGATGTTTAGCGTTATCAGATAGTCTGAGTCGAGCCCTGCGAAAAGCTTTGAGAACGGATTCAGTTCCGGATTCTGCTCTGACTTCACCGACAGGATAAACTCGTTCATGCCCTGCAGGACGTAATACATCATGTCGTTTTTATCGAGCAGTTTCAGCAGTTTCTTATTCTTATCCGCAAACTCGAAAACAGTTGTGAGCACATCTCCTTTAGCGTTATTTACTATGTCGAAATAATCACGGAGTATCGTCCTTATATGCGACCTGAGCACGTCGTCCTTGGATTTGAAATTACGGTAAAACGTCTTTCTTACCAGGTCAGTCTCAAGCACGATCTGCTTTACGCTGATCTCTTCGTAAGGGTATTTCTCCATCAGCGACAAAAGCGCGCCTGTTATCTGTTTTCTGGACCTTATAGCAGACGGGTTATTTGAATCGTTCACTGTATTTCTCCTTAAGCAAGTGACACAAAAGCGTGAGTTTGTGTATCTTTCGCCGAATCCGTTGATTTGGGACCGGGCTGATACTAGTATTGCATAAAAGTACACAGGTGTGTAACTTTTGCAAAGGAGCATTTCAATGAAGATCGTCATCATCAACGGCAGCCCGCGTGTGAACGGACTGACTGCAGGCATTCTGCACGTCATCGGAAAAAGCCTGATCTCACTGGGCGCAGAAGTTGAATTCTATAACTTAAGTGAGCTGACTATGTCGCAGTGCCGCGGCTGCTGTGCATGTTATACGACAGGCCGTTGTGTGAAGGACGATGATGCAGAGAAGCTATCGCACGAGATTGAATCAGCGGACGGGCTCATTCTCGGAACACCGACTTATTCGAGCAATGTTTCAGGCTACATGAAGCTCCTGATCGACAGAGGGCATTTCGTTATCGAGCAGCTACTCAACGGCAAATACTGTGTCACAGTTACAACAGGAGAGAATTACGGAAGCAGAGATGCTGCAAAAGTTCTTAAAGATCTTGTTCTCTATTCAGGCGGGAGATTAGTTAAAAGTATCGTGGTTAAGGCTCCTTTTAATGTTGGGCTTCCGGGTAGTACTGAAACACTCGCTGAAAACACTGCGTATAAATTTTTCGAGGCAATCAGGACTCACAAAAAGTATCCGTTCCAAAGCTTATTTATTAAGGTTGTTTTCTCAGTTGGAATAAGGCCTTTCGTGATTAGAAAGGGAGAAAAATACCACGGTGTTGTTGCCAAATGGAAGAGGTACGGAATATGAGGGATTATCTGCTGTTATTGCCGATCTTATTTATCTTCCACGACATGGAAGAAATCATCGGGATTGAATGGTTTTACTCAAGGAACAAGTGGCTGTTCGACCGTTATCCGAAGATCACCAAGACCTACAAAGGTTTAACGCATATGGGTTTCTCGGCCGCGGTCTACGAAGAATTCATCCCGTTCTTCGGTGTAAGTCTGCTGGCATATTACTTTCCCTGCCAGGTGCTTTTCGCGCTGTGGTACGGAATATTCCTGGCACTGACAGGACACTTCGTCATTCACATAGGACAGGCGCTCGCCATCAGGAAATACATTCCCTGTATCATCACAAGCCTCATATGCCTGCCGGTCAACATCCTGATCCTCATTAAGAGCGCAGCGTTTATCGAATGGAACGCGTTGGCCATCACGCTGGTTATATCAGGCATCCTTCTCATGATCGTAAACTTCAAGGTCGCTCACTCGGTCATGCATTACGTGAATAAAAGGATAGCCGGTGCAGCCAAGAAAGATTCGCGTACCAAAAAAGTACAGTAAACTGCCTTTATTACTATACGATTTGTGTATTCCTTGTGAACGAACGTGCAAAAAAAGTGTAGTAAATAGGCGAAAATACTACAAAAAAATTGCACGTGCAATTGGACGTGCAAACTAAGGCTGGAACTTTGAACTAAGTTTGCACGCGGGAGCGAAAATTCAAACTTCGTGCAAAGTCTGGCCCGATAAATGCACAAAGTTTGCACGAGTTCCATCACCCACCCTCTCGCCCTGTAACACAGAACATCTGTTATAATATTGGACGTTTATTGGGCGAAAACCATTCCAATGGGGACAAGGGACTTATGAAAACAAGAAAACCTATTTCAGCATTTGCGTGCCTTACGATCCTTATCGTATGCATTGCGTCATTCTGCTTTACGGGTTGCAGTAAGGGTGTCAGAATCAACGAGAAAAATTTCCCGGATGACGTTTTCAGAAATTATCTTCTCAACAAAGAAGACCACAATGGCGACAAATATCTCACAGCTGACCAGCTCCTGTTCATAAAAGGAATCAGCCTCGAAGGTTGCGAGAATCTTGAAGGCATCGAATATTTGACAAGTCTCAATTCATTGTCGCTGACTAACTGCAAGGATCTGTCAGGTGTCGAAAAGGCTACCAACATCTCCACATTGAAACTTGTTGATTGTAAGAATGTCGATATCGACTTCAGTAAACTCACCAATCTTCACAAGCTGTACATCACTAACTGTGATGTTACCGTAGACATCGATCTGTCAGGTTCCCAGACAATCGATGACATAGAGATCAAAGAATCAACTGTCAGGAATGTGATACTGAATGAATGCGCAATTCTATACCACGTATATATTCATGAATCCTCAGCTGACACGGTAAAAATGAGCAATTGTCCATACATGAATTCTTTCACAGTAGACGAAGTACAGGACTTAAGCAGCATTGAGATCACTGAATGCGAGAAAATGGGCTCTGCATATATTGTCAGTTGTCCGGACCTTAAAGAATTATCGTTTCGCGAATGTACCACCCTATTACATTTAAACCTTATATATTGCGACGGTGTCAAAGAAGTTGATGTCAGAGGTTGTAAATATATATGGGAAGTATTCAATACACCCGATGCTCTGGAAACCCTGGACAGCTCCGTGAAACCGGGATATGTCATCCTGTGTGTCGATGACTACCCTACAATAAGGGATCTGCACCTGCCGCAAATCAGAATAGAATGCCTCCCGGATGTGGAATTCATAACAAGATAATTCACATAAGCGAAAGCCAAACCTTTTCATCTTCTATGCTATAATCTCACACGGAATAACTATAAGAGAATAAGGGAGAATTACTATGAAGAAAACAATGTCTGTATTGTTGGTTACAATTATGCTTTTCGCATTTCTGATTCCTGCAACCGGATGCATGAAAAAGGCTGATTATGCCAGCCCCCATGAAGCGATCGTTGCCCAGAGATCAGGCGAAAACATTATCGGCAAGACCATGAGAGTTACCGCAGATAAGGATGTAACTCTGGGATTTATCTATACCCAGACTGACCTGGCTGCCGGTGCCAACGTCGGTGTCGGAATCTATACTGATGACAACATTCTGCATCTGGATCAGAATTATAAGGGCATCCACAAGGGACAGACAGTGGTCGTCGAGATCGTAGATTACGACGATCATCTGAAGACCTCGATCAACTTCCTTGTAACACCACTCGATTGATTTGGAATTTACATTCAAGAATTTGAAAACCCCGCAAACACATTGTTTACGGGGTTTTTTATCTGGCGGAGAAGGAGAGATTCGAACTCTCGAAACCCTTTTGGGGTTTACACGATTTCCAGTCGTGCGCCCTCGACCAGGCTAGGCGACTTCTCCGTGTGCATTAATAAGGCTCAATGATTGTATAATCTTTGGGTGCCGTTGTCAACAAGAAAAGGCATCACGGGCTCCTGATTTATTGTCAAGGCACATTTACTGTGTTATACTTCATAGGCTTTGACTTGCCCCTATAGCTCAGTAGGTAGAGCGCATCCATGGTAAGGATGAGGTCTCCGGTTCAAATCCGGATGGGGGCTCCATAGTATAAAGACTGCATTGATTGCAGCCTTTTTTGTTTTCTCAGATGTACATCAGCACGACTCCGGAAATAAGCGATGCAAGGCAAGCGCCGATTGCTACGGTCAGGAGCGACTTTTCGAAGAATCCTAAAATGAGCGATACAACGAATCCGATAAGCGCCGAGATATATGAACCCGTCGCATAGAGGATTGCAGGGAACGTCATGGCAGACAATACCGTGTAAGGTATGTAATCGAAAAATGCCTTAACAGCAGGCTTTTCGAGCTTTTTGCGGAACAGCACGAAAGGGATCATTCGGACGAGATAAGTCGTGAGCGCCATAACTATCAGAAGCGGGATGAAAACTTTGTTGTCGAGCTGACCTGCAGAAACGCCGGCAGCCACGGCAGAGTCCTCTTCCTTGTGAGCCGGACCCATGAATACAATTATCGCGATAAGAAATGCGCCCGCGAGAATTCCCGTTACCACGCCGGCCTTCCCTGCCAGGTGCTTTCTTAAGAAAACAACGATGAGCGCGGATACAACTGCAGCAATGATTATCGCAAAGCCGCCGGATACGTTTTGCGCCAGAACGGGCGTGAAAAAGAATACGCAGGATATAATGCAGGAGATCAGCGAGCCGGACAGGATCACCTTGTCGTGCTTTGCCTTGGGCAGAACGATGGACACGAACATTCCGTAGATGCCGATGGCAAGCGCATTTGTCAGGAAATCCGGGAATACACGGCCCAGTATCGCACCGATCGTCGTGCCTGCGACCCATCCTATTACCGGCAGTATCGTAAGTCCGAAGAAATACCTGGCGCCGAACTCGTGCTTCTTGCTGACTGCGACACCAAAGATCTCATCCGTAATACCGTAAGCCAGAAGGATCCTCAAAAGAGGCGTCATGGTCTTGTCGGCCTTCTGCGAGAGCGCGATGCCCATCAGCGAATAGCGGAGATTGATGACTATCTGCGAGATGATCATGGCGAGGATGCCGCCACCGGCAGTCATGATGCCTAGTCCTGCAACCTGGCCTGCGGATGTGATGTTAGTAAGCGAGATTATGCTTGCCTGAAGCCACGAAAGTCCCTTGGATACAGCAAGGATTCCGAAAGTGAACGATACTGAAAGGTATCCTAAACCGATAGGGAGACCGTCCTTGACGCCCTCCCCTATAGTGTAACCTCGAAAACTTCCCTGCTCTGTAACAGAAGAATCCTTAGCCATAGATTGCTTTTATCTCGTCGAAAGAAAAATAAAGATCGAGATCGGCCTTCGCCTGATTTCCCTCATCAGTGTTGATATCAGCGATTTTCGTAACCGTCTGAACGGAACCGTCGACCTTATATAGACTGCCGTCTATGATATAGTACTTATCTACCGGATCGTAGTTGCCGTCGTTGTAAACCGTTGTGCGTGCAATGAAGATCGAATCACCAAGATTGAAATACTCATCAACCTGGACACCGTTCTCAAGGGTCTTTTCCATCTGAAGTGACTCGAACTGTCCGTCGGGAGAGAGCGTATAAGTGCAGTTAGCGGCAACGCCATTGGGAGTTGCTCCCGCAACCTTATTCTGCATAGTTTCTGCAGAATGCTCTCTCATATATTCGTTAATGGAGAATGTATAATCACGGAACTTTGCATCGATAGCTGTAAAAGACATCGGATCAACGCTAGCCTGCGCGCTTGCATTTGCTGAAGGTTCGCTTGAATTAAGCTGTCTTCCTTTGCATCCTGTTCCGGCAAGAGCCATGGCAGCCACAAGAGTTACTGCGATCAGGCTTTTCCTAAATCCCGTATTATTCATATATATACTCCTTAATAAATTCCATAAATCTCGTCGGTAGATTATAACACGCAATCGCGCAACTTGCTTGCAAGGGTTGCGAGATAAGTGATATATCCGAGCGAAGCGAGGAATATAACACGCAATCGAGCAACTTGCGTATTTCTAATATATGCGTTTTGTGATATAGTTCTGTTTGTTTTGAAAACAAGAAAGGATAGGGACAATTATGAAATCTTCTAAACTCCTGGCTACCGGCGCTTCTTTCCTTGCAGCAGCAATGCTTTTCGCAGGATGCGCAGGTGTCACACATGAACCTAAGGTAGATATGGCTGCACAGGCTGATATCGACGACGGAGCTTTTATGGCAGCACTTGAGAAGATCGGTGTTGATAATTCTGACATCGATGTTATGACAGATACAAGCTTCTCATTTACGGGCGACAGCACTGATTTCGAGGTTATCGTAAACATCGATGCTATCTCCGGAAGGGAAAATCAGTACAGCTACACAAAGTGCGTTGACGAGGAAACAGCTAAGGCTCTCTTCGACTTCTACTACGCTGATTACGACAGCGTTTTCGACAGCAAGAACTTCTCTGGAATCAGCAGCCACGAAGTAGGAAGCAACACAGCATACATCCTCATCGACGGCAGATATGATGATCAGATTGCCGGCACATACACACCTTATCACGATGCAATCTTCCTCAAGGGTGACACAGTAATCGTTGCAATCGCAAGCGACTACGACCTCACAATCGAGAAAGAAGTAAACGACTTCCTCGATACACTTGGTTATCCTCATCCTTAAGGATCAGTTAATTTGAGTTCTTGTGCCCCCGGAATTTCCGGGGGTTTTTTAATATACCAATTTCTCGAAAACAAAACGTTTTGGTATATTTTTTCGCGATTTAATAGTCCATATTCTCGAAAATAGAACTTTTTGGTATATTTATTCGAGTCGTTGTGCCGGGGCAGAAAAGACGGGCGTTTGGTATGGCAATAAAAGAGGCCGCCTCGTATGAGACAGCCTCTCGAAAATGTTTTGTAACCGGTCTTACTTAACTTCTGCGTAAGCTACGATGTAAGGCTTGTTGATGCTCTTCTCATCAGCAGCAATAACGACAACGTAGTAACCCTTCTGGATCTTCTTGTCGCATTCTACGTCATAGAAAGCTCTGCCGTCACCATATTCCACAGGTGAGATAGTGTCGCTGACCAAAGGCTTGGAAAGGTCTTCTTTATCGAATTCCTTATCCTTGCTGAAGTAGTAAGCATAGTAGATCTCATCTTCTGCATCTTCGTTAACTTCGATGGAGAAAGCGATGATCTCTGTATCAACACTGTAGCAGCCGGGCTTTTCCATTGTGGAATCATAGTCCCACCATCTTGCCTCAACGATGTAGTCATTGAAGTCTTCATCGTAGATAGCGTACTTATCCTTCTTGATGCTACCATCAACAACGTCCATCTTCTCTGTACGGTCAATGAATGTTCCGCCGAGACCTAAACTGCCGTTAAGGATGAAAACAACACCTACAACGATAAGAGCAACAACTAAAACACCGACACCTGCAAGGATACCGATGATTGCGCCCTTGCTAAGCTTCTTGGGAGCGTTCTTTGTCTCAGCTGTCTCAACAGGTGCTGTCTGAACAGGGCCTGAAGGTGCCTCGAAAGGCATGGGCTCAGAAGAAACTGTAACGGGAGCAGGCTGTGCAACAGGTGCTGCAGTAGCTGCATCAACAGGAGCTGCAACGGGTGCGGGTGCTACTGCTGCTGTGACGGGAGCTGCAACCGGAACGGGTTCAGCAACGGGCGCAACGGGAGCTGCCTCTGCAGGTGCTGAAACAGGTGCTGCAACAGGTGCTGCCTCAACGGGTGCTGCAACAGGTGCAGGTTCAACTACAGGTGCTACGGGTGCAGCTTCAACAACGGGTTCAGCAACCGGTGCGGGCTCTACAGGTGCTGCTACAGGAGCAGGTTCTACGGGAGCTGCCTCAACAGGAGCTGCAACAGGTGCTGCTAATTTAGTTCCACAATTTGCGCAGAATGCGGCGCCTTCTCTGATAGGGTTGCCGCAGTTAGGACAAAAGTTAGCCATTTTTCTATCCTCCTATATCTTTTAACTTATAAATAATATCACAATACAGGAACACTTGCTTAAAAAAATACGGCAGAGCGGTAAGCCCTGCCGTGATAAAGTTCAGTTAAGACAGCAATGGTCAGTTTCCGCCGTCCGCCAGGAAATCAATGGCTTCCAGATAACCTTCAAAACCCTTGCCGATAATTGTTCTTGAAGCGTAATAGGAAACGTACGAAAGCTGACGGAAAGACTCGCGTTCATCTACTTTGGAAATATGAACTTCAACTGTCGGGATCGAGACAGCTTTTAAAGCATCGAGGAGCGCAACGGAAGTGTGTGTGTATGCAGCAGGATTAATTACGATTCCGTTTACCTTATCGAAATACGCCTGCTGGATATAGTCGACCAAAGTTCCCTCGTGATTGCTCTGAAGGCACTGGACTTCAATGCCCTTATTTTCGCAGTGTTTTGTGATCATGGAAACGAGGTCATCGTATGTCAGGGATCCATAAATTTCAGGTTCCCTGATGCCGAGCATATTGATATTGGGGCCGTTAAGAACAAGGATCTTCATATTACTTCAGCGCTCCAAGAATGTCGGCGATTGCCTTGTCGTAGAAGTCCTGCTTCTCTTCGAACCTGTCGTAATAGAATCTGTAGTCACACCAGGATTCATACTTGTCCTTGCGCTGTGAATAGAGCTTCTCGACTCCGTGAAGCTGGGAGATCGGTCTGTTCTTGTCGGTAAGCGCGGTCAGAGGGCGCTCCAAATAGAAAACGTTGGAGTTGCAGCGGACATAGAACTTGTTGACGTCGCGAGTAACGATGCCGCCGCCGCAAGAGATTACGAGTCCGCTCTGGGGCAGGAATTCTGCAGCGATCTCGCACTCCATCTCCCTGAAAACATCTTCGCCCGGACCTGAAAGAACTTCAGCAGGTGTCTGTCCGAACTTTTCAGCAAATGCGAGGTCGAGGTCTACGAGAGTACGGCCCGTTGCCTTGGCGATGTTTCTTGCGAGGAGCGACTTGCCTGAACCGGGCATGCCGATAATGGTGATGTTCTTCATACGGTTTTCGAGAACCTTGATGACCTTCTCGATCGCTTCTTCAGCCTCTGAAGGAATACTCTTGTCGGGATTGCCGAGAGCTGATGCGCCCTCGATGTCGCCTGCGAAAATACGTGAAGACTTATATGCCTGTGCAACGAGCATCGCAAGTCCGCCGCATGTCTTAAGGCCGAGTTCTTCTGCGTCCTGCAGGAATCTTGTTCTTGAGGGGTTGTAAACCACGTCGGCACAGGCTTCGAGCGAAGCGAACTTCGTAAGATCAAGAAGTCTGTTATCGACCTTCGGGAACATGCCGACAGGTGTGCAGTTTACGATGACCTGCGCATCGCCTGCCCTGTCGTAAACGTTGGAATAATTGATCTCAGTCTCAAGGTCGCACTTATAGATTTCTGCTGCGCCTAAAGTATCGAGCGCGTAGAAAACAGCGGAAGCAGCGCCACCCGTGCCGAGCACGAGGACCTTCTTGCCGCCCACGGAAATGCCCTTTCTGTGGAGCATGTAGATGAATCCGAAGTAGTCGGTGTTCCATCCCTTTACCTTGCCGTCTTCGAAAACAACGGTGTTAACGCTGCCCGTCGTTCTTGATGCATCGTCAAGTTCATCGCATCTTGCGCAGGCATCCTTCTTGTAAGGGATGGTTACATTAAAGCCCTTGAATACGCCGTTTGAGAACAGTGCATCCAGCTCTTCGGGCTCACGCTCGATAACCGAATAAGAATAAGATGAGTCGAAAAGACTGTGGATCTCAGGTGAATATGTATGTGCAAGAGTTCTTCCGAGAACGCCGAATGCGGGAAGGCGCTGGTGGTCTTTGGAAAGGTCCATCAGTGTCTTGAAGAGCGTCTCAACATAAGGCCTGCTCTCAAAACCAGCGAGTTCCTTTACCTTCTGAAGCTTCTCTTCTTCTCTTGCGGGAACGTAAACATCAGTGCCGGTTTCGCGCTTGATGTTTCCGATCTCACGGCATGTCGCGATCCTCTCTTCGAAAAGATCCAGGATGCTGTTATCGATGTCGTCCAGCTTTCCTCTGAGTTCGTTTAAGTCTGGTCTCTCGCTCATGGCATTATCCTCCGTTACATTGATACAAGAAGCAGGTCGTAAAGTGCGATTGCAGCTGCGGCTTCAACGACCGGAACGGCGCGCGGTGCGACGCACGGATCGTGTCTGCCTTCAATGCTTATAGTCGTGTTCTTATGTGCGGCGATATCAACAGTCTCCTGTGTTTTTGAGATCGACGGTGTAGGCTTTAATGCCACGTCGAAAACGATCGGCGCAACATCGCCTAAGCTGATGCCGCCCTGTATGCCGCCGCTGTGATTTGTCTTTAAAGTAAGATTGCCTTCGTCATCGTAAACGAATGCATCGTTATTTTCTGAACCCTTAAGATCTGAACCTTCAAATCCGTTGCCGAATTCAACGCCCTTAACTGCGGGAATTGCGTAAAGGATCTGCGCAAGCTTTGCTTCGATGCCGTCAAAGATAGGTCCTCCAATCCCTTCCGGATAACCATAAACGACGCACTCGATGACGCCTCCTACGGAGTCGCCTTCCAGCCTCGCTTCTTCGATCTTTGCCTTCATCTCTTCGCCCTTTGCATCGTCAACAACAGGGAATTCCTTGTTCTCGACGACGGAAAGTCTGTTCCTGAATCCTTCGTCGTTAACGCCGTGATCGAAGTAGGAATCGTCGCTTACGCCACCGACTTTCTTGAGGTGCGCGCTGATCTGGATGCCTCTTTTGCCCAGCTCCTGAAGTGCGATCGAACCTGCGATGCAGAGAGGCGCTGTCATGCGTCCGGAGAATATTCCGCCGCCTGATTTTGAAGCCTCATCTCCGTAGAGAAGTGTTGCCGCATAGTCAGCATGTGACGGCCTGGGACAGTTAAGGATCGAAGCATAGTCCTTAGGTTTTGTATTCGTGTTGATGATGTAGCCGTGAAGCATCGTGCCGTTGCGCTCGAAAATAACCTCGTCGGGTTCTTTTCGCGGTGTGGACCAGGCATTCTTTCCGGGTGCGCGCCTTGCCATGAAAGCGGCTGTCTTTGCCGCATCGGGCTTAACATCTGAAGGAAGTCCGTTGATATAGACTCCGATAGCCTCGCTGTGAGACTCACCGTAGATCATGATGTCCAGTGCATCGCCCTGATATGTGCTGCTTGAATTCATACGGTCATCTCCTTCAGTAAGACTTTCCTGAACTCAGGAAAGGATTTATCAAGGCAGTCGATATTATCCAGTTCAATATCCTTGCCGGTGGCTGCGGCGCAGAGCACTGCGGCCATCGCCATTCTGTGATCGCCCGACGAAGTGAGCACGATGTCGGAAGCGACCTTATTTATATATTCTATCGTAATAGTGTCCTCTTCGAGCGTTACATTTGCACCGATAGCAGTGAGCATGTCGGTGATCGCCTTTGCCCTGTCGGACTCTTTTATTCGAAGTCTCTTTATGCCCTTGAGGACCGTCTTATCAGCCCTGAAAGCGCCCAGCACCGCCATGTACGGGACGATGTCGGGGATGTCGCTGCAGTCCATCTCAAGAAGTTTTCTTACAGGATTGAATCTGCTGTCCTGCACGAAAACCGTATCACCTTCAGCAAGGAACGTAATCCCGGCAAGCCTTAAGAAATGCATTATCTCACGGTCGCCCTGAACTGATTCCATGTTAAGACCAGTAACCTTTGCAGAACCGCCATGGATAAGGCTTCCCAAACAGAGCAGGAACGCTCCGTTGCTCCAGTCGCCTTCCACTTTGAAGTTTCCGTCTGGCAGTTTTAATCCAGAAGGTTTCCCCGGAACCTTAAAAGTATTGCCGTCTCTTTCAACATTAATGCCGTACTTTGCAAGTGCGGCAACAGTAAGTTCGATATAGTGAACTGATGCGATGCCGCCCGTTACTTCAACAGCAGATTCCTTATCAAAGCATGAGAGCGCCATAAGGAGTCCTGAGATGTACTGTGAAGAAACACTGCCGTCTATTACATATCGACCGGGCTCTATGTTTCCCGTAACGGTTATCTCGTTATTCTCCTTGTCTTTGCTGATAACAACTCCAAAAGGCTTAAGACAGTCAGACAGTTCTTCGATCGGTCTGTCAATAAGTCTTCCCTTTGTTTTGAATATGAGTTTCCTGTTTGCATCAGACTTTGCTGCGAGCGCAACGGGGATCATGAAACGAAGTGTTGATCCGCTCTCGTTGCAGTTAAGGATCACAGTCTCCGCATTCTTATCTTCAAGTGCGCGGAGGCATGATTTGGTAGCCCTGATGTCATCGTTGTCATCGGGTGATTCATTAAGATAATCACCGCGCGCGCCTAAGATGAAGTTTACAATGAGCTCCCTGTGGTAGACCGACTTTGAAAGCGGTGCTTTGATATCAAGATTAAGATTTTTAGCTGAGATTCTCATACGGATAAAAACTTAAGGAACTCCTCTGCTGTCATCTTTTTTATCTCGGCCTTGCCGATCTTATTTACAAGTATAACCGATAAAGTATTACCGCGCTTTTTCTTGTCATTCATCGCGCCCTTTACGATGTCTTCTGCTGTGATCTCATCACTTGCCGGAAGCTTATACATCGCAAGAAGGTCCTTCATCCTCTTAGCATCTTCGGCACTTAACGTGCCCGCTTTTACGCATGCATCCATGAAGATTCCCATGCCTTTTGCAACGCAGATTCCGTGAGGCTTTGTAAAGCCGCTGTCGCGCTCGATGACGTGACCTGCGGTGTGACCGAAGTTCAAGATCTGGCGTCTGCCGTTATCTGTCTCATCTTCATTGATGATCTCTGCCTTGTCTGCGACGCACATGCCGATGACATTCTCAAGAACAGCGGCATCGTCTCTTATGTTGCCGTTCTGCTTTTCGAGAAGGTCCAAAAGCTTCTCATCCATGATGAACGCATATTTTGTGACCTCACCCATGCCCTCCGTGAATACGTCATCAGGGAGCGTCTTGAGGAATGATGTATCTTCCAGAACAAGGCTCGGCTGCCAGAAAGCGCCTACCTGGTTCTTGCCCATCGGGATGTCGATTCCGGTCTTGCCCCCGACCGATGCATCGACCATCGCAAGGAGCGATGTCGGCACCTGGATGACATCTATTCCGCGAAGGAATGTCGCTGCCGCAAAACCGGCCATGTCGGTCGTAACGCCGCCGCCCAGACCGACCACGATGTCAGTCCTGGTAAATCCGGCTTCGGCCATTTTATTCCACATGCCGGCGATCTCATTTATGTTCTTGCTCTTCTCGCCGGCCTCGAAAACATAAGCAGCAACTTCAAGTCCCGCGCCTTCGAGCTGTGCCTTTACGGCATCAAGATAGAGTGCGGCAACATTTGTCTCAGATACGATCAGGGCCTTTATCGCCTTGGGGCATACGGCCTTCGTCATCTCACCGAGCCTGGATATGATGCCGTCGCCGATCTCAACGTTATATTCTTTTGAAGCGCGGACATTGACAGTCATCATATGCCGTCTACCTCCTCCTTGATCTTTCTGCCCTCATCGAGCAGGTCACGGAGTCCGTCGAAATCCTCATCAACAAGAGCCTGTCTGTACTTTGCAAGCTCCTCCTGGAGATGGTCGATCTCAAAGATAAGATTGTCCTTGTTCTCAAGGAACAGCTGCGTCCACATCGTGGGGTTGAGCCATGCAACTCTTGTCATGTCCTTGTATGAACCTGCAGAGAAACCCTTATGGTTCCTGGCAGAAGGGCTCTTGATGTATGCATTGGAAACAAGGTGCGCCATCTGTGAAGTAAAAGCGATCATCTTGTCATGTTCGTCAGCGTGTGAGAGATGGAAGCTTCCGAATCCGCAGGGTGCGAGAAGATTCTTTACTCTGTCTAACAGAAACATATTATCGAATACCGGCGGTACAACTACCATTGGTGCGCCGAAATACATGTCGCCTCTTGCGTGACTCATGCCGGAGAACTTCGTTCCTGCCATCGGGTGGCATCCTACGAATAGGAATCCGTTCTCTTTTGCGAGTTCAAAACCTTTCTCGCAAACAAGTCTCTTGGTACCGCACGCATCAATTACCATACCCTCTTTATTGAAGTGCTCCTTGTGGTTTTCCATCCACTCGATGGTGGCTTCGGGATAGAGCGAGAGGATTACGAGATCGCATTTACCGAGATTCTCATCTGTCAGTTCACCGTCAATGATGCCCTGCATCTGAGCCATCTGCGTAACGCTCTTTGTACGGTTCCAGCCGTAAACTGTTGCTTCCTCTTCATTTTCCTTGTAAGCCTTTGCGAATGAGGCACCGATAAGACCTAATCCGACTACGCCGACTGTTATCTTCATTTTAAATTGCACTTCCTTTTAAAGCTTATTATTTGAATTGATAAAAAAGACGCTGACACAGATCAGCGTCAATTGATTACATAATGCTTCTTGCCTTTTTGATGGCTTCCATGACCTCAGTGAACTGTGAAGGTGTGAGCTGCTGAGCCGCATCAGAGAGAGCCTTCTCGGGATTGCAGTGAACTTCGATCTCGAGAGCATCCGCGCCTGATACAACGGCAGCCATGGACATCGGCTTGATGAGGTTTGCCTTACCTGTGGCATGTGAAGGGTCACCTACGACAGGAAGGTGTGTGATCTGCTTCAAAACTGAGATGGCGCTTACATCGAAAGTATTTCTCGTGTAAGTCTCATATGTTCTGATACCTCTCTCGCAGAGGATGACGTTCGGGTTGCCCTCGCTCATGATGTACTCGGCGCTCATGAGGAGCTCCTTGATAGTAGCGGAAAGTCCTCTCTTCAAAAGGATCGGCTTGCCTGTCTTACCAAGTGCCTTTAAAAGGTCGAAGTTCTGCATGTTTCTTGCACCGACCTGAAGGAAATCAACGTCTTCGAAAACCGGAATCTGCTCAGGGCTCATGATCTCGGAGCAGATGGGAAGTCCTGTCTCCTTCTTTGCCTCAAGGAGAAGCCTGATACCTTCCTCGTGAAGTCCCTGGAAATCGTAAGGTGATGTTCTGGGCTTGAAAGCTCCGCCTCTTAAGATCGTTGCGCCGCACGCCTTAACGGCTCTTGCAGCGCTCATGATCTGCTCCTCGCTCTCAACTGAGCAGGGGCCTGCGATGACTGCGAAATTGCCGCCGCCGATCTTTACACCGTTTATGTCAACGACCGTATCTTCCGGATGGAACTTTCTGTTTGCCTTCTTAAATGTCTCAGATACTCTGGTTACCTTTTCGATGATGTCCAGACCCTGGAGCATGTCGATGTCGACTGTGGATGTGTCGCCGATGAGGCCGAGAACCGTGCAATACTCTCCCTTTGACTCGTTGACCTTAAGGCCCTTGTCCTCAAACCATGCGATAAGGCTTGAAATCTGTTCTCTTGTTGCTGTGTTCTTCAGTACTGCAATCATGTTCTTTTCTCCTTTGTAAGGTATCCTTCGTACCTGTTATTTTATTTTGTCCTTTTTCGATCCGGTCTGACTTGAATAAAAAACGCTGCGGGGTTCATTTTGCGTACCCTGCAGCGTTATTCAACTCAAATCAAATCTTTGGTTTTCTATGCGCTATGCAAAAGCCGCTTTAGTTCTTCTCCCTAAAGTAGTAATAGTAGCTATACGCATAAAAGAAAACCGCAGTCTTCATAAGGACACTCCTTAATTTAAACTGCGGTTATTAAATCACACCTTTTTGCATATTGCAATAACTAATACCGAACAAATAGGTTTAAGCGAAATCTTCCAATCCGGTCTTTTCATGTATCAGCTCAACAACGCTGTCCGGTTCCATGTTGAGAGCAACGGCGATTTCGTTATTCATCCTGTTCCTGGCATCGATCAGCGCACGCTCATCCTGGGCATTCAGATGCTTGCCTTCCTTCGAAAGCTTCTCGGCATGCCTGTTGATCAGGTAGATCAGTCCGACGATATCCTCCCTGCTGCCGTTAACGATGATGTCCGTAAAAGTAGTCTTGCGCTCATTACGGTCCTCGATCCAGCTGCAGTTGTCGATTGGAAGCTTATCGATCAGAGCTATTGCTTCCTTCTTTGAAGCGACAGGTCTGATCCTGCTTACCTGTGCCTCATTATCGTAAGGCACGTATACAAACTGGGATCTTGTTACAAAAAGAGGCTTGAGAACATAGTATTTTTGAGGTTTCTCTTTGAAAAAACTTATGTCTTTTATATCGTCTATCTGGCAAACACCGCTGCCTGCATAAACTATGTTGTCGCCAATCTTAAAGCCCATACGAACCTGCCTTTCTTAGAATTTCTAAAAAATATTTATACAATTTATGAAAAAACTATTTGTAAAAATCAGATTATGGTATATACTACAAGATTTATTTTAGCATGGATGGTCAAGCAAGTGGGTAGTCAAATTCTACAAAAAACGCTCTATTACGGGATGTTTGTTTGACTTTGCCCCATTTTTGCTCATGAAATTTTAGGTAATAAACCGTCTGGTTGTCTGATATTTGATTTTCAAGTCTCCCTGTCCCTTCGAAAATGATTTCCTTAAGACATAAAAATGCCTCCCGGACGATCAGATGCAGGAGGCAATTTGGTTTTGTTTTCTTCGTGCCGCTCTGACGGTTCAGTTCTTGTCGCACGCTTCCTTGATCCTGTCGATCACGATCTCAAGTGCCTTGATGCGTGCATACTTCTTGTCGACCGACTCCAGGATGTACCACGGCGCGAACTCCGTAGAAGTCTTCTTTATCATTTCGTCTATCGCGGATTCGTACTTGTCCCACTTCTCGCGGTTACGCCAGTCCTCATCGGTGATCTTCCACTGCTTCTCGGGATTTGCCTGGCGCTCCTTGAAACGCTTGAGCTGGGTCTTCTTGTCGATCTGCACCCAGAACTTGATGACGACTGCGCCCCAGTCGGTGAGCTCCTTCTCGAACTCATTGATCTCGTTATAAGCGCGCTGCCAGTCGTTCTCCGAACAGAAACCTTCGATACGCTCCACCATTACGCGGCCGTACCATGTGCGGTCAAAGATCGCGACGTGACCCGTTCTCGGAAGCCTCGTCCAGAATCTCCACAGGAAGTGCCTTGCCTTCTCATGCGGTTCAGGACTTGCAATCGGAAGCACCTCATATCCTCTCGGATCGAGCGCACCCGTAATGCGCTTGATGTTGCCGCCCTTGCCTGCCGCATCCCATCCTTCATAAGCGATAATGACCGGGATCTTCTTTCTGTAAAGCTTGTTATGCAGATCTCTCAGTTCGTCCTGAAGCTCATCAAGTCTCTTGTCGTATTCCTCATCGGTGAGCTCCTTACCCTTAAGTTCTACCTCTTTCAGAAGCGGAGTCTTCTTGAGCTTAAAAGTGTTCTGCAGGATCGGCGCAGCAATATTGTGGTTCTTGAGTGCCGTCTCAATTCCCTGGTTCAGGAACTCGAGCACCTGGAGCTCAGCAAACTTCTTATCCTTACTGTCGATGATGTACCAAGGCGCCGTCGGATTGTTGGTGTCCTTGAGATACTGGTCGTAAACCTCAATGCAGTCGTCGTAATGCTTGTTCTCATAAAGGTCGCCCTTATCGACACGCCACTTCGTATCCTTGTCGTCCATGAGCTTTTCGAGACGTTCCTTCTGCTCCTTCTTACCAATCTGGAAGAAGAACTTCATGACGAGATAACCGTTATCAACGAGCGACCTCTCAGTCCTGTTGATCGAATCGATCCTCTCCTCATACTCGCTGTCGCTCAGGAGCTCTTCCATCCGAAGGTCCGTGATCTCCTCCATCCAGAAGGTATCGTAGAACGCGAACTTGCCCTTCTCCGGGATCTCCTTCATGTACCTGTAAAGGAAAGGATATCTCAGATCCTCCTTTGTCGGCTTCGGGAAAGTTTTGACCCTGAAAAATCTCGGATCGATGTTCTTGATGATCTTGCCTAATACGCTGCCCTTTCCTGCCGCGCCCCAGCCCTCGAAAATAACCATTACGGGAAGTCCCGCTTCCTTTATCTTCATCTGGGCTGCGAAAAGCTTCGCCCTCTCTTCTTCAAGTCTTGTGATAAATTCTTCATCTTCAGGCTTTTGAGCCTTAACAAAATCCTTAAGCATAAGAGCCTCCTATTCCGGTTACTGAGTATTCTCCGCGTTTAATCTGTGATCATTCAACGCACAAATATGCGCCTGTTTTTGCATTTTCCAGGCGGGCATGCCACCCGCACATATGCTTTTATGTATTTAATTATTTTTATGCTTTTATTATGAGAACTACTTTGTCGATTTGTAAGTCGGTATTTGCATACTTTTGTCGGTTTTCGATTGTGCATATAACCCATTTACCCAATCCCCGCCTGCGTTTCCGCGCTTGTCGGTATTTGTCGGCATTTCGTCGTAGAAAACCGACAAAGCCCCCTCTTATACTATTGGTATGAATATCGTTACACCCTACATCCCGCGCGAATATCTCGCTCTCCGCATCAACTACTGCAAGCAGCAGCTTGCGGAGTTGCCTGAAGTGGTGAGGACAAAGAGATTAATCCACGGCAAACTCCGTGACGTCGTCATTTCAGGCTCAAAATATTATTCAATCAACACACAGATTGGGAAAGCACTTTGTAACACCATCTCATTGAGAGAGCAGTTTTCATGTGAGCTGTGCAAACTTGATGGTCTTTGGAACAGCGCTTTTCGCTGCACGCCTCCGAATGACATAGTGCCTGAAAAGATTAGAAGACGTTTTATAGACAGCACAGGAAAATCAGTAATCATCGACGGCAAGTTTTTCGAAAGCCTGAAGCATGATTCCAATCCATATTACCCGGAGCACAAAACCCACTATTACAACGGCACATACTACAGATCGGCTGCAGAAGCCGACATCACACGCTTTTATACAGAACAGGGAATTCCATTTAAATACGAACCGGAAATCTGGCTTAGTGGAATGAGCCGCCCTATATATTCAGATTTTGTAATCCTGATAAGAGAACTGGATCTTTGCAAGTTCCACGAACATTTTGGGCTTAAGAACTCAGCTGATTACACGCGCAAGACCTCCACAACTTACAATAATTATTCGGGCGCAGGTCTGCTTCCTGAATTGGACGTCTTCTACACTTATGATGTGGACGAAGTCCCTTTCGACATAAGAAGTCTTCACACTAAACTCAATTCTGTAATCTATGATTCACTTTTCATACCTTCAGTGCTTGGTTAAAAAGGTTTCCACTTTATATTCCACTTATTTCAGTTCATTCACATGGAACATCAGGTGGAATTCGGCCATTTTCCACCTAATATTCCACCTAAAGCAACTTGAAAACATGGAATAAAGACTGGAATTATTTTTTGAAGAATCACCTGGTGCCCTGCCTCCATCCTGCGCCCATCAAAAAAGGGGCAATAGCCCCTCATTATTTTCTAATCAACTATGGTGCCGCACTTAAGGCTTATCAGCTGACTCTTATCTCTTCCATCAGGGTCTCGAAATCGACCTTGTCAAGCTCGGCTTCTTCGTTGAGATCTGCAAAGCTCATTGCTGACAGTGCGGTGATGTTCTGCTCTCTTTCAGTTTTTTGTGTAAAAGAAAAATCATCCATAACAGCAGTCCCCTCGCTAAATTAATAATCGTATTGTACTACTACTTTTCAAATTTCCATGAGGAATTTTTCAAATGTAATAGAAAAATAATTTGCCACCGAAAACGCTGCCCCAAGCCGTCCACCGTTCCGTAATCCCCGTCTCGAAAACACCGTCCGCCGCCCCCAAAGCACGCCCCAAACAAATAATAAGGGCTGCCTCAACCGAGACAGCCCTTAGTCACTTCAAACACCAATCCTTAAGCTTTAATGCCTTTGCATTCGTTTACATAATCTCTGATGGGTCCGATGTCTGTGTACTTCTTAACGCCGCCGTCTTCAGGGATGACGAGGACGGGAACGTTTACGATGTCGAACTGCTTAGCGAGGTCGAGATCGTCATCAGCATATACGAGCTCGTAGTCGAAGCGCTGCTCATCGAACATTGCCTTAACAGCCTTGCACTTAGCACATGTGTGTGTTGTGAAGAGCATCGGCTTTGTTACTTGTGCATCGCCGTCCACAACATCAGAAGCTGCCTTGTCCTCTGCCTGTGTAATGGTGACTGTAGCCGTTCTGGGCTTCATGTTGGAGTTGCAGATGTCATATGTCTTTCTGTCCTTGAACTCCTGGAGCTTACCGTCGTTCCAGTTCTTGACCGGACGATAGTAACCTGTGATACGGCTATATGTCTCTGTAGGACCGCCGCAGTGAGGGCAAGCCTTGACTTCGCCGGGGAGGTATCCGTGGACGGAACAGATGGAGTATGTAGGAGACATTGTGTAGTAAGGCAGTCTGTAGTTCTCGGCAATCTTTCTTACGAGAGATGCTGCAGCCTTCCAGTCAGGGAGACGCTCGCCCAAGAATGCGTGGAATACCGTACCTGATGTATAGAGTGTCTGGAGGTTATCCTGAACGTCCAATGCATCGAAAATGTCTGCTGTGTATCCGACAGGAAGATGTGAACTGTTGGTGTAATAGAATACGCCGGAAGCATCGTCTGCCGTGATGATGTCAGGGTACTTAGCCTTGTCGTGCTTAGCAAGACGGAAAGCTGTGGACTCTGCAGGTGTAGCCTCGAGGTTATAGAGGTCGCCGTACTTCTCCTGATAGTCGGAGAGCTTCTCTCTCATATGGTTGAGAACGTCAGCTGCGAACTTCTGTGTCTCTTCGTGAGTGAGATCTTTTCTGAGCCATCTTGCGTTGAGGCCTGCTTCGTTCATACCAACAAGACCAATCGTGGAGAAGTGGTTGTTGAATGTTCCGAGGTAGTGCTTTGTATAAGGATAGAGGCCTTCCTCGAGAAGCTTTGTGATCGTGTTTCTCTTGATCTTGAGTGATCTTGCAGAAACGTCCATGAGGTGGTCAAGTCTCTTATAGAAGTCATCAACGTCTGTTGCAAGGTAAGCGATACGGGGGATGTTGATAGTAACAACGCCTACGGAACCTGTGGACTCGCCTGAACCGAAGAATCCGCCGGACTTCTTACGGAGCTCACGAAGGTCGAGTCTCAAACGGCAGCACATTGAACGTACATCGGAAGGCTCCATGTCTGAGTTGATGTAGTTGGAGAAGTAAGGGATACCGTACTTAGCTGTCATCTCGAAAAGAAGCTTGTTGTTCTCTGTCTCAGACCAGTCGAAATCCTTTGTGATGGAGTATGTAGGGATAGGATACTGGAAGCCGCGGCCGTTAGCGTCACCTTCGATCATGATCTCGATGAAAGCCTTGTTGACCATGTCCATCTCAGCCTTACAATCCTTGTACTTGAAGTCCATCTCCTTGCCGCCGACGATGCAGTTCTGCTCAGCGAGGTCGTTCGGAACTGTCCAGTCAAGAGTGATGTTTGTGAACGGGCTCTGTGTACCCCATCTTGAAGGTGTGTTAACGCCGTAGATGAAGGACTGGATGTCCTGCTTAACCTGCTTATATGAAAGGCTATCAACCTTTACGAAAGGTGCAAGATATGTATCGAAAGAGGAGAAAGCCTGAGCGCCTGCCCACTCGTTCTGCATGATGCCGAGGAAGTTGACCATCTGGTTGCAAAGTGTGGAGAGGTGCTTTGCAGGAGCAGATGTGATCTTACCTGTGATGCCGCCCAAACCTTCCTGGATGAGCTGCTTGAGTGACCATCCTGCACAGTAACCTGTGAGCATGGAAAGGTCGTGAATATGGATATCAGCATTTCTGTGCGCATCTGCGATCTCTTTGTCGTAGATCTCAGAGAGCCAGTAATTTGCTGTGATCGCGCCGGAGTTGGAGAGGATGAGACCGCCTACGGAATATGTAACTGTGGAGTTCTCTTTAACACGCCAGTCTTCAACCTTAACATAGCTGTCGACGAGGCTCTTGTAGTTCAAGAGAGCAGAGTTCATGTTACGGATCTTTTCGCGCTGTGCACGATAAAGGATGTAAGCCTTAGCTACATCGTCGTAACCCATCTTCTGAAGCGTAACCTCGACGCTGTCCTGGATGGACTCAACGTCTACCTTGCCGTCAACTGCCTTCTTCTCGCAGTCGGATACGGCATTCAAAGCGAGCATATCGATGATCTGTGAATTATACTCTCTGTTCTGTGCAACGAAAGCCTTCTCAATGGCTCCCGAGATCTTGCTTAAGTCAAAGTCTACGACTTTGCCGTCTCTCTTGATGATTTGATACATGTTCCTCTCCTTAACTCTCTCCG
The DNA here is from genome assembly GCA_902787975.1 of Oscillospiraceae bacterium. GTDB lineage: Bacteria > Bacillota > Clostridia > Saccharofermentanales > Saccharofermentanaceae > Saccharofermentans. The sequence goes on from CADAIP010000001.1 coordinate 102,565, forward strand.
CGGATCTTTGCTTGCGGTATTATTTTCTTCGCATTTTCCAAAGCTTTTTCCAACTCTTCGTGCGGCATCTCGCCAAGGCCTTCACCATTCAGGAGATTTCCCGAATCTACGAAGTTCTGGAGGAAGTAATTCTCAGATCCTTCCACCTGCTTCGCGATCTGATCGAAATCGCCCGCTTCGTGAAGAGGCGCTACCACTGTTGTCCTGAACTCATGTGCAACGCCGCTTTCCTGTATCAGCCTGATGCTTCGCTTTATGAGCTCAACATCGAAGTTTTTGATACCGACTGTTTCCGCATATTTGTCAAAGGTGTTCTTGAGATCCATCGCCACGTAATCGACGTTGCCTCCGGCCAGGATCTTCTCCAGCCTGTCAGGGAACGTGCCGTTGGTATCAAGTTTTACCTTGTAACCCATCGACTTGATCTTTGCGATAAACTCACCGATGTCAGAATGCAGAAGCGGTTCGCCGCCTGTGATGGCAACTCCGTCCAGGATCCCCTGTCTTTTCTTGAGGAACGCGAAAAAATCTTCTTCGCTCATCCTCTGGTCTTCCGGGGGATTGTTCACCAGGTCCGGGTTGTGGCAGAAAGGGCATCTCAGATTGCAGCCGACCGTAAAAACCGTACAAGCTACCGTCCCGGGGAAGTCCAAAAGAGTCAACTTCTGAAGTCCGCCGATGATCATACCCCAATACCTCGCTTATGAATTGAAAATAGGTGCGAATGCGCTTCGGATTTCTCAAAACGCTCTTACAGATTACCCATATGTTGTGGTTGTGTCAACAGCAAATCACAATATATTGTGCCTGTAACGCGACTGTAATAAAAGTACGAAAAGTTGACAAACAATAGGGTTTCAAGACTTTTTTAGAAATTTTTGCCCTGGTTGGGGAATAAAAATGTAATATTTCTGCTCAGAAAACTAGCCGCATAAATATGGTGCCCATACTAAATAGGAAACGGCATCAGCCGGCCGGAACAAAATCCCACTTTGTCTCGGGATGTGACGAAATATATTCCTCATATTTAGGATCATTAAAGAGGAACGTATAATCTATGAAATCATTGAAGACCATGCCTGACTCCGGATCCATTGCCAGCGCCTTGGAATCTCCCTGGCAGATCGAATAAGTGCCATCGGTGTTCTTGAGTATTACAAATATCTGTGTTTCATCATAAAAACACCAGTCTACAACCATTTTTCCGTTTTTATTAGTCAGATAAATGTACTCGTCCATATCGTCATAGCACACTCTCAGAGTGTATTTGCCGGCAAGTCTTGTAACTTCGATCTGAACACCGTTCCCCTCATAATCATCTGAAGCGGGCTTTAAGACATATGTGCCTTCCTCCAAAGGATTTCTGGAAAGCTTCAGTGTCTCCTTAAAATAAGTCTTATATTCATCCCGTCCGTCAACAAGGATCTGCCTGATAGTACCGATACCTGCAGCCGCTAACAGGAATACTGCGGTTCCTGCAAGGAAAACTGCCAGCCCGTATGGTTTGACAGAGATCTTGGCTTTAGCCATGCCCTTAAGCTTCAAAGACGAGATCTTCCTGATAAAATCGCGAAGGCCGGATACACTTGCCGGGATCAATATTGCCATGTAAGGCATTGCATAGTTCGGTGATGATTCCCATATCTGATGGAAAAAGAATCCGCCGATAAAAGTAATCAACAATAACAAAGAAGGTGTCCCGGCTTTTCTTTTCATGGTCATTACCGATGTAACAACTCCTCCGATCAGCATCAGGAGCTGGAACACTTTCAGGAATGAAGCAACGATCCTGATAACCGCAGGGTTAGATAAAAACCAGGTAAGCTGTGAAGCATAAGGATCCAGATAAACATTACGGGTGAATAATTCAAATTCAAAATAGGTCGGATCTGTCCACTGAAGCATGGTCTTTCTTATATAAAACCCCAGAGCCTGATTCGGATTGGACGCAAAATACTGCAATGTCTCGGCTATGTCTTTCTTCGCCATTTCAGCCTGGACAGCCGTATCGCAGCCTGCCTCCATGAAGGTTGCACCGAAATAACCGTTATAACAGCCTGCTTCTTCCTGCATTCCCATTGCGATCCAGGCATATTTTGAAGCGCCTGTAGACATCGTTCCTCCGACTATTGATGCAACGATAAACTCGATCACGGAAGACAAAACAAGCGGTGCCGCAACCACTGCAACCGGAATAAGCAATTCTTTAAACCTGCGCTGTCTTAACAGTTCAACTGTAAGGTAAAGAGCAATTGCAATGACAAAGATCGTATAAAAAGTCTTGAATGCACATGCAAGGGCTATAAAAGAAACCGTTGCCAATGCGTTTTTGACATTAGCCTTTTTCTCCGCTATGTCCGATGCATGTTTCATTGCTTTGACAGCGAAAAACAGTCCCGGAACATCACCATATACATATGCTGCTTTTGCCTGCAAAGGCAAAAAGAGCAAGCCGCATACCATTACCAGGACCTGCATCTTCCGTGACAAGCCGAATTTAGCTCCGATAACTGCCAGATCAGAATAGATAAAAGGCACCATTACCGCAAAGATAAGCATTACGGCAGCACTGTTGTAGTTACCGACAACAAGGTTCAGTAAATACGATAAAAGAACCATTCCCGAATTGTGGGGACAAACGCCAAGATGGCTGGGCGCGATAAGGATCTCGGATATTCCCCATGAAAGTCCGAAAGCTGAATACTGAATGCTGTTCTGATCGCTTCGTTGCGGCATGTTGAAAGCTGCTACGACTAATATAATACTTTCTATAAAAATAGCGATTTTTAAGCCAGTCATTACTTTGTCGAACGTGCGTTCATCTTCAAGCTTCGAAAACAGAACGGCTGCTTTCACTGATCTTGAAATATACACACCCAGTACAATGACGCAGATAAACACAGCCAGCAAAACAATGACCGAATTCAAAAACAGAATGCGTTTATATCCGATTCCCGAAATAACCCTGTATGTTCCGGCAAAACAGATCGTGAACAAATAGAACATCACTGCAAAAGACAAGACTGTAATAACAGCCTTGTAAATCGAATAAAGTTTGCCTTGTTTTGCCTGGGTACCCATATACAGCGATAATATATTAATTAAAAATCAAATTCAATTTAATCTTTGTCCTTGTCAGTTTTTCTTCTTCTCGATTCTGTTGAACTGGGGCCTTACCTCGACTTCCGTCACAACGGCACCCTCTCTCATGTTGATGATGTCCCTGACGCACTCGGCGGTATCCTCAGGAACGAGGTAGCAGCCGTCATCTTCAGAAGGCTTGAAATCGGCATTTCTGTAGAGCTTTGTACCGGCCGTAAGATCCGGGCAGACCGTAACGACTCTTACGCCGGTCTTCCTTACTTCTTCGTAAAGGCTTCTGCCGTAGCTTCGAAGTCCTGCCTTCAAAGCACCATATACGGCACCGTGTGTGTTGATCCTGGTTGAAGTGACCGACGCGATGTTGATCACCATGCCCCTCACATCCTTAAGCTTCGGGAGCAGGGCCGATGTCAGGATCATCGGAGCTTCCAGATCCACCCTGCACATCTCTGTTATCTGGTCGGGAGTATTGAACTCGGCAAGCCCATAGAACGCACTGCCTGCCGCATTGACCAGGAGGTCCACTCTCTTTATGCCGGTTGTCTTTGCGAGAAGTATATCCGTATCTCTCAGATCCAAAGACATCCTCTTCTCAAAGAAGTCACAGCCGTCAGGAAAGATCCTTCCGATGCCGTAAACTTTATATCCTTCTTCGGCAAGCATTTTCGAGATGGCAAGTCCAATGCCTGAAGACGCTCCGGTCACGATTGCAGTCTTTAATTCCATGTGAATATCTTCTCCTTTCCTATGTGTTCCCCTAATGCTGCGCAGACGAACTCCTGCATCCCGCGGTCGGTCTCAGGTTCGTACTGTGCAACGCCGTCTTTTATGACATAAGGATACCACGCGACCTCCGAATCGGGATAAGCCTTCCTCATCTTATTCAGGTAGTCGGCTGATATCCTGAACGTACCGACACTGACATCTGTAAGCTTCGGGAAATCTATCGCGGCCACCGTCGTATCAACAAGTCTCTTATATGCATCTTTCCAACCGGGGATCTTAATTACCGGATCAAAGCATAGCCTTACCTTAGCGCCGTTTTCGATAGCAGAAGCAGCCGCGCTGATCCTGGCCTTCAAAGGAGCGGTATTCTTCTCATAACGCGATACCACTTCCTCAGGTGACAATGTAAATGCATAGATGACGTTCGATATTTTTTCTTTTATCTCAACCGCAGCCTTTGTCCTGAGCTCTACGAGAAGGTCAGGATGCACTGCTGCGAGTTCTTTCCAGAAATCCGCATGCCCCGTAAGGCCGTTCATTGCCAGCAGGTCCGTATCGTAGGAAGCGCAGACATACATCGGTCCTTCCTTAAGCTTTTCTTCAACGTCAGCGCGGTAATCTTCAAGGTTCACGAACACGACCATGTGGCTTGAAGGATACATGCCTTTCAGATAACAGTACTCACAATCGAACGGGCAGTTCATCATGGAGCTCGCATAATAGAAATTTGCATTTCCGAAAGACTGGCACACCGGCGCGCCTTCAAAGATCCTGTTGCCGTCTCTTACCGCTACTATCAGTGCGCGGTGCTCATGCTGCAAAACCGCATTCTGTCTTTTGCGGTCGAACACGTCTTTGTAATGCTTTATCCTGACAACATTCGTATCAGGAAGTTTATCCAATATCTTCTGCGCCAGAGGGTATTCCAGTGCCCGTTCCTCAACGTAGATATGAGTAAATCTCATCGAGCACCTCCCTTCCGGCTTTCTTATCCTTAACAGGGATCCGCCCGTCATTTTCCATGTCAGACAGAAGCTTCAGCAGTTCATCCTGCCTGCCCGAAGCAACACAATAATGCTCCAGATCTTTTAATTCATTCCGCATATACTGTGTAAGACGAAGCTTTTCCTTTATCGATTCCGGAACGAACTCATATGAGGCATTAACCTCTTCACCGGCGAGCAGCGAAGCAATCTTCCTGATCTCATCTGCGTGAGATTTGATAAGTTGTGTAACTTCATTTGCCGAAGGGAAGTTTTCGCCGCTGTCTGAAACGACTTTATAAAGAGCGAGATTCGACGGCGGGATCATCTTCAGGACAGCATCGCAGATAAGGGCAGATTCCATGTCATAGAGCATGCCTTCTCCGACAGAAGTCACGACCTCATCAGAATATGTGACAGTCATCTCTTTCGCACCTGACTCAAAGAGAATGTCAGGATAAAAACGCCGGCCGGTAACAGAGGAAATAACCTGATTGATAAGGTAGCCTTCACCTTTTTCGGGGCCTGCGCAAACGCCGACATTAAGCACGCAATCGTAAGGCTTCAGATCGATCTGTTTGATCCGGTCAACAACGCGCCCGCCTACGCCCGTGACTATAACTTCGCCGGGAAGTCCACCCAGCGCCGCAGCTTCACATTTAAGTGCCGTAAGAATATAAAGCAAATTATAGTCCTCTCTTTCTTTGTAAATTATATTACATCGTGATAAGATTAAGCGTCTTAATGACAATGGAGGTTTAATATGGACAGATTACTTACGGGCCTTCAGCCCAGCGGTTCACTTACGATCGGAAATTACGCAGGCGGAATCTCCCAGATCGTTAACTATCAGAAAGACTATGAGACATTCCTCTTCGTCCCTGACATGCACGCTATCACGGTTCCCCAGGATCCTGATGCTCTTCACAGGAACATCATCAACGCCATCGCAATGTACATCGCATGCGGCGTCGATCCCAACCTTGAGAACATGCACATCTACATTCAGTCGGAGAATCTCTATCACGCAAATCTGTCCTGGATCTTCGAATGCCACACACCTCACGGCGACCTGACCAGAATGCATCAGTTCAAGGCTAAGTCCGCTCTTCACGAGACTTTCACGGAAGGCCTTGTTACATATCCTGACCTCATGGCAGCAGACATCCTGCTTTACGATCCTAAGTACGTTCCTACAGGCATCGACCAGAAGCAGCACGTTGAGCTTGCAAGAAACCTTGCGATCAGATTCAACAACCGTTACGGCGAACTCTTCAGGATCCCTGAGCCGCTCATCCCTACAGTAGGCGCCAAGATCCGTGATCTTCAGAACCCTAACCAGAAGATGAGCAAGTCTACCGACAATCCGAAGGCATCTGTCTTCCTTTCAGATCCCGAAAAGACGATCCGCAAGAAGATCATGTCCGCGGTTACTGACTCAGACGGCATCATCAAGTTCGACGAAGACGAGAAGCCCGGCGTATCCAACCTTCTTACGATCTATTCCGTATTCTCCGGATGCGAGATCGAAGATGCAGTTGCAAAATTCGAAGGCGGCGGATACGGCGACCTCAAGAAAGCTGTTGCCGATGCCGTTGTTGAGAAAGTCGTTCCTTTTCAGGAGAAGTACAACGAAGTGCTCGCAAGCGGCATGATCGACGACATCCTTGATGCCGGCCGTGATTACACAAACGAGATCGCAAAAGAGAAGTACGAGCTCGTCAGAAAAGCAGTCGGATTCGGCCGCGTATAACTTCAGGCTTTTAGAGAAACAAAAAGCACATATAAACGAACACGCCGGAGCACTTACACTCCGGCGTTTTTCTATCCCTTTTCCATATTTGCGGTAAATTGTCTTATTCAACGTGCCAAAGATTGCTGCGGTCGTATTCTGACGGCAGCTCGATCCATTCTCCGTCCGATACTTCGATGTACCACTGCTTTTCTGTGGAATCAAATTCCATCCAGCCGTAATCACCATAGTCGGATGAGATGTCCTCGTACCAGTACTGCCATGTGTGTGTCTTGGTCGTATCGTTGTACCAGAAATAGCAGTCTGTTTCTGAATCGTAGTAGCACTCCATCTCGGCGTCCCAGTCGCAGTAACGGCCTATCGACTTAACGTAGTAGCTGTCCTGGACAGCCGTCTCTTCGTATGCTTTCTGGGCATCTGACTTCTTCTGCATCTGCTCCATGACGAATGCGGGGAATTCAGGAATTCTGCTGACTGTTGCCTTGAACTTCTCGACATCCATCGTCGCGCCCGACAGGAGATAGAATCCCATGAATCCCAAGAGCAAAAGTGCTATCGGAACCCTGATGACCCAATCGAAGATCGTGAGTCTGCCTGAGCTTCTGCCGCCTCTTGAGCTGTAGCTGCGGCTGCTGCTTCCAGAATCATAATGTGTAGATGTACTCTTTCTTGAAGGTGGCATATCAGTTCCCTCCCTTATTCCCAAAAGCCCTTATTCCGTAGGCTTAATTCATAGGACTGGCGCCAGATCCTTGCTACATTTAAATTATATTTTTCCTTTGATATTCCCGTCCATAATAATCGGATGGACAGAATTACCAAACCGGAAATATCGGTTTGATTTCCGATTTGTCTTTAGTGCACTAAAATCAATTTCAGGGGACATCAGGTATATCTTCCGGGTACGTAATCTATACAGTTATAGCGCTGTTTTACTGTACGATTTACTGTATTCCTTTCGAAAATACGTAATCTGTACAGTAAACGCGATACTTTACTGTATGAATTACGTAGAAAAAGAACCGACTCATTATGAGCCGGCTCTTTCCTTGGTCTTTTTAAATTGTAGTTCCACTTTTTTGGTCTGTGTGTTTTGGGGGAGGGGTGGGTGTAATAAAAAGTGGAATGACCTTTACGTTTATTCTTCGAGAAGCTTGTACAGCGTCGAATAGAGCTGCATTGCCTCTTCCGGGCTGAGTCTCACACAGGAACTGAGCTTCGTGGGGATGTCTTTCGCCTTTTTGTATAATGCCTTTCCTTCTTCAGTCAGGCTTACAACGACTACTCGCTCATCTTCTTCGCTTCTAGTCCTGTTGATAAGACCCTGCTTTTCGGTATTTTTGAGCATCGGCGTAACAGTACCGGTGTCGAGCTTTAATCTCTTGCACAGGTCACCTACCGTGATCTTCTCTTCTTCCCAGAGGACCAGGAACATGATGTACTGCGTGTACGTGATCCCCAATGGTTTAAGGTAGGGTGTGTAGAGATTTACTATCTTTCGCGCTGCTGCATATAAAGGGAAACACAGCTGCGAATCAAGCTTCATGTTGTCGTTAACTTTCATTTGAGCATCACTCCTGATCAGATAAGGCTCTCGACGAATTTTCTTACTTTCTTCATGTCTGTTGTAGGCTCGAATCTCTTAACTACATTGCCTTCCCTGTCGACGATGAACTTTGTGAAGTTCCACTTGATGTCAGGATTGTTCTCATAATCCGGATCGTTCTTTTTGAGCATAGCCTTCATGGCGAGAGCGGAAGGTCCTATTCCAAACCCTTCGAAGCCCTGCTGGGACTTGAGATATGTGAACAGAGGAAGAGCGTTCTCGCCGTTGACGTCGGACTTCTTCATCTGAGGGAACTGTGTCTTGTACTTGAGTGTGCAGAACTCGTGGATCTCCTCATCTGTTCCGGGAGTCTGGTCTGCGAACTGGTTGCAGGGTACATCGATTACCTCGAATCCCTTATCATGGAATTCTTCATACATCTCCTCGATCGGCTTGTAGTGAGGTGTGAAGCCGCAGCCTGTTGCCGTATTTACAATGAGAATAACTTTGCCTTCGTAATCCTTGAGGGAGATCTCCTCTCCTTTGGGTGTGGGAACTGTGTAATCGTAAATGGACATTTTGTAGTTCTCCTTTCATTTCTGTTTGATGAAATTATATTGTGTCAAATATAAATTGTCAACCAAAGAAAAGGGCATCTCGCAAAAGATGCCCCCGATAATTGATATTAATGTCCGAAAACTAATTTTCGTTCGGATAAACCAGCTCCTGATCGGTACCAAACCAGTCCGTTACGACCCTGAACATCTTGACAACGAACTTGCCGCTCTCGGTAATCGAATAAGAGCCGTCGGGGTTCTGGACTATGGTGCCCGTCTCAACCTGTTCGTGGAAACGCTTTTCGAAAGCACCGTAGTCATCAACATATTTCTCGACGAACACTTCGCTGACAGATTCCTCGGTGAAGGTCTGGTCGGAATTCTCCTCCATGTAGCTTAACATGAACACGGATACCGAACGCTCGACCGTAACGGGAACAAGCGTCAGGAACATCATGTTTAAGCAGCAGAAAATGGTGAACATCAGGATGATGTCCCTCTTAGTTACAAAGCCCCACAGTTTTCTGACGATACCCATGATAACCGCAGCTATGGCACCGGTGATCAGAACAAATAAGGCACCCCTGTACATAAGGATGTCCATTTCCGCGAAAAGGCCCGTGTGGAACAAGAAGATGAACAACGCTGTGCAGACTATATAAATAAATGTATATAATCCGATCAGGGCAAAAACGCTCCCTACAGTACTGCTGTCCACGCTTCCCTTAGCCATTATCCTGCACTCCGCTCTTTCTTAAGTTTTCTTCCTGAGCAAGTGCTCTTTCTTTTTCGATCGGGTCAGCGATAAAAGCTGTGCCGCTATGGCTGATCTGAATGGCTGTTCCACAGAACTGGCAGAAACCGGTAGAACCCCTTCTGATCCTGTTGCCCGTCGAACCGCAGTTCGGACATTCAACAGCTACGCTGGCACGTGCGATCTCGTCTTCCAGCATCGTTCTTCTGTATCTTGAATTTTCTTCGATAGTCTTCTCTCTAGAGGCTTCAGCCTGAAGTCTTGCTCTCTCGGAAGCGGTTCTTGAACGCTCTATCTCTTGCTGCTTCAGGATATGATCACTAACTCTGAAACCAATCTTGATGAGATTGTTTAATCCTATCCCAAACATGAGTTTTTCCTCCTGTAAATCTATCCGAATATTCCAGGAGATATTATATCAGATTTGCAAGTTCGCGCGCCAATCTTGAGACGGGCAGACCCACCACATTGGAGTAGTCTCCGTCGATCCTTTTTATCAGTAATGCACCCATGTCCTGGATGCCGTATGAGCCTGCTTTATCGTAAGGTGAACCGCTGTCACAGTAGTCCGAAATGAGCTTATTCTGAAGTTCGTCCAAAGCATAGAATTCGACACGTGTTTCTTCAGTAAAAACCTTCTTCTCTGACCCTGCGAAAACAGCGACTCCGGTCGCAACAACATGTTCTCTTCCGGACATTGATGAAAGCATTCTCACCGCATCTTCACGATCAAGCGGTTTGCCGTAGATCACGTCATCCAAAATGACAGATGTGTCCGCACCGATGACGATCGAATTCTCCTTTTCTTCTTCCGACAGGGAATCGAAAACAGCCTTCGCTTTTATCTCTGCAAGATGCTCACTGACCTTAAGCGCAGGTGTGCCCTCTTCTTCCATCTTTATCTCTGCGGCACGCTCGTCAACGTCGGCTGTTACCACAACGAAATCTTTTGTAACCAAAGACAGCAATTCGCGCCTCCTGGGAGACGCGCTTGCTAAAATAATATTCTTATTAATCTTTACTGATTCCACTAGCGTTACACTCATTCATCAGTTTCCCGGAGGAGGAGCGAAGATTCCCGGAGGAACTACCGGTCCTGAACCATTATCAGGGGCATTGGCAATGGAATGGAATTTATTGAACTCCTCGTCAATGTCATCGAAGAATGAATCGTCAGTAGGCTGTGTGATCAAAGGTTCTTTCTTTGTTTCAGCTTCGGATCCGGAAGGCTTGAAACCGAAAGAATTTGAAGCAGGTGCAGCGGGTTCTGTCTTTGCGGGTTCTGCAGGTTTGAACGAAGAGCTGAACGGATTTACGCTTTCAACCTTCTGTGCAGGTACTGCTGTCGGAGCGGGCTTAAAAGGATTGCCGGGCTCAGCCTTTGAAGAAGCGGTTGAAGCCGTTGCAGGTTTGAAAGGGCTAGGTTCATTCGACTGGGTAGGCTTGAATGCGTTGTTGCGGTCAGCTGCCTGCGCAGAAAGGAACTGTGCCGTGATCGACTGTGCTGAAGAATCTGATGCATGCAGCTTTCCTTCGCCGGAACCGCCGCCAAGTGATCCGCCGCCTAAAGACGGACCGCCGCTAAGTGAGCCTCCGCCCAATGATGATCCGGAGCCAAGCTTGGACTCTTCCTTCGGTGATGAAGAAGGAGTTGAAGATGACTTAGGGAATCCGGCACCGGGTCTCTCTGCCTTAGGTGCAGATGAAGGTGTAGCAGCCGCTCTAGGGAATCCTGCAGATGCAGGTCTTTCTGCTCTGGGTGCGGAAGTAGGTGTTGCCGCAGCTCTCGGGAAGCCTGAAGATACAGGTCTTTCAGCCTTAGGTGCTTCTGCCTTGGGTTCTTCTGCCTTCGGCTCTTCAGCCTTGGGCTCTGCTGCCTTGGGAGTTTCTTCAGCCTTAGGTGTTTCTACAGCCTTAGGTGCTGCAGGTGCAACAGGTGCTGCGGGTGCAGAAGAAGGTGTAGCTGCTGCTCTCGGGAAACCTGTTGATACAGGTCTTTCTGCCTTGGGTGCTTCAGCCTTAGGCTCCTCTGATGTCTTGAAAGGAGAAGGAGAAGGTGCCTTCGGAGTTTCAGGGATTATTGACTTAACGGGTTCAGGCTTCTTCTCTGCAGGAGCTGCCTTTGCATCATCCTTACCCGGGATGATGGACTTCTTGGGCTCTGCTGTCGTGAACTTTGTAGGTGTGCCACCGAATCTGAATGTAGTCTCTTTATTAGGCGTGGGCTCATCAGACTTGCTCTCTGTCTCAGGGTCCTTCAGAGAAGACTGAGGCATGATCGACTTGTTCTCATCTTCCTTTTCTTCAGCTGCTGCCTTTGCTGCAGCGGCTGCCGCAGGTCTTGTGCCGGCAGGTCTCTGCGCAGTTGCTTCAGCAGGATTCGGAGAAACTGTGTGAGCCTTTGCAGTAACGTTCTGTGACTGCTTGAGTCTTGCTTCCATAGCATCGAAAGCTGTCTTCTTTTCCGGTTTTGCCTGAGCATCAGGCTTCTTGTCAGACTTGGGAGTTACTGCAGCTGATGACTGGATGCCTCCCTGCTGTGCGCCCTTGATGGTATCGTTGAGGGATTCCTTGAAGCTGATCGTTGTCTCTGGGAGGATACCGTTGCTGTTGTCTTCGAAACGCGCATCGGGATTCTCACTGAACAATGTGTATGCTTCTCTCGGATTCTCCTTGTGTGTGATCTTGTAGTAGAAGTCGACGAGCTTTGCAAGGGATTTGCTCATGACGAGCTTGGAAGCTGTCTTCATGGGCTTTTCGATACCCTGGATATCGTTAACATCCTGGAAGAATTCGCCTGATGTCTTGTAGTCGCCGCTTACGATGTAGCCGGCACCGGGTTCGCCCTTGTCAGCCAATGTGAGCATTGCGTTTGCGACGTCTCTTACGTCGACGAAAGCACGTCCGCCGCCCTTCGGAGGGATGGTACCGTTGTTAAGATAACTGTTGAGGACCTTGTTGATCTCATAATCCTGGGAATAGCCGGGGCCGATGATGAATGTAGGAAGCACCATTACGGCATTGAGTCTGTTGAGTGCAACCTTCTCCATGACATAAGCAGCTGCCTCAGCCTTTGACTTTGCATATTCTCCTTCAACCTTGTTACGGTCGAAATGGATCGTGATATTATCACCTGAAACCTCAGGATTAAGTGCGTATGCTGAACTTAAGTAAACGAGCTTGCCGACCTTGCGCTTAAGACACATGTCAACGATGTTCTCAGCACCGATGACGTTAACTCTTCTCATTGTGAGATTGGTGGAATCGGAAAGTGATACATATTCATCGGTATGGAAAAGTACTGCCGATCTCGGATCTTCGAGTTCGAAGAATTCTCTCATAGAGTCCTTGTCTGTGGAAATACCGTAACAGATCTCGATGTTAGGATTGTTTCTGTAGATCCTGGTGTCAGAAAGCTCACTCATGAGGATCCTAACTTTTTCTCCTCTTTGGAGGAGCATACTGATAACGGTTTTGCCTAATGCGCCTTCGCCGCCCGATACAAGATACTTTACCGACATACTTATGTGTCTCCTTGGCGTTTGTGTTTGCTTTTATTGCTAGGTCTGATTGGTGCTCATTTTAATTTTTTATCCGGATGATCCACATGAGTGCATAATTCGGATAATAAATTATTATAAACACATTTTACACTTTCAAATTCTTATGTGCAAAAAAATAACTTGAAAATGATTGTTGACAATTTTGTTAAGCACATATATATTTGAGGTGCTTTCGCAAGAAAGAGCAACAATTGAATACTTAATCAAAGGCTGTGACGAAGAAGGCCGCATTGATTCGTTCAATACAGAGAAGTGCTGTTTGCTGAGAGGCACGTGACGATATTTGCAAGAGCTATCCCTTCCGAGCCGGCATCCCGAACAGGAATGATTCCCAAGTAGATGGTGCCCGTGATGCTGCGTTAAGGTAAAGGAGTTGTCAGACTTCGTGAGTGGTAAACCTTAAGGGTTTGCAAATTGAGTGGTACCGCGGATTTATATTCGTCTCAATATCCTAAGTAGGATGTTGAGGCTTTTTTTATTTGCGGAGAAAAATACATTTTTAGAAGGAGATTGCTTATGTCAACAACAGACAACAACGTAGAGTTCAAGCTCGCTGAAGTTGCATCCCGTGTTCATGGTCTTAGACTTGATATGGGACTCACACCCGAAGAAGTCGCTTCTAAACTTGATATTTCCACCGAGGAGTATCTCAAGTTTGAGGAAGGTACACAGGACTTCAACTTTACATTCATTTACAAGTTCGCTAACCTTGCCGGCGTTGAGATTTCCGACATCATGGAAGGTTCATCCCCTTCCCTCAAGGAATATGCCGTAACAAGAAACGGACAGGGAAGCCCTATCACAAGACGTACAGGCTACAAATACCAGCGTCTTGCATCCAGATTCAAGAACAAGCTCTGCGAGCCTTTCCGTGTCGTAGTACCTTATTCCGAAGAGGCTTTGAATCCTCCCTATCACCTCGTTTCTCATAACTATCAGGAGATGAACATCGTCGTTAAGGGTACATTGAAGGTAATCATCGGCGATTCCTCCGAAGTACTCCATGAAGGCGACTGCATCTACTTTGACTCCACACAACCCCACGGCGAGTTTGCTCTGGGCGGTGAGGACTGCGTCTTCTATGCGATCATCCTGAACCCTGAAGCATGGGGCAAGGGTGAGAACTATACAACACCTTACAATTCAGAGGAGATGCGTACAGACAACGTTACTAACGTTGACGCAGCTAATCTTGAAGATGCCGTTTACACACATTACCTCAACGGCGTTCTCGACGAGAACGGCCAGATGGTAGACGTTGACGTTAACGTTCCTGCCTGCAAGAAGTTCAACTTCGCATTCGACTGCGTTGACGTTATCGCAGACAAGAACCCTGATAAGCTCGCCATGCTCTGGGTCGCAAAGGACTGCGTAACAGAGAGAAGATTCACATTCGGCGATATCAAGAAGTATTCCAACATGACGGCCAACTACTTCAAGTCTTTGGGCATCGGCAAGGGTGACAAGGTCGTTCTTGTCCTCAAGCGCCACTATCAGTTCTGGTTCGCCATGATGGGTCTCGAAAAGCTTGGAGCCGTAGCTATCCCTGCTACCCACCTCCTTCGTGACCACGACTACGAATACCGTTTCAATGCCGCAGGAGTTAAAGCAGTATTCTGCACTTCAGATGACGATGCTGCCGATGAGTGTGAGAAGGCAGCAAAGGTATGCGGAGTCGAGACTCTCATCCTCTGCAACGGTTCAAGACCCGGATGGCACGACTTCAACGAGGAGTTCAAGAACTTCTCTGATGTATTCGAGCGTCCTGAAGATTACGCATGCGGATACGATCCGATGGTAATGTTCTTCACATCAGGCACAACAGGATATCCTAAGATGGCTCTGCATTCTTACATGTATGCAATCGGCCACATCCCTACAGCTAAGTATTGGCAGAACGTAGATCCTAACGGTCTCCACTTCTCCATCTCCGATACAGGCTGGGGTAAGGCACTCTGGGGCAAGCTCTATGGTCAGTGGCTCTGCGAAGCTCCTGTCTTCACATTCGACTTCGACCGCTTCAAGGCTGAAGAGATCCTCCCTATGTTTAAAAAGTACAACATCACAACATTCTGCGCACCTCCGACGATGTTCAGATTCTTCATCAAGGAAGATCTTTCCAAGTACGATCTGTCTTCACTTAAGTATGCTGTTACTGCAGGTGAAGCTCTGAACCCTGAGGTATTCAACCGCTTCATGGCAGCAACGGGTATCCGTCTCATGGAAGGCTTCGGCCAGACAGAGACAACGCTTGCCATCGCTAACCTTGTCGGCGCCAAGCTCCGCATCGGTTCAATGGGTAAGCCTAACCCGCTCTACGATGTTAAGATCCTTGATCCCGACGGCAACGTATGCAAGCCAGGTGAGACAGGTGAGATCTGCATCAATACACAGAACTACCATCCGAAGGGACTCTTCCTCCAGTACTACCTCGCACCCGATCTTACAAACGAGGCATGGCACGATGGCTGGTATCACACAGGTGATACTGCATGGGCAGACGAGGATGGCTACATCTGGTACGTCGGCCGTACTGACGATGTCATCAAGTCTTCCGGCTACCGTATCGGACCCTTCGAGATCGAGAATGTCATCATGGAACTCCCTTATGTTCTTGAGTGCGCAGTTACAGGTGTACCTGATCCTCAGGGTGTAAGAGGTATCGTCGTAAAAGCAACTATCACTCTCGTTAAGGGCACAGAGAGAACAGAGGAACTCAAGAAAGAGATCCAGAATTACGTTAAGGAAAAGACAGCTCCGTATAAGTATCCTAGAGTAGTTGAGTTTGTGGATGAGCTTCCCAAGACCTTCAACGGAAAGATCATGAGAAAGGCTATCAGATCTGCTGAGGAAAAGAAGTGATCTGAAAACTTACGAAGCTTTCAACCAGAGCGGCTCTATCGTAGAGCCGCTTTTCTTTTGACCGGGTATGACCCTGACTTCAAAGCGGCGGTCCCTTACAAATGGCCAGAGATAAGAATATGCCTCGTGGGGATCTTTGAACTCGGGCATCGGAAAATCGGATATGTCCAGCAGCATGTTTTGGTCGGCATACCGCTCAAGAAGCAGATGGTGTCTCTTGTCGTAGAGGATAAAACTGTCGATGTCGCGCCTTTTCAAGACCGGCTGCTTGATTATCGGCAGCACTGAATTCCTGGGATTTATCACCATGCATGAAGCCTCCTCACCGAGATAGAAATCAAGCTCCGGCAGTATCGACTGCGCCTCCCTGTAGAGATCTCTTATCGCCATCTGGATGCCTCTCATCAGCTCGCTCTTATAATCTTCCGCAACCCTTGCGCCGTATTTTAAAGAACAGAAGATCATCTTATAGAGATTGATCTCAAGTCCGGTGCTGTCCGTAAGGAAATAGTCCGCCGTCATCTGCTGGACCTCTGCACTGCTCTTGACTGAGATCATGTGATAAAGATACTGGGCATCCTTAAAACTTGTAGTGACATTAATGGCATCATCAGTAAATCCCGTCGTCCTTCTGTCCGATATTGAAACGGGCACCTTCCCCGATCTCAAGGCTGCAAGCACCGCACAAAGATAACCTTCAAAAGTCCCGTCATACGTGTATTTATTGCCTTGTACTGCCATAGTCTTACCTCCCTGTTCTTGTAGGTGCCGTCATTCTATCACCCCGAACATATGTTTGTAAATGCCATTAATGGGACTATGCCGGAAAATTTCCGTGCACACAAAAAAGAGGCCGGATGAGAATCCGACCTCTTAGCAGATATTTAATTTTACAAGCAAACATTAAAGCTTGATAATGATTTCGAATCGCTTCCAACTTAGTAGATATTAGCTTATTTAAGCAAGCTGTAAGCCTAAAGATGATTTCGAATCGCTTCCGCACAAGCGAAGCGCGGAGGACCCGCGATGAGAAATCGCTTTTTAAGGCTTAGGAAATCCGATCTCCTTCAGGAAGTTCGTGATCTTTTCCTTGTCGCGCTTGCTGCCGTTCAGGGAGTAAACTTCGATGTAAACGTTGTCATTAACGTAAACACCGCCGTAAATCTCGCAGTCTTCATAGATGTAGCTGTCATGACGGTATAAAGAAATGATCGAACCGCTCTCGATCTCGCCGTTGAAACATACGGAACCGCGGGTCTTTGTAGCACTCATGGAGCTGTTGCCGGTGAAATCGTTGTCGTCTCTGATCTCCTGGAAATCCTGATAGAAATCATCGAAAAGATCCATGGCATCGTCAGCCTTCTTGAATCTGATATATGTGTAGTAGTTATCGCCGTCCTGGGCATAGATTACGTACTCGACTTTGTCTCCGTTATAGGTGACGTTCTTCTGGTGATATGTCTCATCATCATCAATGCCTACTGCATTGTCCAAAGCATCGAAGAAAACATCCTCGTCATCGATTACCTTAAAACCTGAACAGCCAGTGAATGAGATCAGTGTTACGCAAGCAAGAGCAGCTGCTGCAATGGCCTTTAATCTCTTCATAAAAAAATTCCCTCCAAACACAAAATCTAAAAATATTTTACGCTACGCAAAAACTCATTTCAACGAACTGACACCGACAATATTAACTAAATATCAAAGTAAAAATCCCCGACATAAACATATGCCGGGGATGAAAAGCATTTAATTAAGCCGGTATCAGCCGATCTTGAAGCGGTGGTAGTTCTTCTTACCCTTACGTACGATAGCTTCACCGTTAGCGTCAAAGTCTGATTCCTTGAGTTCATAGAACTGATCCTCAACAACGTTGTCATTGAGGTAAACGCCCTTCTGCTGGATCATTCTTCTTGCTTCGCCCTTGGACTTCATGAGACCTGCCTTAACGAGAGCGTCAGCAATCTGCATGCCGGCCTTGAGTTCATCAGCTGTGATCTCAGTTGTCTTCATGTCTTCAGATCTTCCCGCGTTCTCGAAAAGATCCTCTGCCGTCTTTTTCGCAATATCGGCAGCTTCTTCGCCGTGAACGATCTTTGTAACTTCGTAAGCAAGTCTCTTCTTTGCTTCGTTGATAGCAGAATCCGTAAGCTTTGCATACTCGTTGATCTCGTCCATTTCGAGGAATGTGAGAAGCTTCATGCACTTGATAACATCAGCATCATCAACGTTTCTCCAGTACTGGTAGAAGTCGTAAACAGGAGTCTTCTCAGCATCAAGCCATACAGCACCCTTAGCTGTCTTACCCATCTTCTTGCCTTCGCTGTTTGTAAGGAGAGTAAATGTAAGGCCGTAAACGGAATCGCCCTTCTTACGGCGTACGAGCTCCATGCCTGCGAGGATGTTGGACCACTGGTCGTCACCGCCGAACTCAAGGTTGCAGCCGTAATTCTCGTGAAGGTAATAGAAGTCGTAGCCCTGCATGAGCATGTAGTTGAATTCAAGGAAAGAAAGACCCTTTTCGAGACGCTGCTTGTAGCATTCAGCTGTAAGCATCTTGTTTACGGAGAAGTGTGTACCGACCTCTCTTAAGAACTCAATGTAGTTGAGGTTTCTGAGCCAGTCTGCGTTGTTTACAATGAGCGCCTTGCCCTCAGAAAAATCAACGACCTTGCCCATCTGCTTCTTGAAACACTCTACGTTATGGTCGATAGTCTCTACGGTCATCATCTGACGCATATCTGTACGGCCTGTAGGATCACCGATCATGGCTGTACCTCCGCCCATGAGAGCGATCGGTCTGTGGCCGGCCTTCTGCATGTGGCTCATTACCATCATCTGAACGAAGTGACCTACGTGAAGAGAGTCAGCTGTCGGGTCAAAACCGATGTAGAAAGATACACCGGGCTTGCTCAAAAGCTCATAGATCTCATCTCTGTGTGTTGCCTGTGAGAAGTAACCTCTCTCTTCAAGCACATCAAATACATTTCTGTACATATATTCCTCCAACTAATTGTTATCTCTTTTATCAGACGCCGAGCTTGATGTAGTCGATCGCAGCAAGTGCGGCAACTGCGCCGTCTGCGCATGCCGTGGTAAGCTGTCTTACCTTCTTGACTCTAGCGTCTCCTGCAGCAAAAATGCCTTCAACGTTCGTCTTGCAGTTCTCGCCTGCTTCGATGTATCCGCCCTGCAAAGTTACAAGATCCTTGAAGTCGGCAGTCTTCGGCTCCTGGCCGATCGCAACGAATAGTCCGTTTACGTCTATCGTCTTCTTGCTGCCGTCTTCCCTGTTCGTAAGTTCAACGCCGGTAAGCTTGGGCTCACCAAGAAGTGACTCGACTACATAAGGTGTAACGATCTCAAGGTTGGGAAGCTTTTTCGCTGCTTCAACGAGAACATCTTCAGCCCTGAATTCATTTCTGCGGTGTATAAGATATACCTTGTCTACAATACCTGCAAGATAAATGGCATCTTCAACGGCTGTATTTCCGCCGCCGGTGACTGCAACCGTCTTGCCCTTATAGAAAGCGCCGTCGCATGTAGCGCAATAGGAAATGCCCTTGCCCAGGTGTTCGTCTTCTCTCGCGATGCCCATGTGGCGGTTGGATGCGCCTACTGCCAAGATGACTGCCTTTGCAGTATCAACCTTGCCTGAAGCGAGGGTGACGACAAAACCGGAGTCTGTTTTCGCAATGGATGCGACCTTGCCGAATTCAAGGACAGCACCGAGATTCATTGCCTGGTTATAAAGGTTAGTCGCAAAATCAAAACCGGAGATCTTTGCAACAGCCGGATAGTTCTCGACTTCAGGTGTGTTGACGATCTGGCCGCCGTACATCTCGGCTTCGTAAAGAGTCGTGCTCATGCCTGCGCGTCTTGCGTAGATAGCTGCGGAGAGTCCTGCCGGGCCTGCGCCTACGATAATGATATCTGCCATGTTATCCTTCCTTTCCGTTGACGAGCATGTCAAATCTCGCGTGTTCTTCAGGCTTTTCCCTCTGAAGTGAGATAACCTTTCCTGCCGGGCTGATGAAGCAGTGCTCACTCGTTCCCGTGCATCTTACCTGTTCGGTCTCCTTGTCGAAAACCGTATACTTTATATCGAATCTTACTCCGGTATATCTTGTGATCTCGGCCCTGATAACGACCGTATCACAATACTTTGCCATGGTCTTGTACTTAGCGGTAAGGCCAACGACGGGACTGATGATTCCCATCTCTTCCATTCCTTTATATCCCAGTCCGATATCTTCGAAAAGCTTTGTTCGTGCTTCCTCAAACCATCTGATGTAGTTCGAATGATGGACAACGCCCATCTGATCTGTCTCGTAATACTGTACAAGATGTTCGCAATCGGTAATTGCTGCCATGCGAAACGCCTCCGCTTAAATAGATTATTTTATTTTATTTAGAGAGGGGGTAACTGTCAAATAAAAGAACCGCTATTTTTAGCCGTATTTTTGGCCGTTTTTTCACCAGTAGAAAAACCAGTTCAAAAAAAATATAATGTCTGCTATGGATACCGAACTCTTCATCTTGATCACAGACATCATCGGCACTGTCGCTTTTGCAGTGTCTGGTGCCATGGCGGGCATCCGCAAGAAGATGGACATCTTCGGCGTCAACATCTTAGCGCTCCTGACAGCTACGGGCGGCGGCATCATCAGGGACCTCATCACCGGCTCCACCCCTCCGATGGCTTTCAAGAACCCTTTATTCGTTATCATTGCGGCCGTCACGGCCAACGTCACATTCATATTCGTATGGTGGCAGCACAAGAGAAAACGTGAAGTTTCCGACAAAACGCGCGCCATCTATGAGAAGGTCTTCTTCTGGTTCGACACGATCGGCCTCGCCGCTTTCACGGCAGACGGTGTCCACACGGGCCTTCTGGGACCTTACGCCAACAACGCTTTCCTCGTAGTTTTCCTCGGCGTGGTCACGGGTGTCGGCGGCGGTGTCTTAAGAGACGCGCTCTCACTTGAGATGCCCTACATTTTCGTAAAGCACATCTACGCATGCGCCTCCATCGTCGGAGCCGCGATCGTCTACGTTTTCTACATCATCACGGGTTCTGCCGAAGCCGCCATGCTCGCAGGCTTCTTCTTCGTCTGCGTCATCAGACTCTGCGCGGCACACTACGGCTGGAATCTTCCGAAGGCGTATAAGTAATTTTTGTCACGCAAGGCTTTGCTTTGCAGGTGTGTAAATAGTATTCCCCGGTGCGCGAAAAGTATTCTTCCCGGTGCACGAAAGCATTTTCCCCGGTGCGCGAACACTTGCTCAGTTTTTTGCTCAGTTTTTTCGAAAAAAAAGATGAGCAAAAAGCTGGTTTTCGGGCAAATCCATGTTTTTGCTCATGTAAAACAACCTAAACAGATGATCAAAAAACTGAGCGCCATTTTCGATGCAGGAAAAATGGAAACGAAGCATGAAAAAGGAATGTAATTGCATAAAACAGGGATGTCCCGCACTAAGAGACATCCCTTTCAAAACAATAATTAATTCAGCTGACTCAGTTAGAATCCGGAACGGCCTTGATAGCGGCAAGCAGCTCGTCGAACTCTTCGAATGCGGGAATGTCCGGGTTGTCGGCGATGATCTTCTCGGTGCTCTTGAAAAGGAAACCTGCCTTGGATGCCTTGATCATGGCGAGGTCGTTGTAAGAGTCGCCGGAAGCTATAGTGTCGAAGCCGATGGACTGAAGAGCCTTAACTGTGGAAAGCTTCGAGTTCTCGATCCTCATCTTGAAGTCTTCGATCATGCCGTCCTCACCTACGATAAGTGAGTTGCAGAAAAGTGCCGGATAGCCGAGCTTTTTCATGAGAGGCATGGCGAACTGTGTGAACGTGTCACTGATGATGATGACCTGCATATCCTTGCGGAGCTCATCGAGGAATTCCTTTGCGCCGGGAAGAGGATCAATCTGCGCGATAACATCCTGGATCTCCTTGAGGCCCAAACCATGCTCTCTCAAGATGCCGAGTCTCCAGTGCATGAGCTTGTCGTAATCGGGCTCATCCCTGGTCGTGCGTGTAAGTTCCGGAATGCCGGTCTTCTTCGAAAACTCGATCCAGATCTCAGGGACCAAAACGCCTTCCATGTCGAGACAAACAATGTTCATAAGTAATTCCTCCGTCAGATTCTAGCGTATATGAATGAACCGGAATCATAGCCTAAACCATACATTCCGAAGACTAAAGTTGCAACAAACAAAACCATAAATGCTGCCCAGAGAACGACAACGCCCTTGCTTCTTAAGAAGGCGATCGCGGACTTGGGCTGGTCATCTTCACTGGGTACATATTTGTAAGCATCTACCGCCGCAACGAGCAGGACAGCAATGATGAGCACGATGAGGTTCGACAGATCAAGGCCCGAAGAAGAGAAGTTTGCCCAGTTAAGAGCAGCTCCGCCTCTGCGGAAGATCGCAGCATACATGTCGACTGCGTCCATGACCGTAGCAGATCTGAAGAATACGAAGCCCGAGAGCATCAGGATGAATGTGCGGACGGACTGGAAGATCCTGAAGTAGAGCTTGTCAGCACCGATCTTCGGACGGATCTTCTTTGACACGGGCTCGAAGATCATGCCGAGCACGATGTAGATGAAGTGCAGGATTCCTGAACCGATAACGTAATTCCAGAGGCCGCCGTGCCAGTAACCGACTGCAAACCAGAGGATAAAAAGAGCAACATAAGTCGGAACTTTCTTACCGTTCTTCTTGCCGAACTTTGCCTTCGACCAGTCGCCGAGCTTAATGAGCGGCTCGCTTTTCAGGATAGGATACATGAGGTAATCACGGAGCCATCCGCCGAGAGTGATGTGCCATCTTCTCCAGTATTCCTTGACGGTCTTTGAGAAGAACGGGCAGTTGAAGTTCTCAGGAAGTTCGATGCCGAGCATGTGGGATACGCCGATTACGACGTCCATGCATCCGGAGAAATCGCAGTAGAGCTGGATCGCGAAGAAGAAAACGCCGATCGGAACATAGAGGCCCGTGAATGTCTGGTGGTCTCCAAAGATAAGATTTACGGGCATTGCAGCGCGCTCAGCGATTACGAGCTTTTTGAAAAATCCCCACGCGATCCTTACCGCGCCGTCGCAGATCCTCTCAAATGAGAACTTGACAGACTTGGCCTTCTCGAACTCTGCGGAAAGGTTAGCGTAAGTGTTCATAGGTCCCGACATAAGCTGCGGGAAGTATGTTGAGAACAGTAATACCTTGAAGAAGTTCTTCTCGGGTGCGATCTTTTCCCATCTGCAGTCTAAGATGTAACCTGATGTCTGGAGAACATAGAAGGACATTCCGACAGGAACTGCGTAGAGGAAGAATGTGTTAGAGGTCTCGGTCGCGCCGAAGAGGAGATTGAGTCTTTCAGCGGCAAGGCCCAGCACGTTGTAGTACTTGATGCAGCACAAAAGCGCGATGTTGATTACGACCGTTATTACGGTTGCGACGTTGCGCAGAGCATTGCTTTTCGAGGGGCCGGCAAGAAGGCCTCCGACATAACAGAGGACTCCTGACACGAGGACGAACAGCAATGTGTAAAAACCTAAAAATCCTGCAAAAGCAAGGCTCGCAGCCAGGACCACCCAGAGTCTTACGGACTTGGGCAGCACATAGTAGAGCAGTAAGACTGCTGCAACGAAAGCCAGGAAAAGTGCGGATACTAACGACATTAATTAACCTTTAGCCGAGGTGGGCGATGATCCTGTCTACCATCTCGCCGACATTCTTAAGACCGGTCGTCTCACCCATCGTGAACTTGATGCCAAAGCATCTCTCAACAGCGACAATGAGGTTGATGTGCTCCAATGAATCCCAGCCGTCAACGTCGGCTGCGACTGTGGAATCGTTTACCGTGATGTCCTCGTCATCGAAAACATCCTGAAACACTTCGTTAAGCTTGTCGTAAATCTCTTCTCTTGTCATTTCCTAAATCTCCTTTTGCGAGAGCCTTATGTCAGTTGACCTTGATGGCGACGTTGCCGCTCTTGTGGGGCTCGGCAAGATCGAGCATCCACTCGGCCGCGCCGTCTTCTGCCTCGCTTATTTTCGTAAAGCCCTGAAGCCCGTAAAAATCCTTGACCATTTTATTCTTTGCGGTCGGGAAATAGTAGCCTTTGATCTTCGTGATATTGCGGGATTTTGCCTCTGCTATGAGCTCATCCATCATTGCAAATTCCATACCGCGCTTTAAGACTCTGCAGCTCATGAGCCACAGGTCGATGTGGAACGTGTCACCTTCAGCGTGGCCGAAAGTTACCGCTACAACACCGTTGTCGCCGAACTTGTCCTCTAATCTTCCGTACAAAGTGATGTAGGAAGGGTCAGATGCGAACTTCTCGATCTCAGCCTGTGAACAGCGCTTTGTCGTCAGGTTGAACTGGTTGCTCTTGTTGGTGAGCTCGGCGATCCTTGCCATGTAAACCGGCGCGAAAGGCTTGATCTCGGCAGTCATCTCGAGCGACCTCAGATAATCGTCGTAATTATCGAATGAAGCAGATGCCTTGGCGCGCTCCATGTTTGCCTTATACATTCCGCCGCGCTTTAAGTCTTCTTCGGAAATGCCCGTGACTTCAAAGAATCCGTTCGAATCGAGCACGTCGATGTATGTCTCCGGCGCACCGACTTCAGGTACGGAAATGCCTGCGATCTGGTTCTCTACGAGCGCTCTCTCGACAGGGTTGTCGTCCACGAAAACGAAGCTGTCAGAGCCGATGTTGAGTTCTGAAGCGATGCTTGCGATATTGCGGTCCTTGTTATCCCAGTTTGCCTTGATGATAATGAAGTCATCCTGCTTGAGCGTTGAGTCAGGACGTGCGAGGCCTGCCAGTGCGTTCTCCTCGTCGTTCTTGGATGCGACGGTAAGGAGGATACCCAGATCCTTATGCGCCTTAATGTACTGCTGGAACTCCGTGAAGAGTTCGGATTCCGCATCCTCGTGACCTACCTTTATGTTTTCGGGACCGTCGTCGCCTACGATTCCGCCCCACAATGTATTGTCCATGTCGAGCGCAAACGCCTTCTTGTTGCGGCCGTAAACTGCCTTGATGATGCGCGCCAGATTGAACGCAAAATCAGGGATCGCAGAAACGCTCAAAGCATACTTATATCTGTACCAGTCACCCGGGTCTGCCCACTTCTTGATGCCGTAGACAGCAGAGACATAGTTGATGTCATTGATGAAGAAATTGCCGTGTGTCTGGGCATAACTGCAGAACCTGTCGTTAAGTCTGTTGATGAAGTTCAGCCTGCCGTGGATATTCGTAAAATCGCTGTTGCCCAGGAGCCTGTAATAAGGCTGCTCGAAATTATTCTGGATTACCGTGCACTGGAATCTGTCTGCAAGAGCTTTCCAGACCTGCTCGAATCTTCCCATGGTCTCTTCGAGAAGAGCGTCGATCTGCTCGGGAGAATCCGTGACAGACGGGAATCTTGCGATGTTTCTTGTAGTGGTGTGCACGAAAACGAGATCCGGTTTGAAATCGTCCAGCTCGGGATTGCCGAAGACCGCGTCTTCAAAATACTTGTTGTATTCGGATTCGAAAAACTCCGGCTTAATGCCGTAATTCAAAAGGAAGAGCTCTAATATCTGCTTGATGTCGCTGGTGGTAGAGCCGCCTAAGATGGCAATCTTCTTCTCGATATACTTGATATCCTCCCTCGCCAAAAGCTCTCTTCTGATAGCCTTCTTCTTGCGAAGGATATAGTCGGAATCGTAAGGATACTCAAGCTGTTTCATTAATAAGCCTCCGATGCGCCGTAATTCGACACTCTATAATAACATTTTTACGCCTAGAAGACCTTATTAAAAGAAGAAGTTTGTATAATGTGCAGCCTATCGCTTTATTTTTTGCGTGTTATAAATAGTAGCGGTGGAATTTTCCGGGCAGCATTTTTGCTTATTTTCGAATGGAAGTGACTGATTTTGGATAGTCTTAGATTTTTACTTGATGTCGCTCTGATACTGCTCACCGCAAAGGTGTTCGGCATCATCGCACGTAAGCTCCACGCCCCTGAGGTCGTTGGAGAGATCGTTGCAGGTCTTCTGATCGGACCTGCCGTTCTTGGCATTGTGGATCAGTCTGACTTCATCAGCAAGATGGCCGAGATCGGCGTCATCATGCTCATGTTCGAAGCAGGTCTCTCCACAGACATGAAGAAGCTCAAGCAGACAGGCCTTAAGGCTACCGCCATTGCATTCGCCGGCGTATTCGTTCCTATCGCCATGGGTGCCGTACTCTTCATGAGTTTTTACGGTTTCGGTCCCATCGGTTCTGACCAGTTCATCAAGGGACTCTTCATCGGTACGCTCATGGCTGCCACATCAGTCAGCATCACTGTTGCTGCCCTCAAGGAACTCGGCAAGCTCAGCGGCACTGTCGGAACGACCATCGTAAGCGCTGCCATCATCGACGATGTCATCGTAATCGTCGTTCTCACATTCGTATTGAGTGCCAAGGGTTCCGGCGCATCAGTATGGTTAACGATGCTCAAGGCGGTAATGTTCTTCGCAATCGCCATCATCACGGGCTTCGTTGTTTACAAAGCATTCAAGTGGCTCGATGCCAGATATGAACATACAAGAAGAATTCCGATCGCAGCTCTCGTTTACTGCATCGGCATGTCTTACGTAGCTGAGAGATATTTCGGAATTGCAGACATCACAGGCGCTTATGTGGCAGGCGTCGTCCTTTGCAACCTCCACGATGTTAAGTACGTTGAGCGTAAGGTAGATGTCAGTTCCTACATGGTTTTCGCGCCCATCTTCTTTGCCGGGATCGGATTGAAGGTTTCTTTCGAGAGCATGAATCCCACTCTCATGCTCTTCTCGATCTCATTCGTTGCAGTAGCTCTTCTCTCGAAGATCATCGGCTGCGGCACCGCGTCAAAGCTTTGCAGGTTCAAGTGGGGCGACTCACTCAAGATCGGCGTCGGCATGATGACCCGTGGCGAAGTCGCGCTCATCACCGCACAAAAAGGACTTGCGGCAGGACTTATCTCCTCCGACTATTTCACGGCGGTAATCCTCATGATCATCGTAAGTTCGATCGCGGCTCCGATACTTCTAAAGCTTCTCTATAAGAGCCATCCGTCCGACTGAAATCCGGACCACATATGCTAATATAATCACTATGAAAAACGAAGAGATCCGACAGAAGGCGTTAATACCTATCGTAATCCCCTCATATGAGCCTGACGACAGGCTAATCGGATTACTGCACGATCTCGACAAAAAAGAAATGGGCCCCGTCATCATCGTCAACGACGGTTCATCCGAAGAATACGATCCGATTTTCAAGGAAGCGGAAACGATCATTTCCGGGCGCGGCGGCAAGCTGATCTCTTATCAGCCCAACCGCGGAAAAGGCCGTGCGCTCAAGACGGCATTCACATACATCACCGAAAACATGCCCGATGCTTTGGGATGCGTCACCGCCGATTCTGACGGACAGCACACTCCCGAGTGCATCGCCAAGATTATAGATAAGCTCGTCGAGCAGCCCGAAAACCTCATCCTCGGCGTCCGACAGTTCAATAAAAAGGACATCCCGTGGAAGAGCTGGTTCGGCAACACGGTCACGATAACGGTTTTCTCATATGTTGCAGGCATAAAGGTCAGCGACACGCAGTCGGGCCTTCGCGGAATCCCTTTTGATTTCATGAAGGATCTCATCAATGTTAAGGGCGAGAGATTCGAATACGAGATGCAGATGCTCCTGGAAGTTTCCGGCAGATGCGGTCTTACCGAGATCCCTATCCAGACAATATATGAGTCGAAGGAAAACCACCAGACACATTTCCGTCCCATCGTGGATTCCATAAGGATCTACAAGATACTGGGCAAGAAGTTCATCAAGTATATCTTCGCGTCACTCTCATCGTTCGTACTGGACATCGCGCTCTATCACCTGTTCTGCATTCTTTTTGCAGACCTGTTTCCTTCAACATCCGTATCTATCGCTGATGTCGGCATGGGCGTCTTCATGGCAACGGTCAGCGCGAGAGTTATCTCTGCAATCTATAACTATCTCATCAACTACAAATTCGTATTCAAGAGCCGCGCTTCCAAAGGCGCATCGCTCACTAAATATGCACTTCTCGCGATAATCCAGATGTGCGTAAGCGCAGGCGTCGTAAGCCTCATCGCCTTCCTTCTCCATCTCGAGACAACGACACTGGTCAAGGCGGTCGTCGACACCCTGCTCTTCTTCCTCAGCTACACGATCCAGCAGAAGCTCGTCTTCCGCTCTTCGAAAACCGACACCAAGAAATAAATCTTCAAGGAGCACCTGATGACCAAATACATAGCAATCGGTATCTTTCTGATAATGTACATTCTCATGATCGTCCTGCCCAAGCGCCGCGCGATCGTCGCATTATCGGCAGCAGCCCTCATGGTGGTCTGTCAGATCCTGCCGCTCGGCAAAGTGCTCCCCGCGATCGACTGGAACGTTCTCATGATGATCTTCGGCACGATGGTAATAGTCGATTACTTCATCGAATCAAAAATGCCGAACAGGATCGCAGAAGCGCTTCTCCGCATCTCGAAAAACGTCATGTGGGTAACGATCCTGATGTCACTTTTCTCAGGCATCATATCCGCATTCATCGATAACGTCGCAACAGTTCTCATGGTCGCTCCGGTAGGTCTTGCCATATGCAAAAAGCTCAAGATCAACCCTGTTCCCATGATCATCTGCATCGCCGTCTCATCTAACCTTCAGGGTGCGGCAACGCTCGTTGGCGACACGACTTCCATCATGCTCGCTGCAGCAGACCACATGAACTTCAACGACTTCTTCTACATGAACGGCAAGCCCGGTATGTTCTTTGCAGTAGAACTCGGCGCGATCCTCACGATCCCTCTCATGATGGTCATGTTCCGCAAGAACAGAGAGCCAGTTAACAGCACAGAACACACAAAGGTTACAGACTATGTTCCGACTATCACGATGCTCGGCCACGTAGTCCTTCTCATCATCGCGTCATTCATCCCCAATACACACGAATGGACAAACGGAATCATCTGCATGGTATGCGGCATCCTCACGATCATCTGGGAGCTCATCAAGCAGAAGAGCACCAAGGGAATGATTCATTCACTCAAAGCTTTGGACTGGGATACGATGCTGCTCTTAAGCGGTCTTTTTGTAGTAATCGCATCGATCAAGGAAGTCGGCATCATCAATGACCTCGCAAACCTTATCGCAAACTTCGGCGGCTCCAACAGATTCGTACTCTTCTCCATCATCGTATGGGGTTCAGTCGTCATCTCCGCATTCATCGACAACATTCCCTACGTCGCTACGATGCTTCCTTTGCTCGCAGGCGTAGCAACCGCAATGAACGTCGAACCGCACTTCTTATACTTCGGTCTCCTGGTCGGTGCGACACTCGGCGGCAACCTCACACCTATTGGAGCTTCCGCCAATATCGCAGGTGTCGGCATGCTCCGCAAGGAAGGCCACGAAGTAAGCTTCGGTGACTTTATGAAGATCGGCATCCCCTTTACCCTTACGGCAGTAATCGCAGGTTATCTGTTCGTCTGGATCGTTTGGGCGCCGAAGTAAGTATTCAATCAGTAAAACTTAAAAACCAAAACCAGCCAACAAAAGAGCCACCTCAAAAGAGGTGGCTCAATAATTAATTAAGTTGTCCGGTAAGGGATCAGCCTTCTTCGCCGTAGAATGCCTCGTATGCAGCCTCTGCAAGAGTGCCTGAAGCGTTAGCGATAACTGTGCTGTCAGGTGCGAGGAGCCTGTAGCTTCTCTCGCCCAAAGAACCGATCGGCATCTGACCGTCGATACCAAGGAGAATGTTATAGAAACAATCAGTAAGAACTGAATTGAAAACTTCTCTCAAGAGTTCGTCACTTGCGCCTGCAGCCTTAAGCTTAGCGATCTGTTCGCCTGCAACACTGTCGGTATCTGCAAGATATGTCTCAAGCATTGCATCCTTTTCTTCTCTAGCTGCCTTAGCAAATAATAAAGCATCCATGATCGGTTCCCTCCGATTTCATAGTTTTGTATATTTTATCAGGTATTTACCGCAGTAGTAAAGTTATCATGCCCTAATCCGTTATACGAACAGGGATATTTGTTCGATATTTTTGCTATAAAATATTCCTTATCTTTCCATAAAAATGGGGCGTACAGACGGTCAACCTGCACGCCCCGGAACCCTACATCTGATAGTTTATCTTTTACTGTTTTTCAATGGAGAGTCCGTATGTTTGACGTATCAAAACGTAGGGTGTTAATTCTCTTCCTTTTCGATCTCAGCTTCTCTTCTTCTGATGAAAAGGATTCCTGCAGCTGCAGCGGCACCGATAAGGATCGATGCGATCACGATCCTCGTCGTGTTCACAGTCTCACCTGTCTTAACGACTGCTGCGGGCGCTGCCTTTGTGCCTATGGTTACCACGAACGGTGAGAATGTCTTCGTCTCAAATGTGAGAGTCAGATCCTTTGCGTTGTAAACAGCCTCGATCAGCTCAAATCCTTCATCTAACATGTGGAGGATCAGGACTGTCTCACCATCCTTAACAGTAAGCGCTTCCTTGAGCACGAGAGTAACTTTGACTGTGAATCCCGGCTCATGTACTATGCCATTCCTGTCATAGAGAGTTATGTCAAATCCCATAGGGAATGTGACATCAGTGTAGCTCTTCTCTGCAATCTGCTTCTTGATCGCGTTGATCTCTTCAGCAGGTGCATCAGTAACATCGATCTCAGTTACAAGGAGCAGATAATCTTTGGCTTTATCTTCACTGACTCCTTCAAATACAGCAGAAGCATCTGTCAGGCTGTCTGTGAGGTTTACGGTCTCTGTCTCCGGGATCATGCCCCATGCGCCGACCCAGATATAATCATCTTCTGAAGGATACGGTATCTTGTTCTCGCCGATAGGAGTGCTGAGAATATCCTCGTCATTGCAGCCAAGCCAGAAGATCGCATAGCCGTTAACTCCCTTAACCACGATCTCAGAAGGACACTCTGCGAAAGGAATCTCGAAATACGTAAAGTCTTCTTCGCCTGCGTCACCGCACTCGAAAACCAGCTCGGCATCACCTAAAGGCTTTATTTCTTTTCCGTCTTTATCCAGTGCCTTCATACTGAGATCCAGCAAGATAACATCAATACCGACTACCCAGCATTCGTTGAAGTAGATCTCACATGTGTTCTCAGTTATTTCAATGCGGTCAAAAGTTACGAAGTGACCGGGTGAGTACGGTTCGCGTTCATCCATATTGAAACTTGCCGCTTCTTCTTCATTTATGAAGTAGATCAGCTGGATTTCAGGAGGCAGATTCGACGGCAGATTGTTTTCGATTACAGAATCACCCGGAATAGCCTGTCCCGGTTCAACAGGAACGAAGAATGGGTCATCTTCGCCTTCCCAGTTGCCGAGAAGGACTTCATCATCGATAAGCTCGACTACAAAGCAGGGTGCTTCAGATTCAGGATCATCTCTTTCCGGCTCATCAGGCACAACTTCAATGTCATTGGCTTCATCAGATGTAGCGATCATGAAGTTAGAGAAGCTTCCTGTCTCGAAAGTGATCTCGTGAGTATTGGGATCGTACTCAGCTTCGATGGTCTCAACGCCTTCATCACCGCCCTTATCGTGAACGATGTAAACCTTGTTGTTATCAGGATTGAAGTCATCATCAACCTTCAATGTAACGGAAGCGTTACCCTTTTCGAGATTATGATAGTCTTCTTTCCAATAATCATTTGTGTTTGCTTTCTGATAGATATTGGCAAGATCCAGACTTAAGTATTCTTCGATCTCAAGATCATTCTCTTTCAACTCAGCCTGGACACCGGCATTGTTGTCATAAGCAGAACGTGTATTGCCGTCCAAAGAGCCTACGGACATTTGAGCTGTGCCGCCGGCAAACTCATTTGCAGGAACTTCGATGGCGCCGTCATTTACGATCGAATCACCATTGATCTTTACTATGTTTGCAGGATCATCAAATACTGCGGAGAAATGGCAGTTGCCCTGAGGCATCTGGAAATAATAAACATTGGGTTTATCGGTTGTTCCGATATCAAGGTTGCCGCCCTGACTGCCGGCACTACCGCCGAATTCCACAAGCTGATAACCGGGTTCAGGAATAAATTCAAATGCGATCCAGTAACCGTTCTCGAGCCTGAGGCAGCCGTTGTAAGCATCGTATAAGCAGCCCTTATCATCGATGCCGTAATCTGCCATTATATTGTTCTGGAACGAAGTGTCGGTAGTTTCATAAACGCCGACAACTCTGGCAGAACCATTCTTAAATTGTTCTTCTTCGCTGATGTTATGCTGTCTCTGACCATCGGGGCATCCGCTGTTAGTCCACTCGATAACGCCGCCCGGTGTATCATCACCCATGATCTCAATAACGATCTTTTTATCGCTATAAGAATCTTTTCCGGGCAACTCATATTCACATCTGTCATATCTGGCAGTAATGTCTTTTTCTGTACCGTTGATAACTACTTTTGTAAGTCTTCCGAGTGTTTCAACGCCCATTCCACCGGGGTTATCGATTATCAGATTGTCCGGCAGATCGCTTTCTCTAAATTCTTTTGTCACTCTTACCGGGTCTTCTCCGGGCTTGCCATTGACTTCGCCGGTATCCGTATGTCCATTAGCTTCAAAAAATAGACTCCTGGTTAAGTTAGAGCGTATCTCTATGGTATATACTTCTTCAGCAGACTGCTGCCCGGGATTCGGATCGCCGCTCGGATCTCCGTTTTCGACGGGCGGATCATTATTTACATATATTATTTCGAGAACACCGATTTTCTTTTCATCTATATCCCGGCCAGTAATATTAACTACTTTAAATCCTGAGGTAATATCGACAGAATTAGTTTCGCCATCAGTACTGCACAATGTCGTATCTACATCGCCTTCTCTTGTCGTGACGCGCAGTTCATCGAAGTGGTCGGGAACCGTATCATTCAGTTCTAATGTTATCGTTCCTGCTTCAAACACCGTTTCATCAGAAGCAGCAGAAAGTATTGTTTCACCATCAGAGAACTGAAGGATTTCTGATTGATCAACAACTGCATTTTTAAAAGTGTACGCATTAGTATCTGCTCTTACAGCAAACTCAGCCAGCGGCACATTCGCGATCAGCAAACTCAATGAGGTTGCTGCTGCGACTAAAAACTTGAATAATCGTTTCATACCGGACTCCTTTCGTTTCGATGTGCGTCAAACAATGAACTAATTCTCGAATATAAAATCATTCTGACTTGAAGCCCTGTTAAATACAATTACGCTCCTGTAAACAACCCACCAATTATGTATAGTTTTTGTAAAGTAAGGTTTGATAGGCAAAGGGTTGATAATATCAACCACATCAAAAAATGCCCCGAACGCACTGCATCCGGGGCATCAACACAAAGCAAAATAAAGGATCACAGAGTGCTCGGCGGCGGCACCTGCATGTGCTCGCAAACGTCGTCGAGATATTCGTTTACCTCTGTGGGCACGTAGCCGAAGCCGTAAGCATAGAAGACCGTGCTGTTCTTGACGTAGATGCCGGCGGTATAGAAAACGTCGCCGTGTGAGCCGGTCAGGAGTGTGTACCTGAGGCCGTTTTCACCTTCGAAAGATTCAAGTTCAAGGTCGTAGTCGAAGTCGTACATCTCGTCGAATAAGGTCATCCATTCTTCGACCATTTCAGGAGATGCGCCCATGTCGGAAAGCTCCCTGCGCAAAGCCTGTCTTGCCTGCTCTACCTGCTGGTCGTTTTCGAAAACGTCGAAGACCATGCGCGGATCGAATTCATCGGCGTCGATGATTCCGTCCTCATCGCGGACGTAATAAGAATCAACGGCCATCTCGTAGTAAAGGTCGGCGTCTCTTGAAGAGCCGAATGCCATTGAGACGCAGAAGATCTCGTTGAACATGTAGTAGCTCATGTTACCGACCGCAAAGACCGTGGCTTCCTTAATGTTCTCATCGTAGAAGATCGGAATCTCGCTTGAAGCCTCAATCGCCATGCCGGCAGCCTTGCCGTCAGCACGGACGTAAACACCGTCGTTTAGCTGGTTAACATCGCCGTATGAATCCTTGATGAAATGCGCGAAGTCACGGGAGCTCTTGTAGCGCTCGGCACCGTATTCCTTTGCGTAAGACTCAAGAGCAGCCGTGCCCATCGGGTTAGCGAATCTATTAAGGCACCCTGATAAAGGCATCAGCATTGATGCTGCAAGAGTAACAGAGATGAGTGACGTGATCTTTTTCATTTTCGTAATTTCCTCGAGAAGATAAACAAATTGATTACGCGATGAGCGATTCAAGATAATCGTGCATAGTTGTGTAGTTATAACGTCTGTTTGAAGGCTTTGACATAAGGCCATACTCAGGATCGTTTGAGCTTAAAACAAACTTCTGGTGAAGCGAGATGACCGTTCTGGCTGTGAAGTCCTTCATCGCAGGCATGTACTCTTCCTCAATACAGATGCCGGAGTTATGGTAGAAGAGTCTGGTCGTCGTCTCCGTATCCGTTTCGGGATCGTAATCTGTGACTATCTCGCGTGCGTATGTTTCACAGAGGTCCCACTTGTGGATTCCGCCCTCTCGCTCTCCTAAAGCATACATGTCCGTGCTGACATGGAGGTAATAAGACTCTCCGTATGTGTAAGTAACGATCAGCTCCTTGTCGGTGAGATAGAGCATGAAACTGGATGCCTGACCCTGGGTAATGAATTCGGGAGAAGTAATGATCTCAATTGCTTCCCCTGCGTATTCGTTGTACTCGTAAATATGGAGCGTAGCAGAATACTCGTTGCCGTCATCACTGATGAGGAAGAATTCAGGCAGGCCGTTGCCGTCAAGATCGTAAATACCAACGGGCTCAATGCCAAATGTGGATTCGACAGCCCAGATCGCATCCCTGTTCTGTTCAAGGATCTCGATAAATGCCTTGACAGCTTTATCGTAGCTGTCAGCAAATGCAGTGGTCGGAGTCGTTTCCGAAGGTTCTGTAGTTACAGGCTGTGTATCCGTAGGGTCAGGAACCGTAGGCTGCGTTTCAGTCGGATCCGGAGCAGGAGTTGGCACATATTCGGGCGGATTGATCATGACCACAAAAGCGAAGAGCTTATCAAGATTTGTGATCTTCTTGATCTTCCACTCACCCTTTTCGAGTTCGAAATCGATCTTTGCTTTGATCGAACTCGTCTCTTTGGTATCTTTAACAGCATCCATAAAAGTAAGGTTCAGGTTAGCTACTTTGAAATCAACTTCACTCAAGTCAATAATCTCATATTTGACTTTAACGGATGCTTTGTCACCGTTTACTTCAATGTCGTCAACGTCGTAATCGATCTCGATCGTATCGAAGATCAGGTCATAGCATTCCCTGTAATCTTCGTCGACGCTGTAGTTCATGTATTCTTCTATCTGACGGTAATCCTTGTCATCCTCATCCCAACAAGTCAGTTCGAGAAACGCTTCCGCATCGTCATCACGAAAAGCATCTGCACAATCGTCAATAACTTTACTTATCGCTTCCCTGTCTTTTTCCGTATTGTCACATCCTGCAAAGCCTGCTGTGAATGCAATACATAAAATACTTGCGATGATCTTCTTATACTTCATTTTTTTACTCCTAAACCCTTAGTTTTCAACCATTGCATTGAGATATACGATTGCCTCATAACAGTACATCATGGAATACTCGGGAACCGCTATGAGACCATATTCGATGACGTCTGTAGATGGTGTGTAATTACTTGCGACAACATATTCAGCATCATCTATATATCCTGAGACAGCGTTGTAATACTCGTTTTCGCCAATCTCTTTACCATCCACACTAACCTCAGTTTCGTACTTGTGATAGTCGTAAGTGTATAAATACGTCTGTGTAATAGGTTCGTATTCCAGGCGCTCGTCACGTCTGTAGTGAGCTATGCAATTCCAATCGAAGTCATAGACAAGAGTATCCGTGTGATAGTCGGATTCCTCGCCGCCGCTGTATGTGATAACTATCTCTTTGCCAGTCGTGAAAACGATAAACGATCCGCCGTCTGCAGCCATGTAGATAATTTCGCGCTGCCAGACGCAGAGATTATATCTCCCTGTGTCGGGGAAAAATGACCAGATATACAGATCGGCATCGAAAACCTCACCGTCCATATAGCTGCCTGCTGCAATAAAAATAAGTTCGGGATATCCGTCCTGATTGAGATCTTCAATGTTGGTCGATTTCATGTCAAACGCATTTTCTGCGTCCTCGATGAACTCCTGGTCTAAAGTGAGTGTGTAAGTTGCAGACTCGACTACATCCTCAAAGGAAACCGGAACAGCCGTAGGCTCAGGCGTGGGCGTAGGTGTAACATCAACATCCGTAGGCAGCGGGTCTGTTTCAACCGTTCCGGTGGGCTGGATGTCCGGATCCGGAATCCCGTTTATATCGATGAACGCAAAAACCTCATCAAGACCTGTTACCTTGGTAATCTTCCATTCTTTGCCGTCTTTGACGAGAGTGATCTTGCCCTTTATCTTGACTGTATCTTCAACCTCTTCAAAGGCATCCTTGATCTGTCCGCCATTGTTCATAAAGATGATATCGAGAACTTCTTCCCAATCGATGATCTCGTAGGTTACCTTTATGGTAGCCTTGCCGTCCTTGATCTCAATGTCGTCGGAATCGTAGTCGATCGTGATCGTGTCTGCTACACCTTCAAAGTATTTGACTGCATAGTCGCCCTGTGTGTCGAACTGAAGTAATGACTCCACTTCAAGATATTCCTTGTCATCGTCATCCCAGTTTGTCGTCTCAAGAACAGCTTCTGCATCAACGTCTCTTAATGCGTCACCGTATTCTTCAATAATGTTTTCGATGGCCTGGATGTCCTTTTTCGAAGGACCCGTACATGCTGTAAAACTCAAAAGCATTGAGGCACTCAGAACAGCAGTTGTTAACTTCTTTAAATTCATATTCCCTCCCGTTTTTTCATCAAGATCAGCACCCGACGTGTCAGATTATTGGCTTATTACAGGAACACTGTAAACGAAACTCATAACCTGATTAAGATCATTAAGCCTGCAAAGCTTATAATCGTCCCCGTCCTTCTCGAAAACTATGGTGGTCTCAATAGTTACTTTATCTTTCGAATCTTTAAGAGCAATTAATGCTTCGGCACAACTCTCATGAGGTTCAGAATACACCGTCTGCCAGTCCGTCATGACATACTTAACATCTAATGTAGTATAAGGATTTCCTACTGTCATGGAAGTAATGTCATACACTATCAGGATGGTTGAAGCGATGTACTCAGTACACGCTGCAAAGTCTTCTCCCATACCCGAACCATAACGATCAACATCAAACAACGTTTCAATAGCGTTATAATCCGAATCTTCTTCAGTCCAGTCTGTAAGATTTCTGACGGCTTTATAATCGAGAACATTCAGGGCGAGGTTGTAACTATTCAGTTTTCCAACCATTATGCCCGTGGCTTGACGCGTTCCAAAAGCATCACAGCCCGAAAAACCTAACAGCATTACAATGCCTAATGCCGTTGCGATTATTCTTTGTACCCCCATACAGAAAAATATCCTTAAATGATTTAACCGGCTCCCCGTAAGAAGCCGGTCTTAAGAATTTACTTTAGTTCCTCATGTTCATTGAGTCTTGCAATGATGTCAGGCAGCGCAGCATCGACCTTGTCGTTATCGAGCTGGCATGTGCCGGCATTGGTGTGTCCGCCGCCGCCGTATGCCAGGCAGAGCTCACCGATGTCGGTCGTGCCGTTCTTGTTTACGATGGACTTGCCGATCATGACTGCCGTATTCTGCTTCTTAAAGCCCCATGCTACATGAACGCTCATCTCGACCTCAGGCCACATTGCATAGATCATGAATCTGTTGCCTGCATAGATCGTCTCAAGAGGTCTTAAGTCAAGGACTGCAACCTTATCGTGGATCTTAACGTTCTCCTCGAGCTGCTTCTTGAAAAGTTCCTGCTGCTCGAAGTAAAGCTCTGTACGTTCCTTAACGTCGGGAAGTTCAAGCACTTCCTTAATGGTATGGTTTGTGCAGTAATCGATGAGTTCCATCATGAGCTGGTAGTTTGAGATCCTGAAATCGTGGAAACGGCCGAGACCTGTTCTCGCGTCCATGATGAAGTTCATGAGTACCCAGTCAGTAGGATTGAGGATCTCATCGACCGTAAAGTCAGCGGAGTCGCCCTTATCTACGGCAACCATGATCTCTTCGGTAACTGTCTTGAAAGTATCAGCGCCGCCGTAGTAGTTATAAACAACTCTTGCGGCAGACTTTTCGCAGATGCAGATATACTTGTCGCCAAATGCCTCATGGTCAGTTCTGATGAGCTCACTCTCATGGTGGTCAAAAGCAAGTCCTACCCTCGGATCAAACGGAAGGTTTGTCGTAATGTCATTCTCGGTAATATCAACCTTGCCATCCTGAACATCCTTAGGATGAACGAACTTGATTTCACCGATAATATCCAACTCTTTGAGGAGCATTGCGCAAACAAGTCCGTCAAAATCGCTTCTGGTTATGAGTCTTTTCTTTTCTTCCATAAGGCATTCCTCCCGATTTATTTGAGTGGCCGCAAAGGCCGTAAGTTTCTAAACAAAATTTTACAAAAACGCGGAGCAAAATTCAATGATTCAGAAGCCCTCAAGCCCTCTTCTGAGCCAAGATTTACAGTATATTTACCTTGACGCAACACTCTGTGCCAAGTAATGTAGGACTATATAAAATATAAAGGATAGATTGAAGGATTTAATTATGAACAAGTCATTTGCAAGGAATCTAACAGCCGTTTTGATCGTGGCTCTGCTCCCGGTCTTTTGTTCCTGCTCGCTCTTCCAGAAGAACAAGGTAGTTGATGCGGCAAATGCTTTTGCAGAGTCCATGACGCTCGGCGATTCATCTGACATATTACGCAAGACCGACGGCCTCGACCGCGAATTCAAAGCCTCATTCAAGAACACTCTCGACATCGCAAACTACGACGATGAAGAGTGTCTTTACGCAGCGCAGATGATGAAATCCATCACCTACGAAGTAGACAGCTCATCCGTCCAGATCGAAAAGGACACGGCCTCTGTCGTGATCACCTTCACAATGGCTGACCACGAGGCCCTCATGGACGGCGACTACAAAGACGCCCAGGCCCTCGCAGATGCAGTTCCCAACTGCGCGAAGAAAACCATTACCGTCACTGCAGAACTTGCCAGAGTGGAAAAGGAATGGTACATAACCAACTTCAATTCAGCCGAGTTTCAGAACATCTACGCATTCTTATCCAAGATGCCACCCATCGGCAAAGGCACCCTCATCGACACCGCAAAACTCGTCGCCAAAGCAGTCGTCGAAGACGAGCCCGGCGTTGCTGCCTTATATGCAGTTTCAGATAAGGATTCCGGTTCCCCCGACATTGCGTCTTATGTAGGTCAGCTTTTCGACGTTAACGGAGATCCCACCGAAGAAGAGATCGCATTCCGCGACGCCGTCAGAAGCACGATGGTCTATGAGATCGACGAATCCACACTCACTATCGACGGCAAGAGCGGCTCTGTCGTGATCCGCATCACCATGGCTGATTTCGGCACCCTCGCAGGCAAGCAGTTCAGCAAGATCAGCGACATCACAGAAGCAGTGGCAGCATGTGACACTGTCACTTATTCCTACACTTGCGAGCTTGTCCGCAACGGCCCGGATTGGTTCATCACAAACCTCGACTCCCCGGAATTCACGGCCTTCCTCGCCTACAAGAAATTCACGATCAACCTCAAGAACATCGACGGCACATACACATCAACAATCGACATCACAGACAAGTTCGTAGCTTATGTCGCCAAGGAATTCAGCATCTCAATGCCCTCCAATCTTGAAGGCAGGATCTACATCACGACAACACTCGTCCTCAAGGACGGCAAGTACACTGTCACCGTCGACCGCGATGCCTTCGTCGCCAACATCAAGACATTCATTGAGACCAACATCGACAAGATAATAATGAACATGCTCGGTACCACATCTTCATACGGTCTCGACGCACTCGCCAAGATCGCCGGCTACAAGGATTATGCCGACATGCGTGCACAGGTCCTCGCCCAGGTCACCGCTAACCTTGAGACGATAAACACCGCAGGCCTTGAGAGCTCAGGCACGTTTACTCTCAACGACAATGTTGTCACGCTGAAGTCTGCTACCGACACCATGACCGGCACCATCGACAACTACGGCGTGATCACCGTCACATCACCCGTCAACGATCCTGATGCCAAAAAGCTTCTTGGCTCCGACACTATCACGATGGAATTTAAGAAGGTATAAGCTTCACTACTCATGTTGCAAATTTGTCGACCTGAAAAGGCTGTTTTAGACCGACAAAAAGTCGGATTTTGCCAAAATCCGAGTATTTGTCGATGTCAGAAGGCAGTTTTAGACCGACAAATCGAAAACATTTTCCGTGGATAAGCAATCAACCGAATTTTCCACCGGATTAGTAAAAAGGCTGCCCGCTATGGAGCAGCCTTCGTTTTCGCATCTCGAAAAACTCGTTTCACGGGAAACAGCTTCCCGGCTCAAATCACTTCTTAATGAGCAAT
This sequence comes from Oscillospiraceae bacterium, assembly GCA_902787975.1. GTDB lineage: Bacteria > Bacillota > Clostridia > Saccharofermentanales > Saccharofermentanaceae > Saccharofermentans. The sequence goes on from CADAIP010000001.1 coordinate 143,029, forward strand.
GACTCACCTGTCATCTCTGCAGGCTGGGGAAGTCCCATGATCTCCAAGAGTGTAGGAGCGATGTCGCAGAGGCGGCCGCCCTCACGGAGAGTGTAAGCAGGATCGTAGTTGTAGAGAATGAACGGAACGGGGTTTGTTGTGTGTGCAGTGTGAGGCTGCATTGTCTCGAGGTTCATCATCTGCTCAGCGTTGCCGTGGTCAGCACAGATGAAGAGAACGCCGTCCATCTTCTTAACTGCTTCAACAGCGCCTCCTACGCAAGCGTCAACTCTCTCAACTGCCTTGATGGCTGCCTCGAGAACGCCTGTGTGGCCGACCATGTCAGGGTTAGCGAAGTTGATGATTACTACATCGTACTTGTCTGAGCAGATAGCTGCGTCGAGCTTCTCGGAAACTTCGGGAGCGCTCATCTCAGGCTTAAGGTCGTATGTAGCAACTGCGGGTGAAGGAACGAGTGTACGGTCCTCATCCTTGTTGGGCTCTTCGATACCGCCGTTGAAGAAGAATGTAACGTGTGCATACTTCTCTGTCTCAGCGATACGAAGCTGCTTGAGGCCGTTAGCTGCAAGGTACTCACCCAATGTGTTCTTGATCTCTTCCTTCTTGAATGCAACGAACTTGTTGGGAATGAGCTCGTCGTAATCCTTGAAGCATACATATGTGAGAGGCATGAAGCCGTTAGCTCTCTTGAGGTACTTGATGCACTTTGTATCAGAAGCGTCACCAGGCTGTGCTGCGATATCTTCGTCGCTGTAGCAGAAAGCCTTTGTGATCTCTCTTGCACGGTCAGGACGGAAGTTGAAGAAGATAACAGAGTCGTTAGGCTTAACAACTGAAACGGGCTTGCCCTCAGCGTCAACGATAACCGTAGGAAGAACGAACTCGTCTGTTACGCCGCCGTCGTAAGAAGCCTGCATGGCAGCAACAGGATCTGTAGCCTTAACGCCCTCGCCCAATACGAGTGAATCGTAAGCAGTCTGGATTCTGTCCCAGTTGTTGTCTCTGTCCATTGCATAGTAACGGCCGGACATTGAAGCAACCTTACCAACACCGATCTCAGCCATCTTGTCTACAAGAGCCTGGAGGTAATCCTTACCTGATGCCGGAGGTGTGTCACGTCCGTCGAAGAAAGGATGAACATAAACTCTGTCGAAGCCTTCCTTCTTGCAGAGCTCAAGGATTGCATAAAGGTGTGTGTTGTGTGAGTGAACGCCGCCGTCAGAGAGGAGACCCCAAACGTGAAGGTCTGAATTCTTCTCTTTGCAGTTGTTGATAGCACGGAGGAGGTCCTCGTTCTTGAAGAAGACGCCGTCCTCAATGTATTTTGTGATGAGTGTGAGGTCCTGGTAGATGATTCTGCCTGAACCGATGTTCATGTGGCCTACCTCAGAGTTGCCCATCTGACCGTCAGGAAGTCCGACTGCAAGTCCGGAAGCGTAACCCTTAACGAAAGGGCACTCAGCCATAAGCTTGTCGATAACGGGAGTATTAGCCATCTCGATGGCGTTGTATTCCTTGTTTTCGGAAAGTCCGAAACCGTCAAGAACCATAAGTACTACAGGTCTGCGTTTCATATATGTTCTCCTTTGTTTAAATTATTCTTTGGTGACAAACCGGTTAAGTCCGCTGTCGTAGATAAATCCCGCGCCCGCAAGCGTCTTGCTGATCTGTTCCTCATCCTCGCCAAGAGACGCAGCCAGTTCCGACAAGCTCGAAAAATTGTCCCTAAGCTGCGTATTTATATAGCTCAAAAGCATGAACGGATCTTTGGGCAGGGCCATCTTAAAACACCTCTAATCGTTTTTGCCGCGCCAATTATAGCACATTCATCATATAAATATATTTAATATTCTTTGTTAACTCTTGGGTAACACAATCTTCAATCCTGATAAATACCGTCTTCACAGGTGCTTGCTAATCTAAAGTTATAAATTTTATGCGAAGAAGGTGACACTATGAAGAAAAAGATTGCTTTAATTCTGGCTCTTTGCCTTGCATTGACTTCATTTTCCGCATGCAGCAGTTCAACGAAAAAAGGCAGCGGAAGGAGCTCTAACGACCGCGACTCCAAGTACGATGCCGATGACGACGATGATGTTGATGGCGACGACGATTCCGAGCCCACCCGCGCAACCCGCGAGACTACAGAGCGAAAGGATCCGACTCCCACTCCTTCTCCCGTTCCGACCGAAGCTCCGGTCCAAATAAAGCCCACCGAAAACGCCAGCATCAACTGGACAACATACGAATCACCCGACGGCTACTTCAAGATCAATGTCCCTGAAGGCTGGACGGTTTTCTATCACGATTACGACGTAATCAGCTATGAGGTCGTCGTTTACGACAACTACGCCGAGAAGTTCTTCTACTTCGGCACCTCGTTCGTAAGCTACCCCTCCGAAGAGAACTTCGAGTACTGGATGGACGTAACCGCCTCCTACGGTTTTGAGACGACCGAGTACGGCTACATCAGCCCTGAAGCAACCGCGCTCTCGCTTTTCGAGAACTCCGGCGACCGCTTCGGATACACTGATTTCGAGCTCATCGATACTCTCGGCGAAAACGGTTATGGCGACTATTTCCTCCAGGCCAACATCAAGGACATGAACAACGGCCGCCAGTACGAAGGCATCTTCACATCCTCTTTGGTCGACACCCCCATGTACTATCAGCAGATGGACTGGGATCTCGCAGCCGGCACGACATGCATCATGCTCCCCGTCGAGGACTTCACCGACTGGCTCGGAGTAATGCTCCAGATCTACGCATCGCTCGAATTCACCGACGCTTACTACACTGACCGCAACATCGTCTGGCAGCAGACTTTCCAGACATCCAACTACATCATGTACAACGCCAACCAGACAAGCGACATGATCATGGACAGCTGGGAAAGAAGCAACCACGTAAGCGACATCTCCTCACAGGAATACAGTGACGCAACCCTCGGCAGAGAGCGCGTTTACGACACCCAGACAGGTGACGTCTACTACGCAGACAACGGCTGGAGCGACACCTACTCCGGCACCCGCTACGAACCCGTCACATCCGGCTCAGACTACTACCTGCAGCCCGTCGTCGGAACCATCTACTAAGCCCTCCTTTTCAGTTCCTAACTGAAATCAGGCCCCTACTTTACTCTGAGAAGCGGGGGCCTTATATTTGCTATAATTGACGCAGATTGGGAAATAGGAAGGTGAATCGCATGCCGCTGGTTAAGATCGAAATGCTCAAAGGCAAGAGTAGTGAATATAAAAAGGGTGTCCTCGAAAGTGTTCATGCAGGGCTCGTCGAAGCTTTGGGCATCGAAGACTGGGACAGATTCCAGCGCATAATCGAGTACGACAAAGCGGACTTCGAATTCCCGGACTTCAAGTCGGACAACTTCATGATAATCGAACTCACGATCTTCCCCGGCCGTACTGCCGAGCAGAAGCAGAGCGCGATTGCTGCTATAAAGGAGCGCCTTAGCGGTGCGCTCTCCATCGACCCCAAGGAGGTCTTCATCGTGATCAACGATCCTCCGAGAGAGAACTGGAGCATATAAAAGGTCTTCCGGCGAGTTCCCAGAAAGCAACTGCGCTTGCAGCGGCCGCATTCAATGAATCCACCTCATGGGACATCGGGATGATTACTTTATAGTCAGCGCCCGAGATGGTCTCCTCCGTAAGTCCGTTGCCTTCATTGCCGATAAGGACTGCGAGACGTGGCTCGTCTTTCAGGACAGGGTTATCAAGCGTAAGCGAATCGTTGACCAGTGCCAGTGCAGCGGTCTTATATCCGAGTGACCTCAGTGTGCCGCACACATCTTCCTTACCGATGAACGTCCACGGCAGCTGGAACATCGTGCCCATTCCGACTCTCATCGCCCTTCTCTCCAGAGGATCGCAAGTGCCTTCCGTGAGGAGCACTGCGTCGATGTTGAATGCAGCGGCGCTTCTGAATACTGCGCCGACATTTGTGGGATTGACTATGTTCTCCAGAACAGCGATGCGTGAGCGCGGAGCAGATGCATCAAGTATCGAAGATGCCTCAGGGAGTTCCGGCCTTGTCATTGAGCAGAGGATGCCGCCTGTTAAATAGTATCCGGTAATCTTCTCCATTACGTCAGAAGGTGCGCGGTAAACCGGCACATCTCCAACGCGCGCCAGCAGAGAAGCTACTTCTTCCTTATCGAAAACAGCTGCACTTACGAGAACGGATTCGGGCTTCATGCCGCCGTCCAGGGCTCGGCCAATGACCTTGCAACTCTCGGCAATGAACACTCCGCCTTCAGGATCCCTGTAGTGACGGAGCTGCGGCTCCGAGCAGGACACATAGACGTCTATCGATGTATTGTCCGCGCGGGTTATATCGATTATGTTCATGCTTCATCTCCGGCAGTCTTTTTGCCGGCTCCGCCCGTAAGCATCTCGAACGTTACACCATACTTTCTGGCAATATCGGCAGCGTAGGAAGAACCTTCCGGCGGTGCTATCTCAAGTTTGAACGAACGGTTGCCGCCGTCACTCTTAACAATGAGCGAAGCTGCCTTTACTGAAGAATCGGAAAAACCGGCACAATCTATGCCGAGCTTGTGCATATGCGTATTGTAGATAGTCCTTACATTTTTTGTAAGAAGAGCCTTAATGGAATCACATGCAATGTAATAGCCTTCTTCAAAAGACGTGGTCGAGAATGTCTCGTTCATGAGAACTAAGCTGTCGCTTGTGGATTCAGTGAATATCTCTTTGAACCTGACGCACTCTTCGCCAAGACGGCCGAGGTCCATCGTCTTGTCCTCGTCTGCCGGGAAGTGCGTGTAAATGCAGTCTGCGGGTGCGAATTCAAATGAATCAGCGGGCACGTATACACCGCCCTGCGCAAGAGCAAAGAGCAGTCCGATACCCTGTGTCGCAGTGGTCTTACCGCCTCTGTTGGCACCTGTGAGGATATAGATCCTGTGTTCATCATCAAAAACGAGATCGTTCACGACGAGCTCTTTCGGATTTGCAAGATTTACTGCAAGCTTAAAGTTATAAAAGCCCTTTGCATCCATCGCAAGACTGCCGCCCTTAACAGCCTTTGCCTTGGTAAGCTTAAAGCCTTTTGCTTCGAGCTTTTTCATGAACTCCGCAAATCTTATGTAGTAAACAAATTCGGGGATGATATCGGCAATTATGCTGATCGCCATATCTGAATACTTATCAAGTGTCCTTCTCAGATTTTTTGAGAGTGTGTCGAGCATCTTATTCAGGATGTTATCCAGATAGAATGTCGAATTCGCTATGCCGTCACCGGAAACTATAGAAGACACTGTCTGGTTGCGGATCAGGAAATTACTGCTTGAAGATGCAGCCTGGAATTTTGCCAGGTTTTCAAGTTGGGCAAGAACGCCGCCGTCTTTGTTCGCATCCACCTGACGGTAATGCATGTCGCCGTTCCATTCGTTGCCGTCATTTATCTTATCGCCTGAAGACAGGCTGTCTGCGATATTGCTTACGATATTGGACTTTTTAAATGGCTTGTTGTTAACGGAGATCAGGCCCATGCTGGTCGCTTCAAGTCTTGAGTTTACATTGATTCCGATGGTAACGCTCTGGATCTCCGAAGCATCTGTCGTGATCTTTTCGAGATCTTTTTTGAGTTCATGGAAATGCGCATCAGAGTATACTTCATCAATATACGCCTTAAAACCCTTGAGGCCATCTGACTTGATCCTCTCATCGCTCAGACAGTCCTTGAGTGCATCAACACATGTGATGTAATCGCGGTACTGGTTTAAGCGGTGCATAAGATACCAGAGTCCCTCGACTTCGTCTTTGGACTTTCTAATAGCGCCGAAATTCTTGTTGAAGTCAATCTTATCAAAAAGCTCCTGAAGCTTTGTGCATACATCAGGAAGGTTTTTTAGGTCCTCGAAAACATCCTGCCTGTAATTCGTGACCGCAGGATCAGCAGTAAGATTGGACAGGATCTCTGATACGATCACCTGCTCCTTGGGTTCGGAAGTTACTTCTTTGGTTATTACATCAAGACCCAGATCGTGAAAGGCCGAATCATCAAGCTTTTTAAAGTTTACTTTTGTTCCTCTCGGGAAAAGCAGACTGAATGTTCTTTCAGCGGACATAGATATATCCTCCATATTGATCGGTGCGGCCAATCAGTCTGAAAGATCAGGACATCGTCAGTCGCCCATGTTCTTATAATACTCCTCGAGACGCGGTTTTGCAGATACGTAATAACGCTCAAGCCTCTTATCGAAGTGCCTGCCGAAGCTGTCCATCATGATATTGTCTGCATCCTCAAAAGAAAACTTATCCTTGTAAACACGTTTGCTGACAAGCGCATCGTAAACATCGGCGACCGCCATGATGCGCGCTTCGATCGGAATCTCCTCACCTTTAAGACCTTCAGGATAACCCGAGCCGTCCCATCTCTCATGGTGGTAATGCGCAACATTTACTGCAACTTTGTGGAACGCTTCGTTACCGGTTCCTTCCAGTATCGAATCGACAATACGCGCGCCTTCTGCGGCGTGGGCCTTCATTTTCTCGTATTCCTCATCGGTAAACTTGCCGGGCTTTCTGAGGACGGCATCATCGACTGCGATCTTGCCCAGGTCATGCATCGGAGCTGCCTGGATAACGTTCTTGCAGAACTCTTCCGTGAGGCCGTCAATGCCAAAGAGCATCAGCATGTTCTTCTTGTTGCCGGTGTCCTTCTTTATCTCATCTATCAGGATCTTAACGACATCACTTGTACGTCTGATGTGACCGCCTGTCGAGTTGTCACGGCTCTCGACCATGGTAGCCATGCCGAGGAGCAGTCTGTTATGCATCTGGATGATGTCTTCTGTTTTCTCCGCAACCTCTTCTGACAACCGGTCGTTATAGTTTGCAAGAAGCTTCATGTACTTTCTTGAATCGGTATCATCCGTGATAAGGAACTGATATCCGACCCTGTGCTTTCCGTCGAAAAGATAGCTGATCGTTATGAGATAGATCCTGTCATCAAGCTCGTAATAGAAATGATCACACTCCTCATCTTTTTTGAAGTGCTCAAGCCACTTGAGAAGCGTTTTCTTGATCGCGATATTCCTGCCCGAATATGAGTCGACGTTGATCTTTTGAAGCTCAGGGAAAACCTTCATTCCCACTTCGTTGGCACCCAGGAAGTTATCGTTAAAGTCGATGGAGATAAATCCCGTATCACCTTTGTTGACCAACGTATCAACACCGAGATCCGTTACATCGTAAAGGCAGAGCCTGTGAACTATGATGAGATATATCACCTGTGCAAAGACATAAGACAAAGGCATTGCTTCGATCCCGGCAGGCAAAAACTTTCCGACAAAATAACTCAGGAACGATACTGCCGCAGGGAACATCAAAAGCACTATGGTCTTGTTCGACACATCCTTCTTTTTGATGAGGCTGTAGATCATCGCGATAAAACTGATGATGATGAAGAAAGTGATTATGACGTATGTCAGAGTGTGTGCAAATCCGTATGTCTTAACGAGCCTGCCCATTCCCTTGCTGATCTCAAACCTGACCGTCTTGTAAAAGTAGGGTGAATTGCCTATGGATAATACAAACGAAAAGCTGATCATGCTGAGGATCGTAAGGCCGGCACTCATCCACCTCTTAAGGTTGATGTGGCACAAACTGAAGATACTCTGGCAGATGAATAATGTGAGAAAACACCCGCCTATATAAGTGACCTTTACGGCTGTCAGCGCCGTGTCGAGATTTCTCGAGTGCGCCAGGATCGCATATCCAAGATTGGCAATCGGAATGAAAGCAAAAATGAGTGTGATATGCACATCAAAATGCTTATGCCAGATTGCCAGATATATCAGTGTCAGTACGATCGACAAACCGAATAATATTTCGTAATACGCGGTCACTTTACAAGCTTCCTTCTATATTATTAACTCTGATTGTAACATCATTATTGCCCATATTCCTGTACAGAATATTTAACATTTGTATTGTTAAAAAAGCATGCTATCTTCCCTTTGCAAATGAATGCGAAAACCACGCCGATAGCCAATGCTATTAAGTGGATAATCATTGACGGGATTCCTGCCACACCAGCTATATTGGGTATCAATGAAATCACTGCTGTCGGCAAGGCGATTCCCATCAGAAGATAGAACGATACCTGCCTGAACAGTTTCCCGAATCCGTATTTCTTTCCCATGACCAAGAGGATAAAAATACCGACAGGCATGAACGAAAATGCGAGTCCTGAAGCACCGGAGACAGCAAATGAATCACCATCTTTAGTGTAGATCACACCCATTATGAAGTTCAGTATCACATCAACTATCCAGGTCGATGCGAAAAGAGCCAGAAACCTTTTAATGCCGATGACCTTTTCGACAAGAATTCCAAAAGGAAGAATGAGCAGCAGGTTGTATCCAAGATGGCCTATCGTCAGTTCCATTGAGGAATACGGGAAATCCGGAGGAAGCAGTTCTCCCGGAACTCCCTGCAGAAATATATAAGTTATCAATTGCCAGGGATATCTCACCGGGTATGTAAATGTAAATGCCATATATGTGGAGGGGACCAGCTGTGAGATCAGGGTGATGATCACACACAGAAGTGCTATCGCAATTGATATCACCGGCGTTTTTTTATTCAGATATATATTTTTTATCTTCATTTGTCTCCCCTCCTTTGCAAGAAGAAATAATTAAATTCCTTTCATGAATTCACGGATCGCTTCTTCACACTTGTCAGGTTCTTCAATATATACCGAGTGGCCGCAGTCAAGCTGAACGGTTGTTACATCAGTGATCTGTGCGGCATAGTCGTTCTCAAAGCCAATCCAGCCTTCGTCAATGGTTCCGTCAGAAACGATTAAAAGAGTAGGAACGTCAGGCATTGCCTGGCTCTCGATGACCGTGCGGTCGTGAATGATGTATTTGCATTCATTCGCAAATGTCTCATTCGAGAACCTGCTGCACACAAGTGCCATTGCACTCTTTACTTCCATATCGGAATAACCTTCAGGGATCGTAGCGCCTGCAATGAGTCTTACGATTCCCGCATTCCTTGCAACTCTCGACCAGAAATATACTGAAGATTCCGAATCTATATGCTTCTCATCCATCATGTCATATGCGGCGGGAACAGCCATATCGAGACCTACGATAGCTTCGACTTCTTCAGGAAAATTCTGAGCCCAGTAGACTGACTCGAGTCCTGAATATGAGTGAGGGCAAAGGATGTAAGGGCCTTCGATTCCTGCCTTTTTAAGCGCTTCCCTGTTCTGTGCAACTCTCGTCTCGACGTCTCTTGATCCATCAAAAGCGTCGCTGAATCCGTATCCGAATTTCTCGATAACTACAACTCTGTAATCCTCATCAAAACGGTCAATGAAATTCTTATAACCGATGATCGGCGCACTGTCACCCGAGCCTGCCATAAATACCAGTGTATGGTCGCCTGAACCTGATACATAAATGCTCATGTCGTGGCCGTATACTTCAACCTTCTGGCCGTAGATCTGGTTCTCGAGTAAATCCTTTTCGGACGCTAAGCAGATCTTGTCGTATACGCATGTGCCGATCAGGAAAAAAGCTAATACGGCAACAATTCCGAGTAAAACTTTCCCAACTACTTTCAATGCTTTCTTCATAACCTTACTCCTTAAAATAGTAACAGCCGGGCAAATGCCCGGCTGCTTATTTTCTTAAACTTCCCTTTTCCTGATCCTTATTCCTTTGTTTTCGGTGGCAATCGCCGGGCGCCCCCGAAAACGCTTCCAAATACTACGTTCGGGGACATATGCAAATACCTCCGAAGTTTTAACTTAAATTGTCCGGACCAAAACTTTCCGGAAGGAGTTCACCCAATGTGAATTCCTTGTAGTCCTCAGCGCTTTTGGCAAGGCAGATCTTAAAAGACGAATCGCAAAATTCTCTCATCACCTGCCGGCAAACGCCGCACGGTGCACAATACTGTAATTCTCCATCCCTTTTGCCGCCTGCTATCGCTATGGCAACGAAGTCTTTGCGGCCTTCCGACACCGCTTTAAAAATCGCAGTCCGTTCAGCACATATGGAGGGGCCGAATGCGCTGTTCTCGATATTGCAACCGGTGTATACGGTTCCGTCACTTAAGAGCACTGCGCTGCCTACCGCAAAATCCGAATATGGAGCATAACTTTCAGATCTCATGTCGATTGCCTTTTGGCAAAGATCGGAAATCACTTTCTTGTCGGTCATTCTTCTTTCCTCCTTCTTGGTCTGCCTTGCCTTTATAGTAAGGTGAGTTACTATGCTATTCCTTATCCCGCGCTTCGAGGGTCAGTCATCGATCTCGATGTTACCTGCATCAACAGAGATCTTGATGGTGCCATCTCCGGATCCCTGTGACTTGTAATGTCCGACAGTCTCCGTGCTGCCTACGCAGACAACACCTGCATCAACATCGCACTCGATTTCATATGAATCAATGTCATCCAGGCCTTCGATATCAACGCTGCCGAAATCTGCTGTAATCTCAACATCCGTGAGCTTTGTATCCTTGATCTCGATGTTGCCTGCATCTGTATCGATGTTGAGCTTACCGATCTCAGAATCCTTTATGTTGTAGTTACCTGCATCGATATCGAAATCAACTTTTTTGAGGGTGCAGTCATTGATCTCAATGTTTCCTGCGTCGATCTCACCGTATACATAATCTATGGTGACGCCGTTAAGCTTGATGTTGCCTGCATTGATCTTCATCTCGAAATCCTCGATCTGAACATCTTCACCGATTACGATCTCAAGTGAAGGACCGTTGAAATTATTTGCGTTGAAATTAAATCCTCTTCCGCGCTGCTTAACAACGAGCTTACCGTTTTCAAAAGTGACTTCCGGCTTGATGTTTACGGGGCCTGAATAATCAACACTTATGAGGCCTTCACCTTCACCTCTCTTGATGCTTACTTCCAGTGCCTCTGCATCAACCTTTATCGCCTTTAATTCCTCACCGGAATTTTCAGCAATCTCATCATATGTTGTGCTCATGGTCTCGGATACATAATCACTCTTAATGAATACGCCTGACATGAGTGTCTTGACTACGCTGATTCCTCCGAATGTAAATGCAACGCAGAGCGCTACAACTGCGCAGATGATGATGGGTGTCTTGTTGACCTTGCGGTCAGACTTGGGAACGAATTCCTCGCTCATCTTGCCTGCTTCATTGAGCTCAAGAAGTCTGTCGTAGCCGTTCATTCTGATGTTTGCTGATGTAATGAGGAATACACCGAGAGCAATGAACAGGAAGAACAATACTGCGCCGAAATTATCATTAATGAAAGGAATGCTGCCGATGATCATCGGGTTTATTATACTCAGGATGCAAAGGCAGATACCGAATGAGCTCATGAGTCCGTATGTTGACTTGTAGCTCTTTCTGATTCCTCTTACATACTCTGCTGATTCAATGCTGAGTGAGCATTCTTTTGTATATACTTCTTTATATTCATTCTTTCTGATTCCTTCATAGATGAAGAGTCCGACTGCTACACCGATCGAAAGGAACATGAGGACTACACCGAGAAACTCAGGGAATCCCGGAATTGCATCTGCAATGATGTTAAATGCAACAGAGAAAATGCAAAGTCCGATCGCGAGAGGAACGAGCATTGAATGCTGGCTCATCATGCCCAGGTATTCCTTAACTCTGTCGAGTGAGAGCATCGGCTTGTTCTCATCGGGGTTTTCTGCAACTGCTTCTGAGATTCCGAGAGATTCTGCGAGCTCATCGAGGTTACCGAATTCTGAGATTACGATACCGACCGCTTCGTTCTCTGTCTTGCCTTCCTTGATAAGTTCCTCGTACTTATCTTCCATCATCTCGAGGAGCTCGGTCTTGGCTCTTCTTACTTCTTCCGTATTCGGAAGATTGCGGAACATATTGTCCAGATAGTTTCTTATAGCGTTCATAAAAGTGCCCCCTCATCCGCGATAAACTTTTCGATTACTTCCTTAGTGAGTTTCCATTCTTCGCACTTTGCACGGTAATGCTCCCTGCCGGCTTCAGTTAAACGATAGTAGGTTCTCTTCTTGCCTCCTGCCATGTCTTCATCAACGAATGATTCAATGAATCCGTTCTTCTCCATTCTCGTGAATGCGGAGTAGAGCGTTGTTTCCTTGATGATGTACTTATCCTCAGATAAGGTCCTGATCTGCTTTGAGATCTCGTATCCGTATGACGGGCTGTTGAGAAGCAAGAACAAAATAATGATGTCGTTATATCCTCTGATAACATCACTGCTGATCTCTGCCATAATCTATCTCCTTCCCTTTTTATTACGTCAGGCGTACTACGAGTGCCGTTGCTATGACTGTCGTACTATGTCTGTCGTAGTAACTATAACACCGCCCCTCAGGACTGTCAACAACTAATTTCGAAATATCTCCGGGAATGCCGATCTTCACTCGTTCCCGAAGAACTACGACACTATTATCCCGAATTGTTATATACATATATTTTGCGCGTTGATATATTTAACTTATATCTAAAATCTCCCGCGAAAAGAGGTACTGCCATGGACATCTATGTAGACATCAAGGCCCTTAATAACTCAGGCGACGGCTCAAAAGAAAAGCCGTTCGGAACTATCTCGGAAGCAGCAGCGATTGCAAATCCCGGCGATACAGTCCACGTAGCACCCGGTGTATACAGAGAATACGTCTCACCCAAGAACGGCGGTACTGAAGATGCGCGCATCACATACGTAAGCGACGAGCCTCTCGGGGCAACTATCACCGGCGCAGAGCGCATCACCAACTGGGAACAGTACCAGGGTGACATCTGGGTTGCAAAGGTTGATAACTCAATGTTCGATCCCGAATATAATCCTTATTCTACATACGTATACGGCGACTGGTATTTTGCAAAGCGCGAAAAGCACGTCGGCTGCGTTTACATCAACGACCGCCGCCTTTATGAAGCAGCATCCGTTGAAGAAGTAATCGAAGCAAAGCCCTGGCCTCATTCCTGGGTACCCGAAGAAGCATCCTACAAGTGGTACGCAGAAGTAAACGGCGACACAACTACCATCTACGCAAACTTCTCAGGCCTTAATCCGAACGAGGAAATGGCTGAGATCAACGTAAGAAGAATGTGCTTCTTCCCTGCTGAGACAGGAAGAAACTACATCACCGTAAGAGGATTCAAGATCTGCAAAGCCGCTACAAACTGGGCACCTCCGGCTGCATGGCAGGAAGGCATGATCGGACCTCACTGGTCAAAGGGCTGGATCATTGAAGACAACGAAGTCTACTTCGCAAAGTGTTCCGGTATCGGTCTCGGAAAATATCTCGATCCCGAGAACAACCACTACTTCACATATAAGAAGCTCAAGAGCCCTACGCAGATGGAGCGTGACGCGGTATGCCGCGGTCAGTATCACGGCTGGCTCAAGGAAAACATCGGAAGCCACATCGTCCGCCGCAACAACATCCACCACTGTGAGCAGGGCGGCATCATCGGCCGTATGGGTGCAGTATTCTCCATCATCGAAGACAACCACATCCATCACATCAACAACATGATGGAATTGGGCGGTGCCGAAGTTGCAGGCATCAAGCTCCACGCAGCCATCGACGTAGTAATGAGACGCAATCACATCCATCATTCAACAATGGGTATCTGGACAGACTGGGAAGCACAGGGCACAAGGATCACGCAGAATCTCCTGCACGACAACCAGCGTCCCGCATTCGCTACACCTCTGGACGGCGCAATGGGCAGCGAGGATATTTTCGTTGAGGTCGGACATGGTCCTACTCTCATCGACAACAATATCCTGCTCTCCGATGTCTCACTCCGTATCGCTACACAGGGTGTCGCTATGGTCCACAACCTCATCTGCGGTGCGTTCACATCCGTAGGCGCAGGCACAGACTGGCGTTACACACCTTATCACTTCCCGCACAGAACGGAAGTCATGGGCTTCATGACCATCCTTCACGGCGACGACAGATTCTATAACAACATCTTCTTCCAGAGACAGACAAAGGCTTCTCTCGTATCACGTTTCCCGAGCGGCAATATCGAAGAGGAAGAAAGAGTTGTCGGCACACATGTCTGGGATCACTATCCGATCTACGAGGACTGGATCAAGAGATTCGATCTCGAGAGCGAGACGCCAGACATGATGAAGATTGCATCGGCTCACTTCGACAAGCTCCCTGTCTGGATCGAAGGCAACGCTTATCTTGGCGGCGCTCTCCACTTCTGCAAGGAAGAAAACTTCTTATTCGATGACAAGACTGACGTTTACGTTAACATCCGTGAAGAAGGCAATGACGTATACCTTGATACAAACCTTGCTGAGGCCATGGGCTCGTTCACCTCTTCGCTCGTTGAGACAGATACATTGGGAAGAGTATTCGAGCCGAACCAGCGCTTCGAAGATGCCGACGGAAATGACATCATCTTCGATACCGACTACTTCGGAAACAAGCGCTCAGCCATCATCCCCGGCCCGTTCGCTTCACTCGATCTTAAGGATAAGAACGTAGTGCTGTAAGGCTGACATAATGCTGATTTCAGGAGGCTGTCACTTTATGTGGCAGCCTTTTTGGAAGATTCCTTAGCGTCTTCGCCGCTGTCATCATTACTGTCTTCTTCTGAATCCGCGGGCTTGGCCTTTTTGCCCTTCTCATCTTTGTCGCTTATGAGACTGTCAAGTACGCCGGAGAAGTATGTGCCGGCTTTCTGGTCGATCTCAAAGACCTTGAGTGCCTGGATGATGATGATCGCAAGGACAGGTCCCAAAAGGAATCCGGGAGCGCCCCAGATGTATACACCCGCTGCCATTGAGAACAGTGTGATGAGGGGGTGCAGATGCATGGATTTGCCGAGGATCGGCGGTTCGATGAAGCGGCGGATGATCGTCATGATGATATAGCCGATTGCGATTATTGCTGCTGCGACATAGTCACCCTGGGCGATGAGATAAATGAACATCGGGAGCATGGTGACACTGATGCCGAGTACGGGCAGGAAGTCGATCAGGGCCGTTACGATGGCAAGGACGATCGCATATTCGCGAAGGCCTGCTGCGAAGAATACGATAAAAGACTCAGCCGCCGTGATGATGAAGAGTGCGAAGTAACCGCCAAGTACACGGAAGACAAGGAGTGCGAGCTCGTTAAGAAGAGTCATTACCCTGTTGCGGAATTTGCGGCTGGGAGTGTTCTTAACGAAGAACTTCATTACGGCAGGACCATCGTTGATGAAGTAGAAACCGCTCAAGATGATGCTGATTACGAAGAATACGGCATAAGGGAGATTGCCTACCATCTTCCAGACGGAAGAGAGTGCTGAGCTTACTACCTGGGGAATGCTCTTTACGACTGTCTGGCCCATGTTGGCGACGTTCTCCTTGAGGGAGTCGATCATGTCGGTCGTAAGGAAGCCGCCGTTCTCAACGCTGTAACGCTCGAGAATCTGGACGTTGATGAGTTCAGCCGGCTTAAATGTTTTCGCTGCATTGGCTATGGCGACGAGCATGCTGTTCGCCTGATATACGAGGCCGATGCAGACAAGGATTATGAAGATAACGACAAAGATGTTGAGAATGACGTAGACGACCAGTGCGACTTTGGTGTGCGTGGACTTCTTGCGGCCGGGTTTTATTTTCGAGGCGTCCTTATCGAAAAGCTTAGACAGGGGCTTTGCGATAAGCATAGATGTTTTCGAGAGCAGGAAGCCGATAAGGAACGGCACGAGAATTACTGCGACAATCTTGCCCGCATAGCAGAATGCTACAACGATAACTACCGTGAGAATGAACTTGAGCATCGCCATGACCGACGAACGGTCACGCTGGTATCTCTCAAGGTCCGTAAGTTTTTTATCTTTCTTATCCATTTTTCTTTCCTTCCGTTTGCACCGGCCGCGTTCCCCAAATGACGTGGCTATATCAGATTCTGACACCTTTGAGCAGAACAATCCAGAGGACTGCGAGAATAATGATGCCCAGAACCAGAGTAATGTTGATTCCTTTTAAAAGTCCGCCTGCTTTTCCGCCATCCTTAACTTCAGGTTTTCTGTTGTCACCATAAATGTCGGCGCTGTATGCAAAATGGAATTCTCCTAATGTTTTTCTGAAGAATGCAAGAAGGATCAGGGCTACGATGAGTGCCGGAATAGACGCGAAATAGATCGTGGTCGGAATGTCACTGTAGACTCTGATCGTGGTGAGGTCCAATTCATTGACGATGCTGCCTACCAGGATGCCCGTAAGGCGTGAGCCGATAAGGGCAAGGATAGGACCGTAGATATTCTCGGTATGATTTCTTACGACACAGAGCCACCAGCCAATAATAAGAATGGATGGTATGTTCATGAAATCAAATGAGAATAAAGCAAACAGTATCGGAACAATGATGAATGCAAGACGCTTGTTCTTTTCAGGAAAGCCCTGCCAGATTACGCCAAGAAAAAACAGCGAATAACCAAACGCCGGAATAATGGTATCAACGAGGACCTCCAAAAGGAGCAAAGGTCCGGACACTTCTGCCACATGGTAGAAAATTGCCGGGAATATTACCGAACCGCCGTTCCTGAGCCACAAAGCCAGGGAAAGATTGTGGAACGAAGCCTTAATGAGATACAAAGGCGCACCTGACAAGAATGACAGTATGAGCGCACCAATGCCGGTATATCTGCCCGTGATGTAGAGTCCGCACTTTTCGGCGATGATGACCGAAGGCGTAACGAAAGAGAACATCACCAAAAAGATGACGATAACTGCGCATCCGATAAGCGATGTTGATGAAAACGGGAAAGTGCCGGAAAAGAGCAATTTCAAAAGGAAATAGGTCACAAGGAAACCCAAAGCTCCGTAGAATATCGGGTATCCCCAGTTATACGGATTCGGAAACTTAAAAACCTTTACTATGTGGTCCCTGAAAGACCTTAGCGCGTCCATTAGAAGTACACTCCGAACAGGACGATGGTCTCGAACATCTTCTCAAAGAAGAACGGCTCCATGATCATGAACACGGCGCAGCCCAATGCGAGGAAAGGTCCGAAAGCCATGTAATCCGGGTCTTCCGCGAAATGTATGGCCGCTTTCTCCCTTTGCAGCTTCAACTTCTCGGCCCGTGGGTCTTCGGCTTCGGCTATACGCTTCTTCTCCTTGGAGATCCTCTTAATCTTTCTGATGAGGAGCGGAACCGCAAAGATCAGCGCGGTAAAGATTGAGACGTAGATAAGGACGATAAGTCCGTAGCATCCTGTAATAAGGCCCGTTGCGAAAAGAAGTCTCATGTCGCCCATGCCCATTCCCTCTTTTCCGAGGAATGTGATCGAAAGGAATCCGATGAGCCAGATGACACCGCCTCCGACAAGGGAAGCAATGATCTTGTTGAGCACGGGAACCCACCACTTTGCATCAGCAGAAAACCATACGGAACCTTCGAAAATGTCAGCAAGTACTGAAAGAACACCGCAGCCGGCGATAAAGATCGAGAACTGGTCAGGAATTATCCTGTTGAGCTTATCTGCCATCATTACCAGCATCAGCACGGGAACTGCAAGCAAGATAACTGCAAGATGCATAGGTCTGAAAATATAAACGTACTGGATTTTGCAGAAATAGACAGTTACGCAATAGCATCCTGCGCAGAAAACACAAGCAATAAGGCCTTCCGGAAAAGGTCTCATTCTCTTGGACGGCCTGTAATCAGGGTCTTCTGGCGTTACGCCGTAATCCTGGAGCCATTTGTCCGGAAACTTACCGAACAGATATGTAATAAGCGCGCCCGCGAGCACTCCTGCCGCAATGGCAATGCCATAATAAAGTACATCATTCATAACTGTTAGAAGTTTAATATAACGCGTGGAAAAATACAAATATATAGAGCATTGACAGGCTACAGCCGTATTTCCGCCGTATAAGGAGGCGTTTTCACAGATTGAAACTCATCTCCGATTCAGGCTAAATGACAGAACTGTAAAGATTAAGTAAATTTCAGACATTTATGTCAGTTTTCCGTGAAATCCGTTGTCAGAAAAACACCTCTAAATATACCTTTTCAAACACTTTTTGGCTAAATATCCGAACTTGTTCCAAAAAATTGCGAACACAACCCAATATCGATATAATCAATCGTAATTATTTTGGAGGAAGTAGGCGTCATTTCAGGGTAAGGAAATACGCCGAAGACTGGAAGAATGGCAACAATCACAGCAAAAGCCCTCGAACAGATGATGCAGTCTCACGTCAGAGCAGAGACAGGCATGAGCCTCGAGCAGGCAACACCCCGCGATTACTGGACAGCACTCTCGAAGAGTATCGTTGAGATCATCTCCGAGAACTGGATGGCAACAAGACACAAGTACAACCAGGGCCGTCAGGCTCACTACTTCTCGGCAGAGTTCCTTGAAGGCCGTTCAATGCTCAACAACCTCGTAAACCTGGGCATTTACGATCAGGCTAAGGACGCTCTCGCTTCTTTCGGACTCAATATCACCGATATCCTTGAGGAAGAGACAGACCCGGCACTCGGCAACGGCGGTCTCGGAAGACTTGCAGCATGCTTCCTTGATTCATGCGCAACACTCAATCTCCCCGTTACAGGTTACGGAATCCTTTACCGTTACGGCCTCTTCAGACAGGCTATCGAGAACGGTTTCCAGAACGAATATCCTGACTCATGGATGGAGCATGGTTATCCGTTCATCCTCCCCAGATACGACAGAAAGGTCAAGGTTCACTACTCAGACATCGACGTCTGGGCTATCCCCTGCGACCTCCCTATCACAGGTTACGGCACAAAGAACGTAAACCTCTTGAGACTTTGGAAGGCTGAGCCTGCACAGGAGTTCAACTTCAACCTCTTCAACTCACAGAGATTCGATGACGCTGTTATCGAGAGAAACAGAGTCCAGGACATCTGGAGAGTTCTCTATCCGAACGACACATCCTACGATGGTAAGGTCCTCCGCGTAAGACAGCAGTACTTCTTCGTTTCTGCTTCACTCCAGGACATCATCTACAGATATAAGAAGTATCACGGCAACAATCTCCACGATTTCGCAAAGTACAACACGATCCAGCTCAACGATACACACCCCGTTGTAGCTATCCCCGAGCTCATGAGACTCCTCGTTGACGAGAACGGCATCGAGTGGACACAGGCATGGGAGATCGTTAAGGAGACATTCGCTTATACCAACCACACCATCATGGCAGAGGCACTCGAGAAGTGGGATATCTCCATCTTCCGTTTCCTCTTCCCCCGTATTTTCGAGATCATCGAGGGCATCAACAACCAGTTCCGTGCACAGATGTACGAAGCAGGCCTCTATTCAGAGCTCATCGACCGCATGTCTCCTTTGGGTGACGGCAAGATCCACATGGCTTGGATGGCTATCTACGGTTCACACTCCGTAAACGGCGTTGCCGCACTCCACACAGATATCCTCAAGAACGAGACACTCAAGGACTGGTACAACATCTATCCTGAGAAGTTCTCCAACAAGACAAACGGCGTTACACCGAGAAGATGGCTCCGCGCCTGCGATCCCGACCTCGCTGCCCTCATCACAGACCTTTTGGGCAACGACAAGTGGGTTACAGATCTCGACCAGCTCAAGCAGCTCGAAAAGTATAAGGACGACGACAAGGTAATGAAGAAGTTCATTGCCATTAAGAAGGCTAACAAGAAGCAGCTCTCCGAATACCTCGAGAAGACAAAGGGCATCAAGCTCAACCCGAATTCCTGCTTTGACGTACAGATCAAGCGTCTCCACGAATACAAGAGACAGCTCCTCAATGCCCTCTATGCATTGAATCTCTACGACAGACTCAAGGAAAATCCGAAGCTCGACATGCCCCCTGTCACGATCCTCTTCGCTGCAAAGGCTGCTCCGGGTTACTTCAGAGCTAAGGCCATCATCAAGTTCATCAACGAGATCGCCAAGCTCATCGACTCCGATCCTGCAATGAAGAACAAGCTCAAGGTCGTATTCGTTGAGAACTACAACGTTTCAGTCGGCGAGAAGATGTTCCCTGCAGCAGACGTTTCCGAGCAGATCTCCACAGCAGGTCTTGAGGCTTCAGGTACAGGTAACATGAAGTTCATGATGAACGGTGCCGTTACACTCGGTACTTTGGACGGCGCTAACGTTGAGATCGCAGAGTGTGTAGGCGACGACAACATCTACATCTTCGGCTGCCGCTCACAGGATATGGCTGCTACAAAGGCTTACTACAACCCGAAGTGGCAGTACGAGAACATTCCCGGCCTCAAGAAGTGCCTCGACAGACTCGTTGACGGTTCCTTCAATGACGAAGGCACAGGCATGTTCAATGACCTCTTCAATGGCCTCATCTACGGCTCCAACTGGCAGCCCGGCGATCCTTACTATGTTTTGGGCGATTTCGACGACTACAGAAAGACAAGAGACCAGCTCTACAAGGATTACCAGGACAACCTCGAGTGGGCAAGAAAGTGCTGGGTCAACATCTGCAATTCCGGCAAGTTCTCTTCCGACCGTACCATCAGCGAATACGCAAGCGAAATCTGGAAGATCAAGCCCCAGAAGATCTGATTTTCGGGAAATCAGCTGCAAATCAGTCACGAATCAATGGCGCCTCACATACGTGGGGCGTCTTTTTCTCGCGCACCTGATTTACTGCCCAAACCGGGACCCGCTGCACATTAAAATCTAAAATATTATAAATAATGTTTTTCTCACCGATTTGAGGTATAATTTCTTTTAAATCATTTTAAGGAGGAACTTAATATGCCCATATTCCAGGATGCAAAGGGAAAGAACATCTCTAACTTCCAGAAGATGATCGACGAGAAGAAGAATACGATACGCAAGTACTACGATGAGATCGGACATCTCTACTATGGCCAGTACAAAGACGTCAATGTAGACATGACCAAGGACATCAACGCAAGATGCGAATCTATCTCCAACCTCTACATCGAGATCGAAGACTTAAATGTTAAGATCCTCCGCGAGAGAGGACTCAAGAAGTGTGCTGTTTGCAGCACGGAGAACAACCTTTCCAACGCATTCTGCTTCAAGTGCGGAGCCAGATTTGATGACTCAGACGCAGTTCCTGCAGACGTTGTAGCTCCCCCGAATGCTTCTGCAACCCCCTCCCGCTACGATACTAAGCCCGTAGCAGCAGCTGCTCCCGCAGAGACAGTTGCAGCTGACGAAGTAATCGACGCATCCGACGCACAGGAAATTGAAGAGGGTAAGGAGGAATAAAGGAGCGTTATGGCAAAAATTTTCGAAGAGGAATCAAGAACATTTTCGGAGTACCTTTTGGTACCCAATCTCACAACAGAGAAGAACACACCTGATCAGGTAGACTTGTCCGCACCTATCGCAAAGTACAGAAAGGGACAGGAAGAGTCACGCCTTAAGATCAACATCCCTATGGTATCTGCAGTAATGCAAGCAGTCAGTGACGACGGCATGGCAATCGCGCTCGCAAGATGCGGCGGTCTCTCATTCGTCTTCCAGTCACAGTCTATCGAGTCACAGTGCGAGATGATCCGCCGTGTTAAGAAGTACAAGGCAGGTATCGTTGAGTCTGATTCAAACCTCTCACCTGAGGACACACTCGAGAGAGTTATCGAACTGCACGAGCAGACAGGTCACGGCACGGCAGCCGTTACAGAAGACGGTTCACCTGAAGGCAGACTCTTAGGTCTCGTTACAACACGTGATTACCGTGTAAGCAGACTCTCCCCTGATACCAAGGTAAAAGAGTTCATGACTCCTATCGAAAAGCTCGTTACGGCACCTGAGGGCACATCCCTTAAGGAAGCAAACGACATCATCTGGGACAACAAGATCAACCAGCTCCCTATCGTAGATTCAGAAGGCAGATTAGTTGGTCTCGTTTTCCGTAAGGACTACGAATTCCACAAGGCTAACCCGCATGAACTCCTCGACTCCGAGAAGAAGCTCATCGTAGGTGCCGGAATCAATACAAGAGACTATCAGGAGAGAATCCCCGCTTTGCTCGAAGCAGGCGCTGACGTTCTCTGCCTTGACTCATCCGACGGTTTCTCCGTATGGCAGGAAAGAGCACTCAAGTGGTGCAAGGAAAACTATCCTGATGCCATCATCGGTGCCGGCAACGTTGTAGACGCAGAAGGCTTCAAGTTCCTCGCTGACTGCGGCGCAGACTTCATCAAGATCGGTATCGGCGGCGGTTCCATCTGCATCACACGTGAGCAAAAGGGTATCGGCTGCGGCCAGGCTTCAGCTGTTCTCGCAGTAGCTAAGGCCCGTGACGAATACTTCAAGGAGACAGGCTGGTACATTCCTCTCTGCTCTGACGGCGGTATCGTACACGATTACCACATGGCACTGGCTCTCGCTATGGGCGCTGATTTCATGATGCTCGGCCGTTACTTCGCAAGATTCGACGAATCACCTACGAGAAAGCTCCTTGTAGGCGGTACATACGTTAAGGAGTACTGGGGCGAAGGTTCCAACCGTGCACGCAACTGGCAGCGTTACGACGACGGCGGCAAGGGCGGCAAGATGGCTTTCGAGGAAGGCGTTGACTCTTACGTTCCTTATGCAGGCAACCTCAAGGACGGTCTTGATGTTTCCCTTGCAAAGGTTAAGGCAACAATGTGTTCCTGCGGTTCCTCTTCCATCGAAGAGTTCCAGCAGAAGGCACGCCTGGTAGTAGTATCCTCTACTTCCATCATCGAGGGCGGCGCTCACGACGTTATCCAGAAGGAAAACGACAGAACAGCTAGATAATTGAAATATCGATATAAATCTATACATTACGAGGAGACAGACAAAAATGGCTGACGAAATCATCAAGAAGCAGATTACCAAGGAAGGTTATGACGAATTACAGAACGAGCTTTCCGAGCGTAAGACATCCAAGAGAAGCGAGATTGCTAAGAGAATCGAAGACGCTAAGGCTCAGGGCGACCTTTCAGAGAACTCCGAGTACGATGAAGCGAGAGCTGAACAGGCAGAGAACGAGACACGTATCGAAGAGCTCGAAGCAATCCTCAAGTCTGTTGAAGTTGTTGACGATTCCAACCTTTCCACAGATAAGGTTTCTCTCGGTTCAAAGGTAACGCTTCAGAATACAGCTACAAAGCAGGAGTACACATATAAGCTCGTTGGTGAATCCGAGATCGACTTCAAGAAGAAGAGAATTTCCGAGAACTCACCTGTAGGCAGAGCAATCTCCAACCAGAAGAAGGGTAAGACAGTTTCCGTTTCCACACCTTCCGGCATCATCAAGTACAAGATCATCAAGATCGAGAAGTAATTCTAAACATACTAAACAATTCGAAAACTAACAGAACAAGAGAGTAACTATGGGAAAGAAATTTGTACCTCAGACAGAACCGTTAAGCGCAGAAGAGATCCAGGAACAGACAAGATTCCGTATGGAGAAGCTTAAGGCCCTCCAGGCAGAAGGCAAGGATCCTTACGAAGAACTTACATACGACGTCACAAACCACTCAACAGAGATCACCGGCGACTACGATTCATTCGCCGGCAAGACAGTAAGAGTTGCAGGACGTCTCATGTCCAAGCGAGGCATGGGTAAAGTATCTTTCTGCGACCTTTACGACAGAAGGGGCAAGATCCAGATCTTCACAAAGATCGACAACCTCCCCGAGGAAGAGTACAAAGCATGGCAGAACCTCGATATCGGCGACCTTGTAGGCGTTGAGGGTGAGGTTTACATGACCGAAAAGGGCGAGGTATCCATCCTCACCAAGTCCTATAAACTCCTTGCAAAGTGCCTCCATCCCCTTCCGAACAAGTATCAGGGATTGAAGGATACCGAGATCCGTTACCGTCAGAGATATCTCGACCTCATCGTTAACCCTCAGGTTAAGGAAACATTCGAGAAGAGATCCAAGGTCATCAAGGAGATCCGTAACTTCTTAGCAGACAGAGACTTCATGGAAGTTGAGACTCCCCTGCTCGTTACAAACGCAGGCGGTGCAGCTGCAAGACCGTTCACAACGCACTTCAACGCTCTTGATATCGACTTGAAGCTCCGTATCTCATTGGAGCTCTACCTCAAGAGACTTCTTGTCGGCGGCTTCGAAAGAGTATTCGAGATCGGCAGAGTTTTCCGTAACGAAGGTATGGATACACGTCATAACCCTGAGTTCACGCTCATGGAGCTCTACCAGGCATACACAGACTACAACGGCATGATGGAACTCACAGAGTCCATGTTCCGCTATGTAGCTGAGAAGGTATGCGGCACAACACTCATCAAGTACGGCGACCTCGAGATCGACTTCGGTAAGCCTTTCGAGAGACTTACTATGAACGATGCTATCAAGAAGTATGCAGGCATCGATTTCGATACTGTAGACGGCGACGATGCTGCAAAAAAGCTTGCTGACGAGCACCACATCGAATATGAGACATGGCACACCAAGGGTGACATTGTTAACCTCTTCTTCGAGGAATACTGCGAGAAGAACCTTCTCCAGCCTACATTCATCATGGATCACCCCATCGCCATCTCCCCTCTTACAAAGAAAAAGAAGGGCGAGCCTGAAAAGGTTGAGCGATTCGAGCTCTTCATCAACACATGGGAAATGTGCAACGCTTATTCAGAGCTCAACGATCCTATCGATCAGCGCGAAAGATTCGCTGCACAGGATGCTACAGCTGAAGCAGGCAACGATGAAGCAGATCACACCGACGAGGACTTCCTCAATGCCCTTGAGCTCGGTATGCCCCCTACGGGCGGTATCGGCTATGGCATTGACCGTCTCGTAATGCTCCTTACTGACAGCCCAAGCATAAGAGACGTGCTCCTCTTCCCGACGATGCGCCGACGATGCGTCCACTCGACTGACTTCGATTTTCTGAAACGCCTTAATTTATTGCGTTTGCGGGTTTCTGGGAAGGTCAGATTTATGGCAAACCATACCAAAACCACACCAATACCACACCAAACGCCCCGAAGTCCCGAAAAATCTCACAATTTTATACATGCGATTTTATAAAAGTATGCCTTGAGTTCCGTCTCAAGGCACTTTTTTTATACTCCGCGTAGAGTCTTTATAACTTCGTGTAGAGATACAGCAAATCCACATACCGTTTACACCTCAATAATCGCACAATGGTACGGTTTTCTGCTTCCGTTTATCCTTATGGTGGAGGTAGTCTATGGTCATTAGCTGGTTAGGTTCCCTGGCTGTTCTCCTGAACAGATTTTGGAAATCCCTGTTCAGAGTTGAGCATATAGAAGAAAGCTACAACGAAACGGTAAAGCGCTTCGGAGCTTATTACTTCTGCATTGATGATCTTCCTTTATGAAACGCGGTTCCCTAGCTGAAGAAAGACCGGAATTGGTGGCCCAGTGGGCACGAATTAATACTCTCTCTCCTTACAACGTCTCCTGTGGATCTCATAAAAAGGTCTGGTGGATCTGTGATAAAGGTCACACATGGGAAGCTACAGTCAAGAACAGAGCGTTAATTGGCAGCGGATGCCCATATTGTGAGCATAGAGCCGTCTTAAAAGGCTACAACGATCTTCTAACAGTTAATCCCAAAGTCGCTAGAACCTGGTCTCCCAAAAACACTTTGAAACCATCTGACGTCTCCCCTTCCTCCAACACAGAAGTCTTATGGATCTGCGAAAATGGGCATGAGTGGTCTGCTCGCGTTGCTGATCGAAATGAAGGTCATGGATGCCCTTACTGCGCTGGTCATCGAGTTTGGAAAGGATTCAATGATCTTGCCACAACTCATCCAGATCTTGTTTCTGAGTGGTCGGATAAGAATAAAGGTATCTCTCCTGAAACGATTACATATAAGAACCGTACTAACGTCTGGTGGCACTGTAGCAGATGTGGAAATGAATATCAGGCTGTCGTATACACTAAAGCCAAAGGGTATATCTGCCCATTTTGTATTGTTAGTGAAATTCAGAGACTTCGAAACAAGAGACGGGCTGAATCGAAAATACACAAAGACTTTGAATATCTCCTACCTCAACTGGCAGTCATCTATTACGCTGGGCAAAATAATCTAAAAGTTATTCCTGATTCAGAGGGACCAATAGGGATACCTGTAACGGCTTGGATTCCACGCCTTAGTCTGATTATCGATGTTTGCAACAATAATAAAGAAAAATATGCTAAAGAGCTTATAAGCAACATTAACAACATCAGATACGTTTGTTTGCCAGAAAAGCTTCCGGAAAACGATGTCATTTGCAGAATCCGCAAGGCATTCGCCGCTTCTCATGTATACTTTACTTCTCAACCTGATGAAGATCTGGAAAGAATCAGGAAAAACTACGTTAATTGGAGAAATCAGTAACTTCGACTCCACTGGAGACGAAGTTGGCAAGTTTTGCATCTTTCTTGGCAAGTTTTGTTATATTACGCTGTCCTTAAGCTTATCAAAGGCTCTCTTTGCTACCTGTCTTACATTAGGATCATTATCTGCAAAAGCTAGTTTCTTAACATATTCCAAGCAATGCTTGGCATTGATTGCTGCTGCAGATTCACAAGCTGATGCTCTTACCATAGGTGAAGAGTCGCGAAGCAAAGGTATCAATGCCATGCCCGAATCATAAGTAGGAATCATTCCCAGAGCCATGGCTGCAGCCATTCTCACATCGTCATTAGGGTTTTCGACATACTTCAGAATTGCACCGAGCTTTTGCTTAGAACCAAGTTTCAGCACCTTATCCTTTAATCCGTCTGAAAAAGCCATTGCCGCTGACTTCCCTTCTAAAATCATCCTCTACTAGTATTATAAGTCAGTTCTTAGCGGTGATAATCGGTATCGCTTTAAATATCTGTAAACTTTGCTTTTCAGAGCATTAAAAACTCCAGATTTTACTCCGGAGCTTAGTAAAGTATATTGCGATATAATCGACAGAGGATCTTCCTCTGTCATAGGTATTATATCATGCCTGCAAGCTACTCATTCCCATTCAAAGTTTTCTTTCCCAGCTCCAAGTTCAAAATGATACTTTACAAGCCCGGTATCCACGCCAGTAAAAATTCCATTATCGCAGGAGATAGACACTTTGTTTTCTGTTCCACTGATAGTAAATGCCTGCTTCGCTAGGGCGGTAGGTGCTAATAGCGCCGCTTCAATGCCATCCTTAAACCACTGAGGAGTTTCTCCATCATATAAACTGACCTGTTCCGCCGTCTTTGTTTTATGCGAGACACCTTGTGTCTGCCCATAACCGACTGCAATGATTCCCACAGGTTTTGCGCCTTCAGTTTTTTCCTGCGCACCTTTTCGATTATAAGTGCCACCAACCCACCATGTGTTCAGCCCCAGCGTTTGCGCATAAAGCATCAAATCAGCGCCACAGTAGCCACATAATTCATCCGCTCCATCTGGTCCCGCCATTATAAAGAAATTATTGACTCCCTTAGCAAGGATTAGTTTGATTACACCAGGAATCGCACTGCCGTCATTGGTCATAAGTCTAATGGACAGATTGTATCGCTCGTTGTTTTCCTTTACCCGATCATTCAATTTTGCAACGATATTTTCCGGTATCGGCTTATCCGTGAATTTTCTAACCATATGACGTTCTATCATTGCCTGTTTCATATCCATGTTATATATCTCCTGAATCGCGGGTTAGTCATGTTAAAGTAAAATCTACTGAAACTCAATATTCCTGTCGTCTACATGACGTTTGATTGCTTCTGCTATAAGTTTGTGCCCTTCTTCATTAGGATGAATACCGTCATTGCATAGATACTGTGAATAGTTCTTCCTTTCAAGGAATGTTGACGTAATGTCTATAACCGGGATCTCATTGGCGATCGCAAGCTTGAATATCTCTATGTTGTACCGCTCATGCCAGTTAGTTATGTATTGCCCGTCATTACGCATCCATTTCATGATATTCTCTCCGGACAGACCTCTCGATATGTGCTGAAAATACCTTTTTGAATCGATTGGGGGCAGGGAAAGAAGCACGGGTATCTTGCCCTGCTTCTTGATCTCTCTGATAATGTCCGTGTATGTAGCAGTAAAATTCGCTATCGTGCTCATCGGCAGATGAACTTTTTCGGGATCTGCCGCAATCTCTTTCCAATTGAAATCGCAGTCATTACCGCCGAATTCAAGTACCACGTACTTGCCGTCAAAATCCCTTATGAGATTAAGATTTCTCTCGAAAACCTGCTCGCCTTTAGAAATAGTGCTTCCGAACTTCGCCTTATTTTCTATGGTAATACCGAAGTACTCTTCACAGATTTTCTGAAAAGATGCGTCAGAAACCCTGTAGTGTTCATTCTCGTAAATGACACCTTTTAAGACTGAATCTCCAAATGCTGCAATCGTTTCCATCGCTTCCCTTTTTAACTTAAAATTTCCT
>CADAIP010000002.1 GCA_902787975.1 Oscillospiraceae bacterium
TGAGAGGAAGTAGTACTTTGTCTGCTCAGGTGTGAGGATGGAAACAGGAGGGAGTACGCCGAAAGCATCAGCAGAAAGGAAGATTACGTTCTCTGCAGCAGGACCAGCGGAAACAACGTTAACGTTCTTAGCGATCTTCTCGATGTGGTCGATAGGATAGGAAACACGTGTGTTCTCTGTAACTGACTTATCAGCGAAGTCGATCTTGCCGTTAGCGTCAACTGTAACGTTCTCGAGGAGAGCGTTTCTCTTGATAGCGCCATAGATGTCAGGCTCATTCTCCTTAGAGAGGTTGATAACCTTTGCATAGCAGCCGCCCTCAAGGTTGAATACGCCTTCGTCGTCCCAACCGTGCTCGTCATCACCGATGAGGAGTCTCTTAGGATCTGTAGAAAGTGTTGTCTTACCTGTTCCGGAGAGACCGAAGAAGATTGCTGTGTGCTTACCTTCCATGTCTGTATTAGCAGAGCAGTGCATTGAAGCGATGCCCTGGAGAGGGAGGAAGTAGTTCTGCATTGAGAACAGACCCTTCTTCATCTCACCGCCGTACCAAGTGTTGGCCGTACCAAGTGTTGAGGATAACCTGCTCTTTAGTAGTAACGTTGAAGAGAACTGCTGTCTCAGAATTGAGGCCGAGCTCTGCATAGTTCTCAACCTTTGCCTTGGAAGCGTTGTAAACAACGAAGTTAGGCTCGAAGTTAGCCTCTTCCTCAGCTGTAGGAACGATGAACATGTTCTTGATGAAGTGAGCCTGCCAAGCAACCTCTACGATAAATCTAACTGCAAGACGTGTGTCCTTGTTAGCGCCGCAGAAGCAGTCAACAACGTAAAGCTTCTTGTTAGAGAGCTCATCGATAGCGAGCTTCTTGCATGCTTCCCATGTAGCCTGTGAAGCAGGGTGGTTGTCGTTCTTGTACTCATCTGTTGTCCACCAAACTGTGTCCTTAGATGTGTCGTCCATAACGATGAACTTATCTTTAGGAGAACGACCGGTATAGATACCTGTCATAACGTTAACTGCACCGAGTTCTGTGAGCTGTCCCTTATCGTAGCCCTCGAGGGAAGGATCCATTTCATCTTCAAAGAGCTTCTCATAAGAAGGATTGTAGATGATCTCGGTAGAGCCTGTAATGCCGTACTTTGTCAAATCAATGTTTGCCATAATCGGTAACCTCTTTCCTTAAAATATAACAGGATAATTATAAAACTTTTTCTCAGGATTGTACTTGTATTTTTTCGGTATTTTCGATTAGATTTGGGACAGAAATGGCTTTTATTATTAAAAATCATTGAGTTATCGGCAGAATGATTTTCACTTATAACTTACGTCATATTTGATATAATGACCGGGAACAAAAAAGAGGGGTGACAGTATGTCAAAATCAGGTAAAAAGGTAAGTAAAAAGAAAGTTTTAAAGATCGTTCTGATCTCTTTGGCTGTGTTTATCGTGCTTAATCTCTTGGGCGCTGCTATAGGAACATCAACTTCTATCACGCATCCCAAGCGCGCTTCTTATGATGAAGTGATTAACGAGATGCAGGAAGCCGGCGTCTGGGGCAATTTCAGCAGTTATGATAAGGAAGATTATATTGTTAAAGGCCTGGACGGCTATGAGCTCCACTGCTCGAAAATCTCCACGCCTGAGACAGTCGGGACAGGTAAATATCTGATCTATTCCCATGGACATCAGTCCAACATGTATGCCGGATCCAAGTATTGCGATGCATTCATTGAGCTTGGATTTACATGCATTATCTATGACCTCAGAGGTCACGGTCCTCAGAATGAGAAGGCTATCTGCTCTATGGGCGGCTACGAAGGACAGGACCTTAATTACATTATTGAAGATACATATTCCAGATACGGAGACGTTAAGCTCCTTGGCCTTCACGGCGAATCGATGGGTGCTTCAACAACTTTAAATGCTTTGAAATATACAGACAAAGTCGACTTTGCTGTCGCTGACTGCGGTTTTGAGAGCCTTAAGTTTATGGTCCACGATATGTATAACGATATGTATCTATATCCTTTCGGAACATGTGCTGATATTGGATTCAAGCTCATTTACGGCATTGATGATGAGGAGGTCAGCGGAATCGATGCTCTTAAGGGCAGCAATGTTCCTGTTCTTTTCGTACATGGCCTTGCTGACGACTGGATCGACGTCGAGAACAGCGAGGATATGTATGCAGTAGCAAGTCAGTACGCATATAGCGAGATCTGGCTTGTTGAAGGTGCAGGCCATGCGCGTTCCAGAGAGATCGCCGGTGAGCAGGCTTATAAGGAACATGTAGAATCGTTCCTTATAAATTCCGGCGTCATGGCTGAATATGAGGCTGAAGCCGGCATAGAGGAAGAGGCAGCATAACAGCCTTTTCCGGGAATATATGTCAATTTCTATTATGGCAAGCTTGCCTATAATCTAAATTGACAAAGAAATAGCGCTTTAATATAATTATCAACGCGCACGGGGTTGTGGCGGAATGGCAGACGCAGCAGACTCAAAATCTGCCGACCATAAATCGTGTGGGTTCAAGTCCCACCAGCCCCACCAAAACCCGTAGACATTATGTTTACGGGTTTTATTTTTGTTAAAATTCAAATGTATAACATTATGTTGAAATGTCTAAAATCAGACTGGCAGTTCAATTTTAGACATTTGGACTAAGAGGTAAGATTTGCAGGTCATTGTCGAAAGGGTCAATTCCAAGGAAGAAGAGCAGGCTGTCATTAAGGCTGTCGAGGTTACTGATGAGATCTCGGGTGCCATTGAACTTCTTGAGGGAGACTCAAAGAGCTTTACTGTCAGTAAAGACGGCAAAGTCTATATTATCAAGGCTTCTGCTGTCTATTACATTGAATCTGTCGACAAAAAGACTTTCGTTTACACCAAGCAGGGCTGTTATGACTGCAAATACAGGCTTTATGAGCTGGAAGTAATGCTCGGCGGTTATTTCATGAGATGCTCAAAGTCCATGATAATCAATCTCAAGAAGATAAAGAATGTTAAGTCACAGATCAGCGGCAGGGTAGATGCTACAATGCTTAACGATGAGATAGTCGTTATTTCCAGAGGTTACGTAAAGGACGTCAAAAGGAGGCTCGGAATAGGATGAACAAATTAAAGTTATGGCTTGAACAGACTATGATGATCTCTTTTGCCATCTTTGTGGGCATCATAATCGAAGGTCTCGTATATTCTTTTATGGGTGATAATCTTGCTGATTTCAACTTGACATGGCTTCAGCTGGTATCAGTTATCCTCACAGGCGCTGTATGTTCTTTGCCGACACTTTTCTGGCTTACTGATGATCTGCCAAAGAATAAGTTCATAGTCAGGATAATCCTTCATTGTATTTGTCTTTATGCCGTTGTTACATTGTTCGGATTTGTGTTCAAGTGGTTCGAGCATATGGAAGGCTTTATCTTCATGACCATCATCTATTTCATGGTCTATATTTACGTATGTCTCATGACTTTGTGGTTCCATAAGCGTGACGAGAACCAGATAAATAAGGCTTTGGACGATATAAGGGACGAAGAGTAACTAAACACCGGCTATTGCATTCTTGTAGCCATATTATGCATTTTTCAGCAACTTGGTAATACTTTTCCGCAACTTGGTTGAGTTGCTATTTCCGCATGCATTCCTCTGGGGTATTGTGACCTTGCAAGGAGGAATGAACATGAAAATAATCGAAGTTAAAAACCTTACAAAAGTGTACAAGGAGCATACCGCAGTTGATGGTATCTCATTTGATGTGGAAGAAGGGGAGATGTTCGCATTTCTGGGCGAAAACGGAGCCGGCAAGTCAACAACGATAAATATGCTGACGACAATCCTTAAGAAAACAGACGGTCGAGCTTTTATCTGCGGACATGAACTCGGAAAAGAAGACGACGAGATCCGCAAGGTAAACGGGATCGTATTTCAGAACTCTGTCCTCGACAAGAAGCTCAGCGTAAAAGACAACCTGCTTACCAGAGGTTCTTACTACGGTCTCAGCAAAAAGCAGGTTCTTGCAAGGCTTGAGCCCTTCTCTGAAAGATTCGAGATGAAAGACATCTGGGACAGAAAGTACGAGAAACTCTCAGGCGGACAGAGAAGAAGGGTAGACATAATGAGGGCCCTGATCAATAACCCTAAGATATTATTCCTTGATGAACCTACTACAGGTCTTGATCCTAAGTCCAGAAAGCTTGTATGGGATTATATCAACTATCTGCGCAAAGAGCATAAGATGACGATATTCCTTACAACGCACTATATGGAAGAGACAAGAGATGCCGACCATGTTGTAATCCTTGATAAAGGTAAGATTATTACTACAGGGACTCCGGCTGAACTTAAGACAAGATATGCCCATCCGAGACTCGTATGGTATACGCCAAAAGGTGAGGATGCTGAAAATCTCATTCAGCACATCAGCTCAAAATATGTCTACGATGCCGATCATTACAACATTGAAACAGACAGTAATCTTACGGAGTTTATTTTCGAACATAAGGATGAGATCAAAGACTACGAATATGTTAAGGGAACTATGGATGACGTATTCATTAACCTGACAGGAAAGGAGCTTGCTTCATGAAGGACTTTTTGGGATTTACGAGGAGAAACCTCATTATCTATTTCAAGGATATACTTGCGATATTTTTCTCGCTTTTGACGTCGATCATCGTATTTGTGCTTTATCTTTTGTTCCTGAAGGGTACATTTGTAGATGCTCTAGAAGCTACGATGAACGGGCTTGAGAACTTCGTATCCGGTGGTGACATCGATATGCTCGCAAACGGAATTCTTCTTACAGGCATACTCGGAACGGCAATGATCACGGTGCCTTACACATGTCTTCAGACAATCGTCAAAGACAGGGAATCAGGTGTGGACAGTGATATCTGCGCAACTCCGCTTAAAAGATGGAAGATAATTCTCTCATACTTCACGGCATCTACATTATGCTCATTCATTATGACATCGCTTATTCTGACTGTAGGTCTTGTCGTTATCGGCTCAATGGGCGATCTGCACTTAAGCATTGGTTCTTATATTGCAGCTTACGGTATGATGTTCCTGGGATCAGTTTCCTCAACGGCTTTGTTTATGCTGATCATGCTGTTCTTCAAGACATCTTCAACAAGCACTGCATTCTTCGGCATTCTCTCAGCAGCTGCAGGATTTGTAATCGGTGCATATATTCCGTTATCCCAGTTCTCAGATGGTGTGCAGGGCTTCTGCAATCTGTTCCCGGCAACACACATTACTTCACTTATCAGGAACATTCTTTTAAGCGGAATAACAGAAAGCATTGATTCTTCGATCGGCGGAGTCGATAACGGAGCATTCATTACGGCTGTTAAAGATACGTTCAGCTTCAATGCGCACGCATTCGGAACCAGCTTCAGCGGAATGAATTCAGTGCTTTATGTTGGTATTCTCGCTTTGGTTTGCGTTGCAGCAATGATGGTTGTTTATAGCAAGACTTATAAGAAATAAGACGCTGTAATGGCAAAAATATAGGGTATCTCTAGAGAAGAGGTACCCTTTTTGTGTTTATCGGAGTTTTATACAAAACATTTGTTTTTGATAAGGCGTCTGTCATATTTTTCTTTTGGCCAAGACAGCGACCGACATTTATCCGACTTCGTAGAAATTAAATACGAATTCTTTAGTGTTCGTACAAGTCTTGATGCTGAAAGTTCCGTCACTGTACTGGAGAGTCTGATTGTTTGCAGCGCCTTCATTAATGATGTACCAGCCGCTTTCATTCTCTATCAGTCTCCAGAACTGGTAATTATCCTCAACAGGCTTATCGGTAAGTATCAGATCACCCGTTGGTGTTGCGGCAAGGAATCTTCCCTGAAGGTCACGGAGAGTAAGATTCTGTCTCTCATCATAGAAGAGTGTGAACTCCAAAGCGTCATCAGGAATGTGGTCGTAAAGGTATTCACCATCGGAAGGAATGGTGATACCGATAAAGCCTTTATTCATTGCGCTAGCAGTGAGCGTTCCTCCGAAAACTTCGTTATAAAGAATGTAATTCTTTTTCTCCTGGGGATTCTTTGTGTAAACAGCAGTTATCTCGCCGCTAAAAGAAGTGGTTGCAGATGTCTCTGAAGCAGAAGATGAAGCAGATGTTTCTGTGGTTGAAGTCTCGCTTGCGCTTGTTGTAGCTTCCGTGGTTGCAGCCGTAGTTGTCTCAGACGTCTCTGTTGTGGATTCCGAAGTTGCAGAAGTTTCTGTCTCAATAACTACAGTTGTTGACTCGCTGGTTTCAACAGTAGTTGTTGCTTCGAAAACGTTTGTTATATCAGAAGCTTCCGTATCCGTGGGTTTTGTAGTGCACGACATAAGTGACAATGAGAAAACCCCGCAGATCATAAGAGCGGTAAACTTTTTAAATCTATGCATATTCCTAATTCCTCCTAAAAGTCAGTAACATTATACCTGACCGGCTTATTCTATCATTTCTATAAAAATGAACAAATCAAAATATCATACATATTTGATGTATAATCAGGTCAAAGTTGTATGAATAAGGTGTTTCATGGCTGAGAGGACTTCCAGACAATCCAATATCGAGTTATTGCGTATCTTTTGTGCGCTTGGAGTTGTCATCCTACACTATAACAATACTTCTCTTGGCGGCGGATTCAATTTTGTTGACAGTTCAAGCATTAATGAGCTGATAATGGTTTTCTTTGAATCTTTATTCATGTGTGTGGTAAATATCTATGTGCTTATTTCAGGATATTTCCTTAAGAATTCCACGAATATCGATCTTTTAAAGCCGGTTAAGTTATTTTCGATGTATGTTATTTTCGAACTCCTGGCTTATCTTATAAAGGAACTGCCTAAGGGAGCACCTTTCTCATTTAAGACTTTTCTCGGGTATTTTACGCCTAACTACTGGTTCTTATTCTTATATATCGCACTATTTCTGTTATCTCCATTTTTAAGCCTTATGTGGAATCACATGGGCAAGACCGGCAAAAAAGCACTGCTGATAATCCTTATAGTGTTATTCTCCGTATATCCTTTTGCCTGGGATGTTATCAACAACGTAACAAAATACACATTATGGAATGCGCCTTCTGTAAACGGACTGATGCAGGGAATAAGCACGATAAGCCTCTTTGGAGCCGACCGCGGATATACTCTGGTTAATTTTATCTTGATGTTCGTTATCGGTTTATATATCAGGGACAAGGTTGAAGAAGGGAAGAAGGCTAATACCATTACTTTGTTGATCCTTCTGATAATCAATACGGAATTGATCGTTGCATGGACATATGCAGATTATTTCATTACGGGATACCTGCTACCGAGTACGATTTGCTGGAGCTATGATAACCCACTCATTATTCTTGAAGCCGTATTGTTCTTCCTGTTCTTCATTAATCTGAAGATTAAGGACAACAAGATAATCAATACACTTGCAACAGCTGCTTTCCCGACATATCTGATACACATAAACCTTCTGCAATATCTGCAGATCGAAAGGTTCGTTAAGTCAAATCCGCTTGTTATGACTGTTCATATGCTTTGCAGTATGGTTCTGTTATTCCTGATCAGTTTTGTTATATACAAAGCATACGAATTGCTTACAAAGCCTTTGTTTAAAGCCATTTCCGGGAAGTGGCAGAAATGCAGGTATATCACTGCAGGAAAAGAAACAAGTAATAAATGAGGTTTTTAGTTTGTTCTGGTTAATCGTTGGTCTTTCAATATTCTTTACCTTTATGTTCGTGAGTCTCGCGATCTTTTCATGGCGCAATGTCAAACGTTCTTTGAAGCCGAACACAGTCACTCTTGAACGTGAGATCGAGTCAAACAAGAATCGCGGCTTCTGGATGGATTTTGATTCATACAACAAGGTTGAGTATGTGATAAAAGGGAAGAACGATTATATTCTTCACGCAATGTTCGTTGATAATGATGAGGTCCGTGGAACAGGCAAATATGTGATATTGTGCCACGGTCATACCAATAACCGTTACGGCTCAGTTAAGTATCTCCATTGCTTTATTAAACTCGGATATTCCTGCATCATATATGATGCTAGACATCACGGCGAAAACGCACCTGATGTCTGTACCATGGGCAATATCGAATCCGACGATCTAAAGTGCGTAATTGAAGATACTAGAGCCAGATATCCGGATATTAAGGTTTTGGGACTAAACGGCGAATCAATGGGAAGTTCTACCTCATTGTCCGTAACAAGATACAATCCTGAGATCGACTTCATCGTTGCCGACTGTGGTTTTACCAGTTGTTATGACGTCGTAAAAGACGGTTACGGCAATCTTCACATGGCTTTTGTGGCGCCTCCGATAAACCTTGCAGGCATTATCTTATACCATGTCGATATGAGAAAGACCTGTGCCATCAAGCATCTCGAAAACAATAAATATCCGATCCTTTTCATTCACGGCGCAGCTGACAAGCTTGTTAAGCCGTATCACAGCCAGAAGCTTTATGATGTCGCAAGAAAGAACGGTGCTTATTGCGAGCTGATTTTCGTTGAGGGCGCAGGGCATGCCAGAAGCAGGGCAGTAGCCGGGTTCGAGCAATATACCTCATATATTCAGCACTTTCTTGAGCATATTGGATTATAGTTTCTTTTTCTGAATAATGGAGCAAAACGATATTGCTTTTACACCCCATAAAATATAAAATTCATTACAGCAAAACTTTAAACGGTCCGGCGAGGCCGTAAGTGGCTGTTAATATACTTGTATTTACGGATTCCTTTCTGCCGGACGGGCTTTACATAGCCATATTCTTAGCGGAAGGAGTTTTTTTATGGTTTTAATTCCCGGTCATGAACTGATGGATGAAGCAGCGATCTCCCGTGCGCTTATCAGGATCTCCCATGAGATAGTTGAGCATAACGACGGTCTTGAGAACGTAGCTATCATCGGAATCCAGAAAAGAGGCGTGCCTCTTGCAATGAGACTTCGAGCTCTCCTTGAGGAGATAGAAGGCGTGAAGGTACCGATGGGTATCCTCGACATCACTTTCTACAGAGACGACCTCTCTATGCTCTCTGCTCACCCTGTCGTAAACGGCACGGACATTCCCTTTGATGTAAACGATAAGAAAATTATTTTAGTAGACGATGTTCTCTTTACCGGCAGAACGACAAGAGCTGCCATAGAGAATATTTTCGATATGGGAAGACCTGCAAACATCCAGCTTGCGATCCTGATCGACAGAGGACACAGACAGCTGCCGTTCAGAGCTGATTATGTAGGAAAGAACGTGCCTACCGCAATTACCGAGCACATTGACGTTGAAGTCAAGGAAGTTGATGGCCAGGACCGCGTAATACTGCTTAAGGAGGAAGAAGGATAATGGGACTTAAGAGCAAAGATCTCCTCGGTATTAAGCAACT
Source organism: Oscillospiraceae bacterium (assembly GCA_902787975.1). GTDB lineage: Bacteria > Bacillota > Clostridia > Saccharofermentanales > Saccharofermentanaceae > Saccharofermentans. The sequence goes on from CADAIP010000002.1 coordinate 9,403, forward strand.
TACCGCTGATGAGATCATGGAGATCTTAGACACAGCTAAGACAATGAAGCTCGTTATATCGTCTGCAAATAAGAAGACATCACATCTTCAGGGCAAGTCGGTTGTAACGCTCTTCTATGAGAATTCGACAAGAACAAGACTTTCATTCGAGCTTGCTTCGAAGTACATGGGATCTGCTTCAGCAAATATCTCAACTTCGGGAAGTTCGGTAAATAAGGGTGAATCACTCCTTGATACTGCAAGAACGATCGACATGATGGGTACCGACATCATAATCATGAGGCACAACCAGTCCGGTGCGCCTCATTTTATTGCTCCTTACCTCAAGGCATCCGTCGTAAATGCAGGTGACGGAATGAACGAGCATCCTACACAGGCTTTGCTCGACATGCTCACGATGTATGAGAGGTTCGATACTTTCGAAGGCAAGAAGATCGCAATCTGCGGTGATATCTATCACTCAAGAGTCGTCAGATCCAATGCAATCGGACTTTCCAAGCTCGGTGCGCAGGTCAGTGTATACGGTCCGAAGACCATGATGCCCATTGGAATCGAAGACATGGGAGTCAGGATCGCCGACAGCGTTGCAGACTGCGTAAAGGACGCAGATGCTGTCATGGGATTAAGAGTCCAGCTTGAGCGCCAGCAGAAATCACTTTTCCCGTCGATCGCAGAATATGCAAGGTTCTACGCGATCACACCTGAGATGTTAGCTCTTGCTAAGCCCGATGCATTCCTGATGCACCCGGGTCCGTGCAACCACGGAGTAGAGCTTCCGACGGCAGTTTACGACTGCGACCAGTCGGTTATTAATGAACAGGTTACAAACGGTGTAGCAGTCAGAATGGCTGTTCTTTACCTGCTCATGGCAAGGAGGAACCAACTGTGAGAATCATATTAATCAACTGCAAAGTATATAACGATGAGAAGATCAACAAGATCTTCATTGAAGACGGCAAGTTTGCCAATGAATTTGCCGAAGATAAGGCTGACAGAGTGATCGACCTTAAGGGTGCAACAGTAACACCCGGTCTTGTTGACATGCACTGCCATTTAAGAGAACCGGGCGGTGAGTATAAAGAAACCATCGCAACAGGTACTGCTTCTGCTGCAAAGGGCGGCTATACATCAATCTGCCCGATGCCTAATACAAATCCCGTAGCTGACAATGCTGCTGTTATCAGCGGAATCCTTAAGAAGGCAAAAGAAGCCGACAAATGCCGGGTATATCCCATCGGTGCAGCTACCAAGGGAATCGATGGTGATCTAATCTCAGAGATGGGACTTATGAAGGAAGCCGGAATCGTTGCTGTATCTGATGACGGACACCCGATCAAGAATGCCGGAATCATGAGAAAAGTACTTGAGTATGCTTCTGACTTCGACCTTCCTGTACTTAACCACTGTGAAGACAAGAGCCTTTCTGAAGGTGCGATGAACGAGGGAACAGTATCTACTTCCATCGGTATCAGGGGTATCCCTACGGCAGCTGAGGACATAATGATCGCAAGAGACATAATCCTCTCCGAATATCTTAATATTCCGGTCCATATCTGCCACGTCAGCACAAAGGGCGGTGTCCGCATGATCAGGGATGCTAAGGCAAGGGGTGTAAAGGTTACATGCGAGACATGCCCTCATTATTTCACTCTGACTGATGATATGTGTGCCACATATGACACGAACTTCAAGATGCATCCGCCGCTCAGGACCAGAGATCACCTTGAGGCAATCATTGAAGGAATCAAAGACGGAACAATAGATGCTATCGCTACAGATAATGCTCCTCATCATGCTGACGAGAAAGTTTGTGAATTTTCTGTCGCTTTGAATGGTATATTAGGGTTTGAGACTGCCTTCGCTTTGGGGTACACTTATCTTGTAAAAACAGGTGAGATTACGCTCGCAAAGCTCATCGACCTGATGTGCTTCGCTCCTTCCAACATCTTAAAGCTCGGAAGAGGCGGCATGAACGTGGGCGATGATGCGGATCTCGCGGTCTTTGACCTCGATAACGAGTTTGTTTTCGAGAAGGATAAGATGCTTTCAAAATCAAGAAACACACCGTACGACGGTTACAAACTCTACGGTGAAACAATACTTACTGTAATGGGAGGAAAGATCACTTATGAGAAACTTTGCTGACAGCCTGGTTAAAAGAATTGACGAGCTCGAGAACCCAACGGTTGTAGGCCTCGACACAAAGCTCGACTATATTCCCCAGCATATCAAGGATTATGCAGAGACACTTTTCCCGGAAGAACCCACAAAAGCTACGGCTAAAGCTATCTGGCTCTTCAACAAAGAGATCATCGACCAGACATGTGACATCGTTCCTGCAGTAAAGCTTCAGTACGCTTATTATGAGATGTACGGCTACGATGCGATCAAGACAATGCTCCTTACAGCAAGATATGCCCAGAAGAAAGGCATGCTTGTAATCGGCGACTGCAAGAGAAATGACATCGGATCTACAGCTACTGCTTATGCTGAAGCGATCATTGGTAAGACAGACATTCTCTTAAACGACACCATGGAGATGAGCGGACTTGATGCATGCACGGTCAACTGCTATCTCGGTATCGACGGCGTTAAGCCTTTCATCGACGTATGCAAGCGCGACGGCAAGGGAATTTTCTGTCTTGTTAAGACATCCAATCCTTCATCCGGTGACTTCCAGGATCTTGAGCTCAGTACTGGCGGCAAGCTCTATGAATCTGTAGCTGCTAAGGTTGCAGAATGGGGCGAAGATCTCATCGGTGAGGAAGGTTTCTCCTCTGTAGGCGCCGTTATCGGTGCTACATATCCCGAGCAGGCTGTCGGACTTAGAAAGATCATGCCTAACGCATTCATGCTCATCCCGGGCTACGGAGCTCAGGGTGCAGGCGCTGACGAGGCAGTCGCAAGCTTTACTGCATACGGCAAGGGCGGTATCGTTAACGCTTCCAGAAGCATCATGACAGCATGGAAGGCAAAAAGCGATTACTTCGGACCTGAAGACTTCGGCAAGGCAGCTAGATTCGAAGCAGAAGACATGAAGGAAAAACTCAACGCAGCATTACATAATCGTAAGTACGTATAACTAATGGACTTTAAGAAAGAATATAGAATCAAACTCGTCTCAAAAGAATTTCTCAACAGCGACACATGCTATCTCGGATTTGAGTGTCCTGATATTGCAAACACCGCTGTTCCCGGACAGTTCGTCAACATTTCGGCAGGAACTGTATTTCTTAAGAGACCTTTTGGAATAGCAAGCACAGACAAAGAAAAAGGAATCTTTTACATCGGTGTCAAAGTCGTTGGCAAAGGCACATCCGAGATATCCCAGTTCGAACCCGGACTTATGGTCGACTGTCTCGGCCCTTTGGGCAAAGGATTTGACTTTGACGGTTTTGATACCGTTATCCTTACAGGCGGCGGAACGGGAGTTTTCCCTATCAATTTTGCTTACGAGACGCTTACTTCTTTAGGTAAGAATGTCATCGTGTGCGAAGGATTCAGAAATGCTTCCCAGGTGATCCTCAATAAGCCTTCTTACATTCTAACGACTGATTGCGGTGATTGTGGTATCAAGGGTACTGTTATTGCAGGCCTTGATACCATTGATATTTCTGACACTTCGAAAACACTTATCTGCTGTGTCGGTCCTATCCCGATGATGAAGGCAGTAAGTGCCTGGGCAGATGAGAAGGGCATGAAGTGCCTTGTCTCGATGGAACAGAGAATGGCCTGCGGTGCCGGAATCTGCCTTTGCTGTACGGTAAAGGTAAAAGATGAAGGACCTGACGGATTTAAGAACGTCAGATGCTGCAAGGACGGTCCTGTTTTCGACAGCAGGGAGGTGGTATGGTGAGCAATCCATTATCAGTAAATGTCGGTAATGTAAGCCTCAAGAGCCCCATTATCCTTGCATCAGGTACATGCAATTTCGGAAGAGAGCTTGCAGAATATTATGACCTCTCGATCCTTGGCGGAATCTCATCCAAGGGTCTTACCATTAAGCCCAGAGCAGGCAATCCGGGCGTTAGAGTTGCTGAGTGCGATTCAGGCATGCTTAATTCCGTCGGACTTCAAAACCCCGGCGTCGATTACTTCATTGAGAATGACCTGGATTTCATGAAGGATTCAGGTGCAGCCGTTATCGTTAATGTAGCAGGTCACAGCTATGAAGATTACATAGATATGGTAACCAAGCTTAATGAGCATAAGGATAAGATCGATGCTCTTGAGATCAACCTTTCGTGTCCTAACGTTAAAGAAGGATGCATGACGATCGGCAGTGATCCTGCTGCGATAAAACTCATCACATCAAAGATGAGAGCTCTTACGGATCTTCCTTTGTGGATCAAGCTCACTCCAAATGTCACAGATATTAAGGCTACCGCACTTGCTGCACAGGAGGGCGGAGCTGATGCAGTTGTACTCATCAATACTCTCATGGGCATGAGGATCAACATCAAGACCAGAAGGCCTGTACTTACAAACAATACAGGCGGATATTCAGGTCCTGCTGTTAAGCCGGTTGCAATCAGAATGGTTGCAGAATGCAGCCAGGTCCTTGATATTCCGATAATCGGTTGCGGCGGCATCTCTGACTATCAGGATGTCGTAGAGTTCATGATTGCAGGCGCTTCAGCTGTTGAAGTCGGAACTGCATGCCTCATTCATCCGGCGCTTCCTGTCAAGATCACTGACGATCTTAAGAAGTATTGCGAAGACAACGAACTTACCTTAAAAGAACTTACCGGCACATTACAGCGCTGGTAAAAGAAAAGGAGATAGATCATGGCAGACAAGATAATCGAAGCTTTGTTTGAAACGAAAGCAGTAAGGGTAGCCCTTGAAAACCAGCCTTTCTGGTATACATCAGGAAGACTCGGCCCTTTCTTCATCAATACTCATTTCCTGCTTGAAAACGAAGCTGCAGCAGGTGAAGTCCTTAAGAGGATCGAGAAGGCGATCGCTGACAACAAGCTCACTGCTCCCGAAGAGATCTTCGACATGATGCTCGCTTACTACAACAAGGGTGGCACGTTCAAGATGGTATCTGACAAGCTCGCTGAAGAAGCATCAAAGCTCGATTTTGATTACATCTCCGGCGGTGAGAGAAGAGATTATTTCTTCTCCATGATGCCTGCATATCTTTTGAAAAAGCCTCATCTTACTATCTATAAGGATATGACATCCGTTTATTCCGAGAGCATTGACGGTCCTGCAGTTGATGTTAAGGACATCGACCTTAAGGGCAAGAAAGCTCTCCATATTGCTGACCTCATCACTGAGGCATCTTCTTACGAGAGAGCATGGATTCCCGTTATCAGAGGCCTCGGTTCTGATATTACAGACACCGTTGCTGTAGTAGACAGACATCAGAACGGCAGGGAAGTCCTCAAAGGCCTTGGTGTTGAGCTTCATGCTCTTACAGGCATCAACGAGGGACTTTTCGATGAGGCCAAGGCAAACGGTGTCATCAACGATACCCAGAAGGACATGATCATGCACTTCCTCGAAAATCCCGCTGACTACATGACAGCATTCCTCAAGGCTAACCCCGGATTTATCGACGCTGAGATCGCCAAGGGCGGCAAGAACAAAGAGCGTGCCGAACTTGCTATTGAGAAAGGATTTACAAACGTATGAAAGATCCCTATGCAAACCTGTACGAAGTAACCGAGATCCATGACCTCAGAGACGTCATTAAGAAGAGAGTCAATGAGTTTCCTGAAAACCCCGTATTCCTCGTAAAGGAAAAGAAGGGTGGGGAATATGTTCCTATATCAACAGAGAAATACGATCACGATATCGATTCACTCGGAACGTATTTCATGAATACTGTTAAGAAGGGCGCCAGGATCGCTATTTTTTCCGAGACAAGATATGAGTGGTACACATCTTATCTTGCAACAACAAACGGAACAGGTTGTGTAGTTCCGCTTGATAAAGAACTTCCCGTTGACGATGTACTTAACATGCTTACAAGAGCAGAAGTTGATATCCTTTTGTTCTCCAAGTCAAAGCTTTCCATCGTTAACCAGGTTTACGGCAAGGTTGATACCTGCAAGCACTGGATCTGTATGGACGAGATCGACGATGACAGATTCCTTTACTATCAGGACTGTCTTAAGATCGGTGAGAAGAAGCTTGCTGAAGGCGACAAGATCTTTACTGAAGCTACCATCGACCCTGAAGAGATGACGATTCTTTTGTTCACATCAGGCACTACTGCCAAGTCCAAGGCAGTTATGCTCTGCCAGAAGAATATCTGCAAGAACCTCATGTCCATGTTCTCGATGCTCTATATCGACAGAAGCGATGTATGGCTTTCAGTTCTGCCTTTGCATCACACATATGAATGTACTTGCGGATTCTTAGGCCAGGTTTACAGAGGTACTACAGTTGCCATCTGCGAAGGTCTCAAGTACATCGCACAGAATATTCAGGAAGTAAGACCTACAGCCATCCTGATGGTTCCTGTAATGCTCGAACTCTTCTATAAGAAGATCATGAAAGGCCTTAAAGCTGATCCCAAGAAGGCAAAGAAACTTCAGTCTGGTATCAAGCTTGCCAATGCTCTGCATTTTTCTCCCAAGATGAGAAAGAAGCTCTTCAAACCGATCCACGATATTTTTGGCGGAAGAATGAGACTCATCATCTTAGGCGGTGCTCCTGTAAATCCTGAGATCTTAAAGTTCTTCCAGGATATGGGATTCCTCTGCGTTCAAGGATATGGTCTTACAGAGTGCGCTCCTATCCTTGCTCTCAATCGTGACGTTGCATTCAAGAATCATGCGGCTGGACTTCCTTTGCCCGGCTGTGACGTTAAGATCCTTGATCCTGATTCAGACGGCATCGGTGAGTTTATTTCTAAAGGTGACAACAACTTCCTCGGTTATTACAACGATCCCGAGAATACTGCAATCGCTCTTGATAAAGACGGTTACTATCACACAGGTGACTTAGGTTATATTGATGAAGACGGTTTCTGCATCATCACAGGCCGTAAGAAGAACGTTATTATCGCAAAGAACGGTAAGAATGTTTTCCCTGAGGAGATCGAGTATCTCTTGTCACTCAGCCCCTATGTAGCTGAATCCGTTGTATCCGGCGTGGAAGATGAAGTTAAGGATGATATCGTCATCACGGCTACGATCTTCCCGGATCTTGAAGAGATCAAGGGCAAGCTCGGCATTGAGACTGATCCTACTGAAGATCAGATCATGGATATTCTAAAGACTGTTGTCTCAGATACCAACGAGAAGCTCGAAAGCTACAAGAAGATCAAGAAGACTGTACTCAGAATGACTGAGTTTGAGAAGAATACTTCAAAGAAGATCAAGCGTTACTGATATTTACCGTTTCATCCAATTGATGTGAGATGTCCTGACCACCAAACATAATCCTAAGGATAGAAACGGTTTCTGTGTTTGAGTTGATTGTGTAAAAAACCAGATAGTTTCGGACTGGAACAAAATGAACGCCCTGGCTGTGCCAGGGTTCGTTTTTATACAAAGGATTTCTTTCGGGCATTGATTCCAGGGAGCGAACAGTTGTCATTATTCATTTCGGATTCGACTTCTTCAGCTGATAATACACGTCCTGCCTGAACATCATCTAAACCAAATTGCATCTCAACATCAAACTGCTCTTTTGTCATGGTGCCAATTTCAACGGGTTTTGCAGAAGAAAGTTTCATTTCAAAAGGAATTCCACGCTGAATAACAATCTGCTTCAAAAACATTCCGACAGCATTTGACATGGGAATTCCCAGTTGTTCAAGAATCAGTTCAGCCTGTCTTTTGGTCTCAGGATCTACTCGTGTATATATGGTTGCCGTTCTTGTTGCTTCTCTAGGCATAATAATCACCTCAATTATTTTAGTTAAGACAATTATTGCACAATAGATAGCTAACAGCAATCTAATTGCATATGGTTTATATGCTAAATAAATTGCAGCCAAAGTACAATAAGGTATAATACTTGTGATTAAAAAATAAGGGGTTATTTATATGTTTAACGACAGTGATTGCCAACGTATTTTGGAACAGGCAATGTCGACTACAGCTGATTTTGCCGAAGTATTTCAGGAAGTAACCGAGTCCAAATCCGTAAACCTTTTGAATGGCCAGGTTATCCGTGCTGCGACCGGTTTTGATTCCGGTACGGGAATAAGGCTTCTTGCAGGCACTAATTCAGTTTATGTCTATTCGAGTGATAACGACATTGAAGTTCTTTTGAAACTTGCCAAAGAGGCTGCTGCAGCCATTAAGGGCCAGGATAAGGGCAGGATCGAGGCTTTAAAAGAACTCTGCTCCACATCAAAAGCAACGATCGAGATCGATCCTATGTCCGTTCCGAAAAAGGACATGGTTGATTTCCTTAGAAAGTCATCAGACTTCGCCCTCAGTTACGATCCGCTTATCACTCAGGTTGCAGGCGGTATTGCCACATCTGTTAGAACCGCCAAAGTCATCAACACAAGAGGCGTAAACGTCGAAGATACTACAAGACGCATCAGACTCTCTGTTGAGGCTATTGCTACTAAAGATAATGAGAAGCAGAGCGGCAGAGTTGCTCCAGGTACCATGAGAGGATATGAGTTCATCAATGAATATCCTTTGATCGAGAAGACTCAGGAATGTTGTGATACTGCTATCCGCATGGTTAATGCAGGATATGCTCCTTCAGCAAAGATGCCCGTTATTCTGGGCAACGGCTTTGGCGGCGTTATCTTCCACGAAGCATGCGGTCATGCTCTTGAAGCTACATCTGTTGGAATCAAGAATTCTTACTTTACCGACATGCTCGGTCAGCAGATTGCATCTTCTATCGTAAGTGCAAGAGATAACGCTATTATCGACGGCGAATGGGGTTCATATGCTACAGATGATGAAGGTAATACTTCGTCTGACTTGTTACTTATCGAGAATGGTATCCTCAAGAACTATCTTGTAGACGAGCTCGGTGCAAGACGAATGAATTCAAAGCCCACAGGCTGCTCCAGAAGACAGAACTATTCATATGCTCCTACATCACGTATGAGTAATACCTATATCTGCAACGGCGAATCTGAAGTAAAAGACATCATCGCCAATACAGAATACGGACTCTACTGCACACAGATGGGCGGCGGTTCCGTTGATACTTCTACAGGTGATTTCAACTTTGCGGTTAACGAAGCGTTCATGGTAAGAGATGGTAAGATCGCAGAGCCGGTAAGAGGCGCTACGCTCATCGGTAAAGGTCAGGAGATCCTTAAGAATATCGACATGGTCGGTAATGACTTAAAGCTTTCAGCCGGTATGTGCGGTTCAATGTCAGGCAACGTTCCGGTTACAGTCGGTCAGCCTACCATCAGAGTATCTTCGATACTTGTCGGCGGAAGAGAGGGGTGATTTAAATGGATATTAAATCAGCTGAAAAATTCATGGAAAAACTCGTTAAGGCCGGCATGGACTACGGCTTTGAAGAGTGCGAAGCATCTTATGCTACTGAAAGCTCAATGAGCATCGACATCTTAAACGGAGAAGTATCAAGCTACGAGAACAGCGCTACAAGTTCTCTTTCATTCAGAGGCCTTAAGAACGGCCAGATGGGATACTGCTCTACGAATATCTTAGAAGATTCTTCAATAGATTTTCTCCTTAAATCTGCCATGGAAAACTGCGAAGTCCTTAACGATGAGGATCCCCAGTTTATCTATTGCGACGAGAACAATAAGGATCTTTATTTCTCACAGGTCACTGACGCTTATTCGAAAAATACATACAAGAGTTTCTCAGAGCTCGGCCTTAAGATCGAGAAGGCAATCCTTGCTCTTGATTCCCGTATAGATGCAGTAGACTATCTTACGATCTCTTGCAGCACCGGACCTTATCTCATTATCAATTCAAAGGGACTCCATTCTTACAGAGATACTGACGGTATCTCACTTATGGCTTCAGCACGCGCTACAGACAGTGACGGAAGTGTTAAGAGCGGCGGTCATTACTGGATCGGCAAGGATATCGATGACTTCGATCTCGATAAGTTCCTTGCGAAATTCAAGGAAAACCTCATAGGCAAGATGGGCGCCAAGTCCTGCAAACCCGGCAATTACAAGGCCGTTCTCAAGAGCGAAGCTTTCCAGCAGTTCTTTATGGTATTCTTCGGTAACTTCCTTGCAACCACAATGCAGAGAGGCCTTTCTCTTCTTGCTGATAAAGAAGGGGAGACCATCGCATCTTCTGTATTCACGGTAAAGGAAGAGCCTATGTACGATAAAGCGCTTACCAAGATACCTTTCGATGACGAAGGAGTTCTTACTACAGCTAAGTCCATTATCGACAAAGGCGTTTTCGCGACTGCGTTATACGACCTTAAGTCCGCTAACAAAGCAGGGAAGACCTCTACAGGTAACGGCTTCAGATCCGGAAGCGCCGTATCCGAGATGCCTACGAACTTAATAGTCGAACCCGGAGAGAAGTCTTTCGAAGAATTGCTTGAAGAAGTAGGAGAAGGCATTATCCTTACAGATCTTTCCGGACTTCATGCCGGAGTTAACCCCATAAGCGGCGATTTCTCGTTGCTTTGCGAAGGTTATCTCATCGAGAACGGCAAGAAGGGAAGACCTGTCGAGCAGATCACAGTCGCAGGTAACTTCTATGAAGTAATTAAATCAATCAAATCCGTCGGAAATGATATAATTAACCTGCCGTCCGGTGAAGGAGAGTTCTTTACACCGTCGGTCTACATTGAATCTCTCGCTATTTCAGGCGATGAAGAATAATAGGAAAGAAGGAATACACAAATGAGCACAGTTGACACAATCGCACTTCATGGCGGCTACAATCCCGGTAATGGTGAACCGAGACAGGTACCTATCTACCAGAGCACAACCTGGAAGTATTCTACTTCTGAAGACATGGGTAAGCTTTTCGATCTTGAAGCATCAGGATATTTCTATACCAGACTTCAGAATCCTACAAACGATTACGTAGCTTCAAAGCTTTGCGCTATGGAAGGTGGTTTTGCAGGAATGCTCACATGCTCCGGCCAGGCTGCTAATTTCTTTGCAGTATTCAATATCTGCGAGGCAGGCGATCACTTCATCGCATCAGCCAATATCTACGGCGGTACATATAATCTTTTCGGCGTTACATTCAAGAAGATGGGCATCGAGTGCACATTCGTTGACCAGACACTTCCTCTTGAGGAACTCCAGAAGTACGTCAGACCTAACACTAAGTGCATCTTCGGTGAGACGATTACAAATCCTACAGTTGATATCCTTGATATCGAGAAGTTCGCTGCTCTTGCTCATAATAACGGCATCCCGCTCATCATGGACAACACATTTGCAACACCTGTTAACTGCCGTCCTATCGAATTCGGATGCGACATCGTTACACACTCGACAACAAAGTACATCGACGGTCACGGTTCATCTGTCGGCGGCGCCATCATCGATTCTGGTAACTTCGACTGGATGGCTCACGCTGATAAGTTCCCCGGACTCTGCACACCTGACGAGTCGTATCACGGACTTACATATGCTACAAAGTTTGGCAAGGCAGCTTACATCACAAAGGCTACAGCTCAGCTCATGAGAGACTTCGGTTCGATCCAGTCACCTCAGAATGCTTATTATATTCAGCTCGGTCTTGAGTCACTTCCTGTCCGTATGGCACGTCACTGCGCTAATGCCCAGAAGGTTGCTGAGTTCCTTGCATCTGATGACAGGATTGCATGGGTTAAGTATCCAGGTCTTGAGAGCGATTCACAGCACGAGCTTGCTAAGAAGTATTGCCCTAAGGGAACATGCGGCGTTATGTGCTTCGGCGTAAAGGGCGGACGTGAGGCTTCCATTAAGTTTATGGATTCACTTGAATTCGCTACCATCGCTACACACGTTGCTGACTGCAAGACACTTCTCTTACATCCTGCATCACATACACACAGACAGCTCACAGACGAGCAGCTTGCTGAAGCAGGAATCCCCGGCGACCTCATCAGATTCTCCGTTGGTATGGAAGATCCTGATGACATCATCGCTGACCTCAAGCAGGCACTTGATAAGATCAGCTGATATCTGATTAAATAATGTCCTTAAGAGCTGTCTCTGCGTGAGGCAGCTCTTATTTTTGCCTGATTTCTTGGGAGGATGGTTATCAAGATTATTTATAAATCCGTTATGTTTTCTTAACTCATGTTTATATGTTTATTGTTACTATAAATCTATAAAACAGAAAGGGTGATAAGCCTATGACTATCAATCTTAGTTATTCAAACCTGGTAAATGTAGTGTTTATTGCCGCCGGCCTTGGAATTTGTGGCCTCAGTATTATGCAGATCGGGGCCGGAATGCATATTAGAAAAGAAGCCAAGAAGTATTTACAACTCTTTCTTACGCTGATCAATATCTATATCTCCATGCATTTCATAAGAATGCTTTTGGAAGGACATACGGGAACTGCATTCGCTATCGCTATCAGAGCTGTTACTTTTGTTGAGTTCTTAGTATCCGGATTCATGATTTTTATGCTGTCGCTCCTGATACTTTATATTACCCAGCCAGGTAAGTATTCAAAACCGATATTCTATGTTTTCCTGGCACTTGTAGGAATTCATACATTAGGACTTATATTGAATCTGTTTACCAATTTTTATTATCACTTTGATGAATTCAATGTATATCAAAGAGGCCGCGGGTATGTTATGTCGAACATCATGCATATCCTAATGCTGTTACAGAATATGTTCCTTCTGATCAAATATAAAACAAAGGTCAATAAGAAACTTGCATCGGCATTATGGCTTTATCTGTTATCACCACTTGCTGCAATCGGCGCACAGATCCTTTTCCAGGAAATTCAGTTCGTAATACTTGCTACTGTTATTTCAGCTGCATATCTTTACTATGTTATTGTCAGAATTCAGTTGGAAAGATATTCAGAGCAGCAGAAAGAGAAAGAACGCCTTGATACCGAACTTACAATGGCTACAAGGATCCAGGCCGAAACCCTGCCGAACATTTTCCCGGCATTTCCTGAACGTGATGATTTCAATATTTATGCTTCAATGAATCCTGCCAAAGAAGTCGGCGGTGACTTCTATGATTTCTTCCTTATTGATGACACGCATCTAGGACTCGTAATGGCCGATGTATCCGGAAAAGGTATACCTGCAGCACTTTTCATGATGGTCTCGAAAATCCTGATCCAGAACATTGCCATGATGGGAAACAGTCCTGCAGAAGTCCTTCAGTACGTCAACAATCAGTTATGTACGAATAATCCTGAAGAGATGTTTGTCACCGTCTGGTACGGATGTCTTGATCTTGAGACAGGTGTTCTGGAAGCTGCTAATGCCGGTCACGAATACCCGATCTTAAAGAATGCTGACGGTTCTTTTGAACTCTTCAAAGACAAGCACGGCTTTGTCATAGGCGGCATGGAAGGCGTTAAATATAAGCAATACGAGATGCAGATGCAGCCTGGTTCCAAGCTGTTTATCTATACTGACGGTGTACCTGAAGCAACAAACGCTTCTAACGAAATGTTCGGTACAGAAAGACTTGTTCATGCGCTCAGAATGGCTGAAAACAAGACTCCCAAGCAGATCCTGGAACAAGTGGATTCAATAGTAAAAGACTTCGTAAAAGATGCTCCCCAGTTTGATGATCTCACAATGCTGTGCATTGAATATATGGGCCAGAAGGGTAGAGAGTAGTCTTCACTGCTTTATTACTAAACTTAAATAATGACTTATATTGTTCTTTTTGATCTAAAATTGGTCAGAGAACAAAAACGAACAAACTTTCGGGTGAGACCTGAACGCGAAAAATCCTATTAATTGAGTAGTTTACTTACTGAATAATGAATTCAAAATTTCAGTAAGTAAATTACGACTATAAACTAAATATAAAAATAGAAATTACTTACTGAAAACAAAAACTACAAATCCAGTAAGTAAAAATCAGCCAATTAAGGATGACAATTAAAAGAATTTACTTACTGAAAAATCGATATTGAATTTCAGTAAGTAATAATTGTCTGATTAAAACAAATACATGATTAAAATTACTTACTGAAAAACTGTTTTCGAGATCCAGTAAGTAATTATGAATAGATCAATGATCAGAAAGATATAAATTTACTTACTGAGATCAGATAATGCGAATTCAGTAAGTAATCCGGAAAATCCGTTTAAATCAGATAATCATTAATGATCTATTTATCTATATATACTTTTAAACCTCTTCCTAATTCATCAAAATTGTAATTATACCGAATTAGATATATAGAATAATCCGTAAAACTTATAATGGCAGGATTGGATTAATCTGAATTTGGGGTCAGGTATAAACGACTTCCGTTCTACCCTTGGATTTGAGATAAATTGTAAATGCAATTCTGATGATGATCAGGACAATGACAATACCGATCATGTCAATCAAAACATCAATGATCGATCCGACACGGCCGACAACAAATAACTGATGATATTCATCAAAGATCGCATTAAGGATCGTGAACCACAATGTGAAGATAATATTCATCTCGTTATCAGATCTCATGAGCTTAACGGGGCTCTCTGAATAAGATGTCTTATTTGAAATCCTGTTAGTTGAAGATAACGCCATGTATGTAAAGATTGTGAGCAGGGCAAACTCGGATGAGTGTGCTGCCATTCTTAATATGGTGTCATCAGTAAAGTTTGCATTACATATCTCATTAATAAACATGAGAATTGAATTCGAAAGGTTAGATGATTCTGCTGAATTTTCAGCTGATAAATGGAAAATAACGGCAATCCAACCAAGGGTCAGGATCCAGAAGATCAAAGCCATAATGGAATATCTGATAGATATTTCCTTGCTATGAGCCTTGTTGATAAGCTTGGTATTCATTTCCCTTCCCTGCCGTTATATTAATAAAGCTATTATATCAATTTATTAAGTGTATTTCTTCGCATTCTTCATAGCGCGGTCGATATCTCTAGCAGCTGCTTTTTGAGCCATTACATCGCGCTTATCATAATCTTTCTTACCTCTGGCAAGTCCGACTTCGA
Source organism: Oscillospiraceae bacterium (assembly GCA_902787975.1). Classification (GTDB taxonomy): domain Bacteria; phylum Bacillota; class Clostridia; order Saccharofermentanales; family Saccharofermentanaceae; genus Saccharofermentans. The sequence continues at coordinate 24,454 of CADAIP010000002.1, forward strand.
ATTTAACCTTGCTGTCTTTGAAGTAGCATTTTGTGGGAACGAGCGTTAATCCGTCCTGTTTAACCGTTGAATATAAACGGATGATCTCTCGCTTGTGCATGAGAAGTTTTCTGTTTCTTTCCGGATCAAGATTGAATCTGTTTCCGTGGTCATAAGGGCTGATGTGTACGCCGATAAGCCACATCTCCCCGTCTTTTACCTGGACATATGAATCCTTGAGATTGACCCTCCCTGCCCTGAGGCTTTTTACTTCAGTGCCGGATAAAGCCACACCCGCTTCAAACCTCTCTTCGATATAGTAATCGTGATAGGCTTTGCGGTTCTCAGCTATTATTTTTATACCTTTTTTAATTGCCATAATGGAGTATTTTACATTCAAACGCGAAAATTTACAAAGAAATGCCTGAAATGTCCTGATTTACTGCATTTGAAGCGACGGATAAGCGTTAAGATCCAATGAATCACGCTTGCCGTTAATGAATTCATAGTAACCGCAGGATGCGATCATGGCAGCGTTATCAGTGCAGTATTTGAGTTCAGGATAGTAAAGCTTAATTCCTTTTGCTTTAGCCTGCTTATCAAACTCTGCTCTTAAGAATGAGTTTGCAGATACACCGCCTGCAAGGCAGAGCTTTTTGATTCCGGTATGTTTGCATGCGACCATCGTATTCTTCAGTAATGCTTCTGCAATCGCGTGCTGATAGGATGCCGTGAAATCTCTGATATCTATCTCTTCGCCCTTCTGTCTTAATCCGTTTATGAGATTTAAAGCCGAAGTCTTAAGACCTGAGAAAGAGAAATCGAGGGTATCACCCATATGGGTTTTGGAGAATACATATCTTGTTATATCTCCCCCCTGTCCTGCTTTATCCATTTTGGGTCCGCCCGGATAACCAAGACCGATTACACGCGCAATCTTATCAATTGCTTCTCCAGCCGCATCGTCTCTGGTACGGCCCAATACCTTCATGTCAGTATAATCGTCAACGCGGACGATCATGGAATTACCGCCGCTTACGCATAAGCAAAGAAATGGCGGCTCTAATTCATCAAAGCAAAGATAGTTTGCGGCTATATGACCTTTTAAATGATTTACGCCGACCAGCGGCTTTCCTGATACTTCACATAATCCTTTCGCACATGAAAGACCTACGAGCAAGGCACCGACAAGGCCGGGGCCGTATGTAACTGCAACTGCATCAATATCTGATAAAGTAACACCTGCATCAGAAAGTGCCTTTTCGACGGTCGGGTAAACGGAATCCACATGCATTCTTGATGCAAGCTCAGGTACTACGCCGCCATACTGTTCGTGGAAGTCAGCCTGGGAAGCTATTACGTTGCTCAGGATAACGCGTCCGTTCTTTACAACGGATGCTGCAGTCTCATCACATGAACTCTCTATTCCGAGTATAAGAATGTCGTCTTCCCTTTTCATATTAAGCATCATCCAATTTATAGTAAGTATTAAGGAAATTGCTGACCGTATCAATATAGAGGTTTTTGTTGATACCGTATTCCTCAAGATAGCCGGAACCTGATACCATAACGCTCTTTGTAATACTTGAATTGAGTCTGTTTCTTTCCGAGATAATCTGATCTATCTTATTGGCTCCGATAAACGTATCATGGCCGCCATAAAGAATAAGCACCGGGATTGGAAGTCTGGCGATCTCAGCCGCAAGGCTTACGTTATCAGCACCGGAAGATACTCTTATGGCATAAGGGACAGAATACTGTGTAATGAATCCAAGAGGCTCTTTCTGTACTACTTCAGGTCTAATGTAATCATCAGATTCTTTTGCGGGTGAATCGAGTATCATGCCGATTACATAAGATTTATTAAAGCCGAGATTACGTATATTCTGGCTGTATTCGGAAAGCGTATTCTCGTTTGCTCCTTCTGGCGGAAGACTTGAATATGCAATAATCGAAGAAGTGCATCCTGTGCCGATTCCGAAAAGAATAACATTCGTTGTTACAGAGATCTGTCTTACGATCGCAATGGCACCAAGAACGTCCTGCCATTCAAGGTAACCGTAAGTACAGATATCACCGCCTGATGTACCTGAATTTCGCTGGTCGAAAAGGAACACATTATAACCGTTGTCGAGCCAGCCTTCGATCATATCGATCATTTCGACGCCGAAAGGAAGTCTGTTCGATCCTGCATCGTGAACGACGATTATCGTCGATATAGGATTCTTGGTCTTAAAGAACCAGCCCTGCAAAGATGTCTGTCCGTCAGCAGACTCAAAGCTTGTCGTACTGTATGAAGGAAGAATGTTTGAAGGAACGTTGGTAACCTCATTGCGGTCAATGTTCATCAGTCTGTTAGATGAGAAAACCGTAAGCGCAATAAATGAAATGATTACGAGCGCAGCAAAACTTAAGACCAGCGCAAGTCTCATTACAAACGGGCTTCTACGTCTTGAAGTAATACTGCTGAAGCTGACAAATCCGCTATTGTTTCTGGCCATATAAAATCAGTTAACTCCGCTCGAACCGAATCCGCCGCCTCTGTCTTCGCCGATTGCCTTAACGTTATCTGTCTCTATAAAGTTGCAGTATTCAACTTTGGCTACGACCATCTGTGCGATCCTGTCGCCTTTGCGGATCTTATATGTTCCGTGAATACAGCCCTTGCTGTCTAATGTCAGAGGTTCTGTAACTTCTTCTTCAACCATGAATGAATCGTTATAAACGATTACATTAACTTCATCCCTGTAACCGCAATCGATAGTGCCGGGTGCATTAGGGATTCTTAAAGGAGTCTTCAATGAAACACCGCTTCTGGGTCTTATCTGGACTTCGTAACCGTAAGGAATTGCGAGTTTGATGCCAACAGGCACAAGAGCCGTTCTGCCGGGTTCGATGATTACATCTTCTGCAGCATAAAGATCCATGCCTGCATCACCGTCATGAGCATAAGAAGGAAGCTTGGCATCTTCTCTGCACTTTTCGATATGTATATCAATCATCGTTCTTACCTCCCGGTAATATCGTATAGTTGCAGATCACGTCAAATCCCATATCTGCTATAGATTCAGCATAAGATTCATCAATGAGATTCTTAGCTCTGCCGTAGATCGTGCAGGAGCAGTCCAGAGGATGAGGAATGACCTTAAGATCAGTACCGTCATTTTCTCTCTTGGGACTCAGTTCATACACGGCATTTCCGTGGCAGAATCCGCAGGGACGCTGATTTCTACCTGCTGCACAGAAATCAGACTGCATCCACGGTATCATTCCGTCAGCATGAAGTATAAGTTTTCTGGGCTTTTCTCCGATATCGAAAACCTCAGTTAGGTCTCTTATGTTCTGGAGAAGATCATCAGCACTTACCTCATAAGACGGCATTACCGCATCTGCATATTCGAATGCATAAGAAAGCGATTTGCTGCTGTAAATGTTTGTGCCTGCTGAAGCATAATGTTCAAGTCCGTCTTTTAAGAACTTGCGGTCAGTGAAAAGTCTTGAAGACATAACTGCCTTAAATCCGTCACCCAAATCCACCTTAAGCAATGCGATAACGTAATCGATTATCTTATTTAACTTATCATGATGGAAATCAGGAAGCATAAGAACGAGTTCTGCACCCTGGTCTCTTACGAATTCAATAGTTCTGGCATAAATTTCAGGATCTGCAAGATCGTAGATGCTGAAAGCATAGATGTCAGCGCCTTCTTCAAGAATATCCTCGTTTAATCTTAAAACGGGATATGTGTACATATTCTTTATCTCACCTGATCTCTCGGTCTGCTCGCCGAAGAACTCTGAATCATTAACATAATCAAGACCATGCTTCTTCTTGAATGAATTAACGACATCAACTTCCAATACAGTAAGCAGATCACGTCTTAAGGAATTGATTATGCTGACAGGACAATAGAATTCATCATTGCCTTCAAAATCAACGGATTCGACCATAAAAGGAGTATCAAGAGTCTTGGATAACTGCTCAATGATCCTGTCCTTATCAAGTGCTCTGCCGTCGTAATCTTCAGGAATTGCTACCTTTGATTCAGATGAGATCTTTACTGCAATACCGTCTGCTACTACTGCTTTTGCAATGATCTCTGAGCCGTTATTGTTAAGAACGATCCTTACAGGTGTTCTTCTAAATTCCTGCTTCGGAATGGAAATCTCATGATTCATCAGGAATACTTCATAACCCGGTTTAAGTTTCTTTATCATGTCCGGATGAAGTCCCTTAAGAGCAAGACCATTAAGATTTGTGTTGGTCTTACCTACCGGGAAAGAACAGAGCTCTCTTGCGTTATCTCTTATGGAGATATAATCGCCTTTCTGAGGCTCCATGGCGCCGTTCTTGATGCCGACAGTAACAATTCCTTCCCTTGCATCCAGACGGCTTATACGGCCAATTCTGACGCCATATTTGCCCGGATATTCTCCGGAGAGAAGTTTATCGTCCTTGCTGCCGCTTAAGTACTGGGATGTAAATGCACCGCCCCTGTTAAAGTTAACCAGAAGTTCGTACTTGATCTCCTTAAGAAGATCGCTGTTAAGGTTGCCTTCATAATAAGCATCGATCATTCTGCGGTAGCAGTAAACGGCAGATCTGACATAATTGGCATCGCGCATACGGCCTTCGATCTTAAGGCTCTTAACGCCGCTCTTAATGAGTCTTTCAAGATACTCGGAAACATCTCTGTCTTTAGGTGAAAGGAGATGTCCGTCCTTAAGCTTTAATCCGTCATTGAAAAGTGAATACTCTTCCCTGCACGGCTGGGCACATGAACCTCTGTTACCGGATCTTGTGCCGCTTCTGTTCATTGCTGAGAAAAGGCAGAGACCTGATGCGCAAACGCAAACTGCACCATGAGCAAATACTTCAGTCTCAAGTCCGTAGCCTGAAGCTATCTTTGTTCTTGTCTCAATCTCATCACAGGATAATTCTCTTGGGAGAACGACTCTGTTGGCGCCTATCTCTGAAATCTTCTTGAATTCATCTGCAGAATAGACATTCATCTGCGTGCTGCAATTGATTATTACGTCAGGAAAATCAGATGAAAGCTTTTTAAGTACGGCAAGATCCTGAACTATAAGGCCGTCCACACCGATGTTTACGGCTTCTGCAATCGTAGGATAGAACAACTCAAATTCAGAGTCGCTCATAAGAGTGTTTACCGCAAGGAATACTTTTGCGGACCTTGCATGCGCATAGTCCACGCCTTCTTCCAGTTCATCAAGCGTAAAGTTATCTGCTCCCGCTCTTGCGGAATATTCTTTTAATCCGAGATATACGGAATCGGCTCCAGTATCAACGGCAACTTTAAGTATCTCAAGGTTGCCTGAAGGTGCCAGTAGTTCAATTCGATTTTTTGTCATCACTATTCTTTAAATGCTCGAATAATCCTGAGCTTACCTTGTTTGCGAGTTCCTCCATGGGAGTAGGCTCAATGTCAGCTCTTCTCTCTTCTGCATACTGTGTGGCCTTTGCCCTGTAATATGTGAGCTCTGTCTTGAGTGCATTGTTCTCAGCTCTTAATGAGATGATCTGGTCACAAGCCTCGAAAAGTGAGAGTATCGCAGTCTTATTCGTTGCTATATATGGATTGTTATTCTTTGTGTCGTTGTAGATCTCATCAGCAAGCTCACCGACTTTCTTGATACGGTCATATCCTGCATCGTCGCTTCTTACGACATACTGGATACCGCCGATCGTGATCTGTGCGCTCTGCTCCTTGGATCCTTCCTCTTCTTCCTGCTTAGCCTTTGAGCGGGCTCTGATCTTATCTTCTAATGTCATGAGCTTTTTCTCGGTGACGGTCTTAGCCTTGATCTCACCTTTATAGAGCTGCTTATATTCGACAATTGCGGGTGCATCATCTTTCTTACCCTTACGCTTGTAAGAGCCGTCAGAATATTTGCCAAGTAAGCTGGCATTGGATTTTCTCATTTAATGTACCCTCGCTTTAATTAGAAGATATTTAATTATAACACTATTCGCTTTAATGCTTTAGTTATTGCAAAGTTGAACATACAGCTTTGCAAATTCGTCCGGCCTTAGCTCCTCTGCCCTGGCATTTTCGCTTATGCCTACTTTACCGAATGCTTCATTGACTGAATCAGATGATGCAAACGAAGCAAGGTTCTTCTTAAGCATCTTTCTTCTCATTGAAAAGCATGCGTTTAGGAACTTAACGAAATCCGCAGAAAGAATATCGGCTGATTCCGTTCTCGAAAAGCTTATTACGGCAGATGTCGTTCTGGGCTGCGGAACAAAAGCCGTGTGCGGAACTTTGAACTCATAAGTATACTTGCCGTAAAGAGAACAAAGTATCGCCAAAGGTCCGTACTGCTTTGTGTTAGGACCGCAGTCGATCCTTGCTATTGCCTCATCTTCAACCATAAATACCATTTTGCGTGCTCTGGAATACTCACCGAAAAGCTTCTTCATGATGTCCGTCATGACATAGTAAGGAATGTTGCTTACAACTACTTCAGGCTTATCCGTGCAATCGTATTTAAGGAAATCACAATTAACGATCTCAGCGTTTGTGATGTTCTCTTTAAGATATCCTGCAAGGCCTCTGTCGATCTCTACACATGTCAGATGAGAAGTCTTATCTGATATAGGATAAGTAATGCTTCCAAGGCCGGGGCCTATCTCAAGCACACTGGTCTCCCCTTCCAATTCACAAAGAGAAACTATGTCGGAAATAATTGTCTCATCACAAAGGAAATTCTGCCCGAATTTCGATTGGGGCAGAATTCCTTCTGATTGCATTATCTCTTTAATAGTCTCTCTGTTCATTATCACAGGAAGTACTGTACGCCTGATTCAAAGATCTTCTGGTACTTGTTGCCGGGGATGTTCTTTGTAAGGTCTGACTCATATCTTTCTGTATGGCCCATCTTACCGAGTACACGTCCGTCGGGTGAAGTGATACCTTCGATAGCGCAGATAGAACCGTTGGGGTTGAACTGTGTATCGGATGCATAGTTACCGTCAAGATCAACATAGCATGTAGCGATCTGGCCGTTAGCTGCGAGCTTTCTTACGAGCTCTTCAGAAGCTACGAACTTACCTTCACCGTGAGAGATCGGGATCTCATAGATCTCACCGGGATTGCAGAGTGAGAGCCAGGGGCTCTTGTTTGTCATGATCTTTGTTCTTGAGTAAACATTCTGGTGTCTGCCGATGTTATTAAATGTAAGCGTCGGGCTCTCAGGTGTCATGTCGCAGATCTTGCCGAAAGGAACGAGACCTAACTTGATCAAGGCCTGGAAACCGTTGCAGATACCGAGCGCAAGACCGTCCCTGTTATCAAGGAGATCGGAGATAGCATCAGCAATGCCGCTGTTTCTCAAAGATGCTGTGATGAACTTACCGGAACCTTCAGGTTCGTCACCGGCAGAGAAACCGCCCGGGATCATCATGATGTTTGCTTCACGGATCTTTGCAGCAAGTTCAGCGAATGATTCATTAATATCATTCTGGTTTCTGTTCCTTACTACGAAGATCTCAGCTTCAGCGCCAGCTCTCTCGAAAGCTCTTGCAGAATCGATCTCACAGTTGTTGCCCGGGAATACGGGGATGATTACCTTCGGCTTAGCACCCTTAAGCACGCCGGGAGCAGCCTTGATAGCCTTGCCTTCTGTATATACTTCGATCTCGAAAGGCATTTCAGCTGACTTGGATACTGTCGGGAAGATCCTCTCGAGCTTGCCTTCATATGCTTCAAGAGCATCCTTGCCTGAAAGTGTGCTTCCTGCGTATGTGAAATCGCCAGTATCGTTTGTTGTACCGAGGAACTTACCGCCTGCCATCTCAACCTTATCAACTGCATTACCGTCGTTAGGGATAGCTACGATGATCGATGCAAGGCTCTTGGAGAAGAGATCTGCTTCTGTGAGCTTTTCGGAGAAATCGAATCCGAGCTTGTTACCGAAGCACATCTGTGCAACTCTTGCGGCAACACCTGCGCTTCTTACTACAGCAGCATTCTTGATCTCACCTCTGTCGATGAGTTCCTTTACAGCCTTGATGACTCTTAATACATGAACTTTCTTGTAAGATCCCTTACCGTCTCTTGCACACTTGATGAGATAGAGCTTCTGGCCCTTGCCTGTAAGTGTAGCGGTAATTACCTTATCTGTAGTTGTCATGCCTACTGCGAAAGATACGAGCGTCGGAGGTACATGGATATCATTGAATGTACCGGACATTGAGTCCTTTCCGCCGATAGCTGCCGTACCGAAGTCGAGCTGTGCTTTGTATGCACCGAGAAGTGCAGCAAGAGGCTTACCCCAGGATTCAGCACCTGTCATTCTCTCAAAATATTCCTGGAATGTGAGTCTTGCCTTTAGAGGATCAACACCCATAGCAAGGAGCTTGAGCAAAGACTCAACTACAGAATGATAAGCACCTGCATAAGGATTCCATTCAGTGTAGTAAGGATCAAAGCCATATGTCATAACTGAGCAGTCATGTGTTGTACCGTGATCGAGCGGGATCTTTGCAGCCATACCTTCCTCGGGTGAATTCTGCATCTTACCGCCGTAAGGCCAAACGACTGTAGCAGCTCCGATCGAAGAGTCGAATCTCTGGATAAGACCCTTTCTTGAAGCGCCTTCGAGTGAATTAAGTGTTCCCTTAAGGCTTTCGGCAAAATTGCCGGCTGCAAATCCTGTAGCAGGTGTATCAAGGAAGTCGCCTGTGCCCTGAGGTACAACGTCTGCTTCAGCATACTGTGTAGCACCGTTTGTATCGATGAAAGATCTCGGGAGGTCAACAATCGTGTTGCCGTTCCATACCATCTTCATGACGGGCTCAGCTGTAACCTCGGCAACTACCGTTGCTTCAAGGTTTTCCTTGGCAGCAGCTGCCATAAACTTATCAAGATCATCAGGATGAACAACAACTGCCATTCTTTCCTGTGACTCAGAGATCGCGATCTCTGTGCCGTCAAGACCGTCGTACTTCTTAGGAACTGCATCAAGGTTGATCTTAAGACCTTCTGCAAGCTCGCCGATGGCAACGGAAACACCGCCTGCACCGAAGTCATTACATCTGATGATGAGTCTTGTAACTTCAGGATCTCTGAAGAGTCTCTGGAGCTTTCTTTCTGTAGGAGGATTACCCTTCTGAACTTCAGAACCGCATGTAACAACGGACTGTGTATCGTGAGCCTTGGATGAACCTGTAGCGCCGCCGATACCGTCACGGCCTGTTCTGCCGCCGAGGAGTACAACGATGTCTCCTGCCTGAGGTCTTTCTCTTACGATATTTGAAGCAGGAGCAGCACCTACAACGGCACCGATCTCCATTCTCTTAGCAACATAACCGGGATGGTAAATTTCATCAACCAAACCTGTTGCAAGACCGATCTGGTTACCATATGAAGAATATCCTGCAGCTGCAGTACGGACAAGCTTCTTCTGTGAGAGCTTACCCTTGAGTGTAATTTCAACTGGAACTGTAGGATCGCCTGCACCTGTTACACGCATTGCCTGATATACGAATGATCTGCCTGAAAGAGGATCACGGATAGCGCCGCCCAAGCATGTGGCAGCACCACCGAAAGGTTCGATCTCAGTAGGATGGTTATGTGTCTCGTTCTTGAACATAAAGATATAATCTTCAGGCTTGCCGTCAACTTCGATCCTTACCTTAATGGAACATGCATTGATCTCCTCAGATTCATCAAGATCGTCGAGCTTTCCGTCTTTCTTGAGCTTCTTGCCTGCAAGAGTAGCAATGTCCATGAGACAAACAGGCTTTTTGGAGATTCTGTCTCCGTAAACTTCTTCTCTGTCGGAGAGATAGCCCTCATAAGCAGCCTTGATCTCTGCCGTGAGTTCATCATCACCTTCGAACTTGATATCTGTAAGATTAGTAAGGAATGTTGTATGACGGCAGTGGTCTGACCAGTATGTGTCAAGAACCCTGATCTCTGTAACTGTGGGAACTCTTCCCTGCTCTTTGAAGAAATCCTGAACGAACTTGATGTCAGCAAAGCTCATTGCAAGGCCCATAGTCTTTCTCAAAGCTTCAAGCTCATCATCGGACATTTCAAGGAAGCCTTCAACATTGGCAACTTTTGTCGGAATATCATATTTATCGATAAGAGTGGAAGGCTTTTCAGCAGAAGCTTCTCTGGCTTCAACGGGGTTGATAAGGTAACCCTTGATCTTCTCCTTCTCTTCTTCTGATACAGAACCATAGAAAGCAATGATCCTTGCACACTTTACGATAGGTCTTTCCTTGGCAGTCATGAACTGGATACACTGAGCTGCTGAATCTGCTCTCTGGTCGTACTGACCGGGCAAAGACTCGACGATGAGCACGTAAGCCGCATCACTTAAGTCGACAGTCTCATCGTAAAGGATATCAACCGGCGGTTCGCTGAATACAACAGGCTTTGCGTTATCGAACTCTTCATCGGTTACGCCTGATACGTCGTAACGGTTGATAACACGGACCTTTTCGATGCCGGATACGTTAAGATCGTATTTAACATCGTGAAGGATTCCGCCTGCTTCAACATTGAAGCCTTCTTTCTTTTCGGACAGTACTCGTCTTACATCATTTTCGTTCATAAGGTTTCTCCTATGTAGAAATTTAATTACAGATTATCTGCACTTTTAGAGAGCAATTCGGTGTTGTACTTGAGGAATCTCTCAAGGCCTTCGCTGTCAAGAGATCCGTGTGCAAGTTTTGCCTGATCGTAGATGTGCTGTGCAAGGCGGTCAGCCTCATCTTTCTTGGTGCCCATTGATTCAAGAGCTTCAAGCTTTGTAATGAGCGGGTTGTCAGTATTAACGACAAGCTCTTCTGTCTCAGGGAACATGTCATTAAGCTGTTCTTCGGTCATGGTACCCATTGATGACATCATTCTCTCATACTGGGCACGCATTTCCTTCATTCTTCTGTTATGCTCTGCTTCACGGATGAGAGCAGGAAGATTGTCTTTTCCCATCTCCTGCGCGAAAACAATGAGCTTCTCATCGCCAACTGCGCTTCTGAAGAAATCCTTAAGCTTGTTTTTGGTCTCTTCATCAGATTCCTTACCGGAAAGCTCAGAGTCAACTCTCTTGAAGCTGTAATCAGGCTTCTTCATCTCAAGATATGACATAAAGTTATTGTCGATCTCTTCATCCATGACGATTACTTCGAAGCCGTCATTCTTGCTCATCTCGACATAAGCAGCCTGAGCCTTGGGATCAGTAGTATATCTGATCGTCTTTCTGTCTTCAGAAGTAAGTTCTTCTATGGTCTTAAATGCACCGTCAACTGTCTTGAACAGGCAGATACCGTCAACCTTCTCGTAGAACTTCTCTTCTTTCATCATGCCGTACTTAACGAATACGGAGATATCTGACCAGTACTTCTCATAGTCTTCTCTCTGCTTCTTGAAGAGTTCATTAAGCTTGTCGGATACTTTCTTAATGATATGGCCTGAAAGTTTCTTTACGTATTCATCCTGCTGGAGTGCGGAACGTGATACATTGAGCGGCAGATCTGAACAATCGAGACATCCCTGCAAAAGGAATAAGAAATCAGGAATGATCTCTTCAATGTTATCAGCTACGAAGATCTGGTGATTATAGATTTTGATCCTTCCCTCAAGTGACTGATAGATATTGTCTGTCTTAGGGAAATAAAGGATACCCTGAAGTGTGAAAGGATAATCCATGTTGAGGTGGATCCAGAACAAAGGATCCCTGCCGTCATTAAATACGCTGTGATAGAACTGCTTATATTCAGATTCAGTACACTCAGAAGGTTTCTTCGTCCAAAGAGGAGCTTTGTTGTTAACCGGAACATAAGATACCGGTGAAGGTGTATATGTCTCGCCCTTCTCTTCTGCTTCTTTCTTGCGCTTCTGTTCTGCTTCCTCGTGAAGTCTGTCAGATTTAGTATCTACGAAATAGATATCAGCGGGTGCAAAATAGCAGTACTTGCGGATAGTCATTCTGATAGTAGCGGAATCGAAGATCTTGATCGCATCTTCTGAAAGCTTCAGAGTGATTATGGTACCTCTTTCTTTCTTGTCTGAAGGAAGGATCTCATAATCCATACCGTCATTGGACTTCCAGATAACAGGCTCTGCATCTTCCATGAAGCTCTTTGTGTTGATAGTAACTTCATCGGCAACCATGAATGCTGAGTAGAAACCGAGACCGAAGTGACCGATGATGCCGGTCTTGTCTGTTGACTCCTGCTGGTACTTGGTAACAAAATCTAGAGCGCCTGAGAATGCGATCTGGTTGATGTATTTCTCAACCTCATTCTCGGTCATACCGATACCGTTATCCTCAAATGAAATAGTCTTGTTATCGTCATCGTAAACGACTCTGATAGAATAATCGGTTTTGTCAGGCTCTTTCTCAGCCTTGCCCAATTCTACGAGTCTTCTGTGCTTGGCGATAGCATCTGCACAGTTTGATACTAATTCTCTGATGAAGATATCCTTATCCTCATAGAGCCATTGTCTGATGACCGGAAAAATATTCTCGGTTGTTACCGATATCTTTCCTGATTTTGATTCCATTTATACCACCTCCAAATAGTTAGCCGTTCAAAGCGCGCTTTTCAGCGCCAATATATTCAGATGTATATTCCTGATACATCTTAGAGATATTCTTAAGTATTTCATTATCAGCAGATTTGAATTCGTAATCATCTATATACCTGACAGGCAGGATATCGAAGGGCGTGCTCGATACGAATATCGCATCGCGTGAAGGATCGAGTTCTTCAGGTCTGAACGTGCCGATCTGAAGTTCAAGTCCTGATCTGTTAAGAGCTTCCATGACTCTTTTACGTGTAATACCTATAAGGATCTTACTGTCCGGAGCCGAATAAACCTGACCGTCCCTGATGACGAACAGATTGGACATTGATCCTTCGTACAATTTGCCTTCGTTATCAGCAAGCACAAGCTCAAAAGGAAGTCCGTGGGAGTTTTCCTTTTTGAACTTCTCATTAACTGTTGTCTTGTAATCGCCCCTGAATATCTTAAGATTGGGAGTCTTGCGTTCCCAGTTAAGAAGGCTTGTATTTATTCCCTGCTCGAAAAGTTCTTTGCCGGGTAATGTAATGTCAGCCTCATGTATAAGAAGACATTCTTTTGTAAGAACTATTCTGATCGAACCGTCTGTGATCTTTTCGAGATCGACAAGGCTGTAGCTCTCTGCCAGGATCTTGGAAGTATCGACAGGAAAGTCTTCCAGGCCCTTAACTGATTTAACAAGTCTTGCAAGATGATCTTCTGCAAACAAGAGAACTCCGTCTTTTACGCGGATGGTCTCATAGTATGTTCTTATATCAACGGGTTTCTGGAGAGACTCGCAAAGCTCTGAACTTACCCTGTAATATTTGCCGCAAAATAAAAAGCCGTTACCGGTAAGATGTTCCATCAACGGATAAGCCATTGGTATCAAAGTTCCCCTTGAGAATTATTCATGCATATAATGCCACATATGATTTTATACAAAAGCCCCGGCTTTTACAAAATGATAGGTATAAAAACATGCACAAAAAATTTAATTTATTTCTTACTTGTTTTAATATAGCGACGTTATTAAAATCTTTGTGTTGACTTAAATGGCAGTCAAGTGTATGATATGCGAAGTTTATACAAAGTTATGCATAAATATTCATAAATCGGAGGTGCCTTATGGCAAAAGAAAAATTCTTACTGGCTTATTCCGGCGGACTTGATACTTCTATCATCATCCCGTGGCTTCTTGAGCACTATGACTGCGAAGTCGTAGCTTACTGCGGAGAAGTTGGCGTTGGTGTAGATCACGACTATCTTGAGAAGAAAGCACTTAAGTGCGGCGCTATCAAGTGCATTATCGAAGACATTTCTGAGGAATTCGTTTCTGACTTCGTCTTCCCTACACTCAAGGCTAATGCAGTTTACGAGGGCAAATACCTCCTCGGTACATCAATGGCACGTCCTGTTATCGCTAAGCACTTCGTTGAAGCAGCACACGCTAACGGATGCACAACGATCGTTCACGGCTGCACAGGTAAGGGTAATGATCAGGTAAGATTCGAACTTTCAATCAAGGCTCTCGATCCTGACATGAAGATCCTTGCTCCCTGGAGAATCTGGGACATCAAGTCACGTGACGAAGAGATCGACTACGCTCAGGCACGCGGCATCGACGTTCCCGTTACAAAGGAAAACAATTATTCCAAGGATGAGAACCTCTGGCACCTCTCTCACGAAGGTATGGATCTCGAAGATCCTGCAAACGAGCCTAACCTCGACAAGATCCTTGAGCTCATGGTTTCACCTGAGAAGGCACCTGATACACCTACATATGTAACGATCAAGTTCGAAAAGGGTATCCCTGTAGAAGTTGACGGACAGAAGCTCTCTCCTGCTGACCTTCTCAGATACTGCAACAAGGTTGCTGCAGCTAACGGCGTAGGTATCGCTGATATCGTTGAGAACCGTCTCGTTGGCATGAAGAGCCGCGGCGTTTATGAGACACCCGGCGGAACACTTCTTTTCGCAGCTCACAGAGAGCTCGAGCTCCTCACAGTTGAGCGTGACACTATCCACTATAAGGATCTCGTAGCACAGAAGTTCGCTGAACTCGTTTACTATGGACAGTGGTTCCACCCTCTCCGTGAAGCACTCTCCGCTTTCGTAGATAAAACACAGGAAGTTGTTACTGGTGAAGTTAAGATGAAGCTCTACAAGGGCAACTGCACACCTGCTGGCACAACATCACCCTTCTCTCTCTACGATCCTGAGATCGCTACATTTGAGGCTGATGACGTTTACAACCAGGCTGATGCAGGCGGATTCATCAACTGCTTCGGTCTCCCTATGAAAGTTAATGCTAAGATGAAGCAGAAGAACGGTTTACTCTGATTTACTTAATATAGTTTCTCAAGGGCTGTCTCTTATGTGGAGGCAGCCCATTTTTATTAATTGTTATAGCATCTAAGGTGATTCATATGAACGTACTTTTTACTGACTACATTACACCTGAAGAATATATGGACTTTCGCCAGGCCGTAGGATGGTCTGCTTTTCCAATTGAACAGGCCGAACAGGGGCTTAAGAATTCATATGTCTTCTGCTTGCGGAAAGAAGGAAAAGCGATTGCTCTCGGACGTGTTATCTGGGATCACGGATATGTTGTATATATAGCTGATGTGATCGTTCTTCCCGAATTCCAGGGTTCAGGCTACGGCAGAATGATAATGGAGAAGATAATGACTACCATTAACAGCTGGCTGAAACCTGATTACAAGGTTATGGTTACACTTGTAGCAGCAAAAGGAAAAGAAGAATTCTATGAGAAATTCGGCTTCTTCAAGCGTCCAAATGAAAACTTCGGATGCGGTATGTGCCAGTGGATATTCAACGAAGACAAAGGTTGAGAGGTTGCTAATATGAACATCGAATACAGGTTAATGTCTATTGAAGATTACACTCAGGCTTATGATCTTTGGATCAAATGCGGCAATGGCCTTAATAACAAGGATGATTCCAAAGAAGGCATAGAAAAATACCTCAAACGCAATCCTTCTACTTCTTTCGTTGCAGTTTGCGATGAAAAAGTCGTTGGTGTGATATTATGTGGTCATGACGGAAGGCGCGGCATCATACAGCATGCATGCGTGTCACCTGATTACAGAAGATCCGGTATCGGCAAAAAGCTCGTAGATCTTGCTTTGGAAGCTTTAAAGGCTGAAGGTATCAACAAAGTTCTTCTGGTCGCTTTCAAGAAAAACGAAGGCGGTAATAAATTCTGGGAATCACAGGGATTCACACTCCGTGAAGATCTGAATTACAGGAACAAAGCTTTATCAGAAATGATCAGGATCGATCCTGATTATATAAAGGAGTAACTATATGGCTAAAAAAATGTGGGCCGGACGCTTTGAGAAAGCAACCGACAAAGAAGTAAACGATTACAACTCTTCCCTTCCCTTTGACTGTAAGATGTACAGTCAGGACATCGAAGGTTCCATCGCTCATTCACAGATGCTTGCCAAGCAGGGCGTTATTTCACAGAAGGATGCTGATGATATAAAGAGCGGACTACTTTCCATCAAGGAAGATATCGAATCCGGCAAACTGACATTTGATTCAGATGCTGAAGACATCCACATGTTTATTGAAGAGGAACTCACAAACCGTATCGGTGATGCCGGCAAGCGTCTTCATACAGGCCGTTCAAGAAATGACCAGGTCGCTTTGGACCAGCGTTTGTATATGGTTGATGAAGCCGGCGAGATCATTGAGTTGTTGGATGACCTTCTTGATACTTTGGTTGAGATAGCTAAAGCCAATACCGAGACATACATGCCCGGTTATACCCATCTCCAGAGAGCACAGCCTATTACTTATGCCCACTATCTTTCCGCTTATATCGAGATGTTCAAGAGAGACATCGACAGGATCAATGAGGCAAAGGATCGTGCAAATATTTCTCCTTTGGGAAGCGGAGCTCTTGCCGGAACGACATATCCTTTAGACCGTTCTTTTGTTGCTGAGCAGCTTGGTATGAATGGAGTTACACTCTGCTCACTTGATGGTGTAGCTGACAGAGACTTTGCAATTGAATTTGCTTCTGCATGCTCTATCCTCATGATGCACCTTTCCCGTATGAGCGAAGAAATCATTCTATATGCTTCACAGGAATTCAAGTTCTATGAGTTGGATGATGCTTATTCTACCGGTTCATCGATGATGCCCCAGAAGAAGAATCCTGACGTAGCTGAGCTTACACGTGGTAAGACAGGACGTGTTTACGGCGACCTTATCTCACTTCTGGTTATCATGAAGGGACTTCCCCTTACATATAACAAAGACATGCAGGAAGTTCAGGAAGCAATGTTTGACTGCATCGATACTATCAAGGCTGTACTTCCTCCCTTCACAGGCATGATCAAGACAATGACCATCCGTAAGGACAATATGGAAAAGGCTGCACTCGGCGGCTTTACAAACGCTACTGATCTTGCTGACTATCTCGTAAAGAAGGGACTTCCTTTCCGTGAGACACATGCTATTTCCGGTAAGCTTGTACATTACTGCATTGAGAACGGTATCTCATTATTGGATGTATCTCTCGATAAGCTTAAGGAATTCTCACCTGCTTTCGAAGAAGATGTTTATGATGCAATCTCACTTAAGACCTGCGTTGAAGGCAGAAGCCTTACAGGCGGTCCTGCTCCTGAGACAGTAAAGAATTATCTTGAGAATCTTTAAGATACTGTTTTCGAAAAATAAGCAAATTAAAAGAGGTTGTCACTTAAGACAACCTCTTTTGTTATAAGACTAATCTGTTCTTATGCTACCCAGGCGCCACTTGCATCTACATAGTAATTGTCAACATATGTATCAGCAGCCATCTTTCCGTCTTCATAGAGGTAATACCAGCATCCGCCGGAATAGATCCATCCGGCTTGCATAGCACCTGAATTGTTAAAGTAATACCAGTAGCCGTCTATGAAGAGCCAGCCTGTTTCCATAGCACCTGAGCCGTTCATGAAATACATCGTTCCATTATCATTGACCCAGCCGGTTGCCATAGTGTAATCAGGATTGAGATAATACCATGCACCATCATAGATCCAGCCTGTAGCTGCATAACCGCTGCCGACGAAGTAATACCATTTGTCATTAAGATACTGCCAGCCGGTTGCCATAGCTCCGGAAGGATACATGTAATATGCCATTCCACAGTCAACAACAAAGTTAGATGCAACCATGACTCCATTATCAGGATTCAGATAGTACCAAGCACCATCGTAGATCCAGCCTGTATGCATTCTTCCTGAATCTTCGAAATAATACCAGTTACCGTTATCTAAAACCCAACCGGTTTTCATAATTCCGTCAGGTCCGAAATAATAAGTAATATTATCGATAGTCTGCCAGCCGGTTATTCTTGTTTCTTCTTCATTATAAAATACCCAGCCTTCTCTTGTGTCCTTCCATCCATAAGATGTGGATTCAAGGAAATGATATCCTGTAAGAAAGCATCTGTCGGCTCTATCACCGTCAAATCTGTTCTCGTCACTGATAATCGTGAAATCTCTTGACATCAATACCTGGTCCATAGCGTTACCTTCTGCGATTGTAAGAACATCTCCTTCACGCTTGATTACGATAAACCAATGACCAACAGACCATGTGTTGGGATTGCCGACAGAAATAACATCACCAACCCTTATCTCGTTAATGTCATAGAAATCGTCACCGCTCTCAGGTCTGGCATTATAACAATAAGCAGCATAGTCAGCTACATAAGCATAGCAGCCTGTACCGTAGCCTCCTGCAAGCTTAGGTGTTGTACTGTTAGTCCATTCATTTCCTTCGGACCATCTGGGATCATTAAGGAAATCATCGATTATGCCAATTCCTGTGTATGCTGTTCTCGTATCTGCTTTACTCTTATTGGCAAAGAAAGGGCTTACCAAAACACCTAACGCCAAAAAAAAAGCCAACGAAAAAGACATAAGCTTTTTTGTAATAGTCATCATCTGTCTCCTCATAAGTCTTTATTTGATTCAAAGAACCTGTGATATTCAAATTATATATGCTGATTTAGACAGAAACTATTATATTTGTGGCTATTTTAAAGAAATTGCCCATAAATGACGGCTTTTTGGCCGCATTTTAGAACAAATTTTCATCGTAGAACGCAACAAATGATTCGAACAGATCAGTGTTATGGTTTACGTTCAAAAACTGATTATGACCTTTTCCTTCAAGTCTTATGAATGTAAATCTAGGATCATCCTTAAACGCATTGTAATAAATGTCATAGCCGTATTCGATGGGGACAATATTGTCATCACTGCTGTGAACAACCATTATCTCAGCATCTGTTGAAGCAAATCCGATAAGTGCGCTGTTGGTTGCATAATCGCCGTATTTTGCTCGCTCATAAACTTTAATTACAGGCATCAGAATTTTAACGACAGGACCGATTACCTTCGTGCCTCCGCCTTCAACAAGATCAGTTGAACTGTTAGGGCCTGAACATTCAATA
The DNA here is from genome assembly GCA_902787975.1 of Oscillospiraceae bacterium. Classification (GTDB taxonomy): domain Bacteria; phylum Bacillota; class Clostridia; order Saccharofermentanales; family Saccharofermentanaceae; genus Saccharofermentans. The sequence continues at coordinate 43,462 of CADAIP010000002.1, forward strand.
ACAGCTTCTACTTCCGGGTGATATGTAAGCACATTGGAAACAGAATAACCTCCCCAGCTGTGACCGAAAAGGCCTATCGGAAGAGCAGGGAAATTACCGCTGTCTTCTACAAATGATATTGCATAATCCAGATCAATAACGCCCTGTGGTACGCCGCCGATTCCTTTTCCGCCGCTCTCGTCATTTCCGGTTGCATCGTAAGCGAAAACATAATATCCGTTCTGTGCGAAATAGTTGATGGCAGGCATATAGGAGTTATGTCCGCCGGCACCGTAACCGTGGGCAAATACGATTATCGCTTTTTGCTCTTCTCCTGATGAATACATGTATCCGACAATATTCTGTCCTTTATCGGAAGGAAACTCATATCTTGTACGTTCAAGACCTTCAAAAGATTCAGCGTGATACATGAATGCATTATTAGTCTCAAACCTTCTTCCGAAATACATTGCGTAAAGTCCGAGTGATACACCTATCCATAGTGCTGCAAGCACTACAAGAGATATCAGAATAACTATTACAGCTTTTGATGACTTTTTCTTTGCCATTATATCTTCCCTATTCAAACGTTCTTTGTTATTTCATATGCGCGGATAAGATAATCTTCAATTGCGGAAGTGTCATCTTCACCATTTAGATCAAACCATAGAAATCCGCCGTTTACAGATAATTCTTTCGCACTCATTATACCTCTCAAATAAACTTGAGCAATATGATTAGCACAAACCCTGCAGTCATAAAGATCCCGAAGCTCACCCGCTTTGCTGATATCCTGTAGATCGGAAATGCCCTTCACCTTCAGAAGATACATGTGAATTATACGGGCAATATTCTTTCTGTTTATTTCATCTTCATGGTATAACTTATCTTCAAATTCAAGCCATCCGTTTTCAAGGCCATTCGAAAAGACATCTCCGGTATCTTCTCCGAAAACTTCAAGAAGTCTTTTAATGAACTTTTCACGTGTCATGCAACCGGTGAGATCCTGTAGACTACACAGTCACAGGCAGAAATGGAATCAATTGAAAAGTTCTTCTCAGAAGTGTCTGTGCATTCTTTGGAGAAAAGATCTTTCATTTGATAAGTAGAAGCATTCTTAAATCTGTCAGATGCTGACTTATTCATCTTATTACCGATAGCACTAATAATCTGATCAACAGAAACACTTATCCTGGCTGAATGTTCTTCAGACTTAAGGTTAAAGATTGCAAGTGCTACATCACCATTAATAAGTGGCTTTGCAAGAACATCTACCCTGTTGTTATCCCTGATATATTCTGTTGAAGGATCGTCACAGTTAATGGTCGTAAAGATACGCTTAGCCTGAACTCCAAGCATGTCCTGATCTAACGCGATAAGATCTTCGTTTGTGATGAGGTTATACATCCAGTCGCCTTTATTAACGCGTCTTAGATCCATGCCTAGCATGAGCGGTGAATTCATCATGCACCACATGGCCATATGTGATTTGCACATGGTCTCAGTTATACCATCCATGCCGATGACAAGCATGTCGGGATCGTTCCAGCCTTTATCAAGACCTGCGAACTCATCCATTATTACTGCTTTGTTATACTGCGAAGTAATGGATGTAGTGTAGTCGCCCTCCCATGCAGCTGTACCATTATTACCGTCAGCACCGACCTGGAATGTAATGTCATTTAGTATCCGCCATGAATCACCGACAAGGTGTCCCCAGTTCTGCGGCTGGGTCTTACCCCATTCACATATCGAGAATACTATGTCTCTGTCTTTACCGAAGTTCTCAAGTTCCTTACGGATCTCCGTATAAGAATTGAGGGTATTCTCCTGTCTTCTGTGATTCATTATTCTTATCTTATTGAATCCGGAAACAAGCTTTAATTTTATGGGAGCGGAATCTGTAAATGATTCAGGAGATTCGGTCTCAGGCATCATGTCATCGAAAACGACATCGCTATTTACTGCAATCTGAAGCCATCTGCCTACACCCTCTTCTTTACCTGTAGCGTATGATACGACAAGCTCATATATACCAGGTTCATCCGTCTCTACTTCAAATACCAGTTCACTGCTTCTGTTACCGACAGGACTGTGATCAGGAGCAGTACCGTCAAATGTACCGATAAAGGTTACGTAGTCATCTTTTACAGATGCACGTGTTCCGGTGATATCTGCATCTTTTACTGCCGAATAAGTTGAACCCGCTATAGTTATTGATCTTATATTGGGAGCATATGAATATATGGCATTCTCAGGATCAGCAAATGTTGCATTATCCCACATGTAATAGCAGTTATCGACTTTAATGAAATCAATATCCCAATTGATGTAGTCTTCACAGTCTATCTTCTCGTGTTTATATATTCCGACTTTAGCACCGGAACAGAGCTTTGTTCCTATATCGTTATACATACCGAACTTAAGACCAGCAGCATGTACAGTATCAGCCATAGCCTTAAAGCCTGACGGGAATTTAACAGGATCAGATTCAAGATGGTCATTAACTCTTTCAGGACGGTAGCATCCGTCATCAAGAACGATATATTTATAGCCGTAATCATCAAGACCAAGCTCCTTGATCTTGGCGATCATAGCCTTAGTCAGTTCTTCGGTGTTGCCGCTGCCGAAAGCATTCCAGCTGTTCCAGCCCATAGCCGGAAGACGCTGTTTTTTCGATGGAAACAAAGGCTTATCGCTTCCCTGAAACGAATCAAATCTTAAGCGGTTATCAGTAATCTGTGAAGGTCTTTCAGAATCCATTATCATCTTTCCATTAACCATATCTCTGACGAGAACGGCTGTAATGTTGAGCCTCCGCCGAAGTCGTGAATGTCGCCGGATATGAGTTCTTTTGCCTGGCCGCATCCCGCATCAAAATGAGCCGTATATGGATTGGAATCCATATTGATAGCAACCATGACACGCTGATCGCCGGAATTACGCTCAAAGATACACTGCTTATTTGTCAGCACAACGATTCTGAGACCTCCGTAGTTTAGTGCATTGGAGTTCTTTTTTGCTTCGGATAACTTAGCAATGTGATCTGAAAGCCCGTTCCATTCAGGCTTTTCGAAGCATGCCCTTAATGCCGGGTCGCCTTCTTCTTTTCTGGCCTTTGCGCCCCACTCGGAGCCATAGTAAACACAAGGAATTCCAGGCATTGTAAATACGAGTGTATAAACAAGAGGCAGGCATCTCTCATCGTTCAGGATAGAAGCGATCCTCGTAACATCGTGGTTATCAGCAAATGAAAGAAGATGCGCTCCCCTGCAAACTGTCCAGTCTTCTGGTCCGAAGAGTCTCATGAGAGAATGCATGATCTCAAACATGTTGGCTGAATTAAAGGAAGAATAGATTCCCTTATAACACTGATAGTTTGTGAGTGAATGAAGATGCATTTCATTAAGCATTCTTCCATATTCGCCGTGAAGGACCTCACCAAGAAGGAAGAATTCATTCTTCTTGGAGTCAGTGAATTCACGAAGTCTTCTTAAGAATTCATGATCAAGACAGTATGCAACATCAAGTCTTAATCCGTCGATATCGAAAAAATCGATCCAATAGTTAACCTTATCAAGAATGTGGTCAATGACTGCAGGGTTTCTGAGGTTAAGCTTTACGAGGTCGTAATTGCCTTCCCAGCCTTCATACCAGAAACCGTCGTTATAGTTTGAATTGCCGTCAAAAGAAAGATGAAACCAGTCTTTATAAGGAGAATCCCACTTCTTTTCCTGAACATCCTTAAAAGCCCAGAAACCTCTGCCGACGTGATTGAAAACACCGTCTAAAACAACCTTTATTCCTTCTTTATGTAGCTTTGCTACAACCTTTTTGAAATCGTCGTTTGTTCCGAGTCTTGTATCGATAAGGCCGTAATCTCTTGTGTTATATCCGTGTGTATCTGATTCGAATACAGGAGAGAAATATATAGCATTGATTCCCAGTTTTTTCATATGGGGGATCCAGTCTAAGACCTTTAAGATCCTTGATTCAGGCTTACCGTCGTTTTCAAACGGTGCTCCGCAGAATCCCAAGGGATATATCTGATAAAAAACTGCTTCTTCAAACCACATTTATGTTTTTCCTTCTTTCCGTTCTTTCTTTTCCTTAGCTTTAAGCTTTATGCAGGTAATTAATCCCGCAAAACCCATTATGAAGATAATGGCGACAACAACAATGCCGCTGTATTTTTCGATTATTCTTGCAAAATCTGACAGCTGCCCCTCATCCCTGTGAGAAAACGCCCACATCAGAGCAAGTGAAGAAACCATCGCATCGACAATGCCGATCTTTCTTAATGAAAGTGCTGTAAGAGATTTATGCTTATGGGCCTTAAACAAATTGATCAACGCAAGAGTAACTTTATATGCAACATAGACACCATAAGCATATACAAGAATGCCCGGATAGTCGTGTGTTACATTACCTTTGACTATAAGATAAACAGCATATGCGAAAACTGCATCAAGCAGAATGAGGTTTCTTGAAAACTTGCGGTAATTTACTCTCTCGCTGAATCTTTTGCCTTTGAAGATCGCTCCCCTGCCTGCTCTATATAAAATATTGATTCTGAGCATGTAAAGAAGGACATGATAGAAGGACATTACGAAAAGCCAAAATGAAAATGTCAGAACAGCCATCGTAAAAAGGAATATCGAATATACGATATCGAAGGCTATTGACGGTAAAGCCAGAGCAACCGTTTTACGCTTGTAATCGGTTACATAATCCCAGAAATGCCTGAATTTGGTCTTCTGAGATTCAGAAGATTCGGCAGTTTCCGTATCAGCCTGGATGATGTCTTTGTCCTTCTTCATAAAGATCAGTTACGCATTGAATGGATCGGTGCCGGAATTCTTCCGCCTCTGTGGATGAAATCAGCACAAGAAGCACGGTTAACATCCATAATGGGAGCAGTTCCCAAAAGACCGCCGAATTCAACGCTGTCACCGACATTTTTACCGGGAACAGGAATAAGTCTTACGGCTGTTGTCTTGTTATTGAATGTGCCTACTGCCATCTCGTCAGCGATGATGCCGGAGATCGTCTCAGCAGTCGTATCACCCGGAACAGCGATCATGTCAAGACCTACGGAGCAAACGCAAGTCATTGCTTCGAGCTTTTCGAGCTTCAGAGAACCTGATCTTGCAGCAGCGATCATGCCCTCATCTTCTGATACCGGAATGAATGCACCTGAAAGACCGCCGACATAAGAAGATGCCATGATACCGCCCTTCTTAACTGCATCATTAAGCATAGCAAGCGCAGCAGTCGTGCCCCATGTACCGCATGTCTCAAGTCCAAACTCTTCCAAAAGTCTTGCGACTGAGTCACCAACTGCAGGCGTCGGAGCAAGCGAGAGGTCAATGATTCCGAAAGGAACTCTTAGTCTCGAAGAAGCTTCCCTTGCAACAAGCTCACCTACTCTTGTGATCTTGAATGCAGCCTTCTTGATGGTCTCTGCAACTGTACCAAAGTCCCTGCCTCTAACTCCTTCAAGAGCGTGTTTAACAACACCCGGACCTGAAATGCCAACATTTATTACGCATTCAGGTTCGCCGGGACCTAAGAAAGCTCCTGCCATGAACGGATTATCTTCAGGTGCGTTTGCAAAAACAACGAGCTTTGCACAGCCCAGAGCACCTGATTCTTTAGTAGCTTCAGCAGTCTTCTTGATGACTAATCCCATGTCACGGACGGCATCCATGTTGATACCGGTCCTTGTTGAAGCGACATTAACGGATGAGCATACGAGTTCTGTTGCTGCGAGCGCATCAGGAATGGATTCGATTAAGACCTTGTCTGAATTTGTATAACCCTTCTGTACAAGCGCTGAAAAACCGCCGATGAAGTTAACTCCGCAGGTCCTTGCCGCTTTGTCCAACACCTGTGCGAAAGGCGTATAATCCTTTGCTCCGCATGCAGAAGCAACAATGGAGATAGGGGTTACGGAAATTCTCTTGTGAATGATAGGAATACCATACTTTTTGCTGATGAGCTCACCTGTCTCGACAAGCTTTCCGGCGTATTTGCAGATCTTATCGTAGATCCTGTTGCAGGATTCCTCAACTGTCGGTGCAGCACAATCCATAAGTGAGATACCCATGGTAATAGTACGGATATCGAGATGCTGGTCATTGAACATCTGCATCGTTTCAATAATTTCGCGATCGTTAATCATATAAACCTCTTAAAAAATCAGATTGTATGCATGGCATTGAAAAGACCCGTGTGCTGGATTGTAATCTGTACACCGAGCTTTTTGCCAAGTTCGCCGAGCTTTTCCGAGATGTCTGATTCTTCAATAACAACGTCTTTAAGATCTACCATCATTACCATCGTAAAGATGTCATCAAGGATAGTCTGAGATATGTCTTTGATGTTGATTCCATAGTCTGCAAGAAGTCTTGAGACGTCAGCAATGATACCGACTCTGTCCCTTCCCAATACTGTTACAACAGCTGTATTCTTTTCCTGATTCATAAATGAAACACCTCCTGCTTATATGGTTTTGATTTTATCGCTAAAATCGTTAAAACAACATTGATTATTGAGTTTTCGAACAGTTAAGCAAAGAATCGGCAAGTTTATTGGCGCATTTTATGCCGTCTATCGCAGATGACATAATACCGCCCGCATAACCGGCTCCCTCACCGCAAGGATAAATACCTTCAACCGAAGTACTCTGAAGTGATTCAGGATCTCTTACGAGCCTTACCGGAGAAGAACTTCTGGCTTCAACAGCTGTTAAGACCGCATCAGGATCGTCAAAGCCCTTGATCTTCCTGCCCATCAAACTTACACCGTCTTTGATCGTATCCAGAATTGCTTTCGGGAAGACCTCTGACATATCACCACAGGTAACACCAGGCATAAACGAAGGTTTTACCTTGCCGAATTCTGTAGTTGTTCTGTTATTTATCAGATCTTCGTATCTTACAGAAGGAGCTTTACCTGTGCTTCCGCCTGCAGTAAAGGCTTTATGCTCAAGCTCTTCCTGGAATTTGATTCCGTCAAGGACACCATCACCATAATCATTACTGTCTATCGGGACGAGGATCGCGCTGTTTGAATTAATACAGTCACGTGCGCGGTAACTCATACCATTAGTGCAGACACTTCTGCTGTCACTTTGAGCAGCAACTACCTCGCCGCCCGGACACATGCAGAAAGTGTAGAGTTTACGGCCTGTTTTCGTATCACATGAAAGCTTATAGATCGCAGGAGTAACATCCGGCGAATATGCCGAATCAAATCCAAATTGGGATGTATCAATATCAGAACGCAGATGCTCTATTCTAACGCCAACAGAGAAAGGTTTGGACTGCATATCCATACCAAGTCTGTTAAGAGCCCTGAAGGTATCCCTGCTGGAATGACCAATCGCAAGTATAAGCTTGTCACAAGGTATTTCATATGTTCCGTTATCTGATTCAACGGTGATGCTGTTAAGCTTGCCTTTTGATGTCTTATAGCCGAGAAAAACAGTATTAAACCTCACATCACCGCCTAATGCGATAATGTCTTCCCTGACACCGGTAACGACTTTCCTTAATCTGTCAGTGCCGATATGTGGATGAGCATCGTACATGATATCTGAAGGCGCTCCGTGCGCTATCAAAGACTGAAGGACAAAGTCCTTTAGACCTGAACTTATACCTGAGTATAGTTTGCCGTCAGAAAATGTTCCGGCTCCACCCTCACCAAACTGTATATTTGAATTTGGTTTGACAGTACCTTTTCCCTGCTTAAATGCTTCTGTGTCTTTAATTCTCTGACTCATTTCCGGACCACGTTCAAGAACGATCGGTCTTAACCCGTATTTTGCAAGGATGAGGGCAGCATAAAGTCCGGCAGGGCCTGTACCTACAACTACCGGACGCCTGTATTCATTAGTGCCGTCGAAATCATCTATATAAGGTAGACCTGTAGAAGTGATCTCTTCAGATCTTATTTCTTTCGATTCGGGTGAGACAAAATCAAATCTGTAATTGATCAGCACTTTGCCATGTCTGGCATCGATAAACTTCTTTGTGATATCAAGAACTTTGTTGCCTTCTTCAAGCTCTTTAAGACCTGCCCGCATGGCTTTATTGCCTGACTTTTTGATCTCTTTTACTATCAGGACCGAATCAGGATTTTTGGATAAGACGGTTTTGTCTTTTAAAACTTCAGGTTTAACTTTTATCTCAAACATTCTGAGATATACCTTCCGCTGCGAGAGCTGCCGAAGTCCAAGCCCACTGCAAGTTGTAACCTCCGCAGATTCCGTTTACGTTAACTGCCTCGCCGATGATATAAAGCCCGGGACAGTTTTTAACCTGCAAGTTATCATCTAATTTGGAGAGCTTGAATCCGCCTGATGAGACCTGTGCCTTATCAGCATCTCCATAACCCGTAACACTTACGGGAAAAGCGCATAAAAGATTAGAAAGTTTGGCTATCTTCTTATCGTCAAGCTCGCGGAGAGTCATCTTATCGCACTTTAATCCCATGCTCTTCATTACGAAATCAGTGATATTTCTTAAGAGCATACCGGACAAAGCATCAGCACAGTTTCTGTGAGCATACATCTGACGTCTGATATATATCATCTGGCAGATCTCACCGGCTGATTTGCCGGTAAGATTAAGAACAGCCTTAATATCTGTCTCCCCTTCATCTATAAGCTGAACGACACTGTCAGAGACATCCATTACACAGATGCCTGAGATGCCGCCTTCTTTGGTAAAAAGGATCTCACCCTCAGACTGAGCTTTTATTATCCCGTCGCTGTTTAAGATCTTAACGTCTCCTCTGCATCTGATACCTGCAAGCGCCTTGATTCCGGGCGTGTCTGATGTAAGAGATGTAAGCGCCGGTCTAAAAGGAACGAAGAAAGATTCGTCTGTCATGCCTTCCATGATATTTACGACATCACCGTTGGATCCGGTTGAAGGATATGTGATTCCGCCGGTTGCTATGACTACATTCTTAGCCAGATAAGTCTCATCGGAATCAGTTGTCACTTCGAAAAATTTGTTTTTGGCAATTGAAGCAACATGTTCTTTGAAGACAGTTTCAATATGGAAATCTTCAAGATAGAACCTTAAAGCATCGACAACGGTGGAACTCTTTAAAGTAGAGGGATAAATAAGATTACCCTTCTGTTCAAGAACAACACCGAGAACATTTTCATAGAAATCAGCAGTCTCAAGATATCCGTATCTGTTAAGACACTTCTCAAGTTTAAATGCATCGTCAGTATTGTACTTTGAGATCTCTATAGCGGTATTTGACAGATTACATCTGCCGCTTCCTGTAAGGGCAAGCTTCTTGCCTACTCTGCTGCCGCCTTCAAGAATAAGGACCTTCTTACCGGCAAATGCAGCCCTGGCAAGTCTGGCAGCACAGTAAAGTCCTGCAGCTCCTCCGCCAATTATCAGACAATCGTAGATGTTATTATTCATAATCAGTACCCATTGCCAACTTTAATGTTCTTCCGTACTTGGTATTATCAAGCGGAACACAGCCTGTCTTACCGGTTAATATTTTCGCAAGCTGATCAATATCAGCAGGATCTCCTGATTTTAATTCCAGTTCAAGTTCACATATCACGTCTGTTTTGGAACCGTCTGAATTGGTTATCAGACCATAATCAAAACATGCCTCCATTGTACTATCACCGAATGCAAGATTATATATGGTCCTGTTAAAAGAATTGGAACATATCGGATTAAGTTCTTCGTCTTTAATGTCGCCGAAGGCTTCTGACAGCATGTCTGAAGGATCACTGTCAGCAGTTACAAGGGATTTAAAACGCTCAATAGAGAACTTGTCATCTTCACTTCTGGCATTCCATTCATATCGCTTATGGAAACCGTCAGATACTCCTCCGCCGTACTTTACGGTGAATTCATAGTAATCTTCTTCGGAACCTTTATAATGTCTTACCCTGATCATTCCGCCGCGGCCTGTAATACTCATGCCGGGAGTATCTAGATAGGTGTTTTCGAGAAGTACGGACTCAGGCTTAACAGCAGCGGTGCAATATTTCGCAAACTCATCGGATAGTGCCAGACCGTATAACTTATCTTTGCTGTCAAAGCTGAGCTTAACTTCTAATTCCATAACTACCTCAGGTTATCGTGTGGACACCGCTTGTTGATACAACGCAGAGCTTATTGCCTGACAGGAAATTCATTCTGATGATATCTTCATCAACGGAATAATCGTTGGTAATTACTCCGGACGTGTTATATATAAATACTCTCTTATCAACACTTATGGCGTAATAACCCTCGCCCTGTGCAACGCAGATGATGTTGGTTCCGATATTGGAATCATAGATAACGCTGTCAGAAGAATTGATTATCGCAAGCTTGTTGAGCTGGCTTACACCGTCGGAATATGTAACAAAGAGATTGTTTCCAACCTTCTTTACATAGCCTATGGCAGAGAAATCAAAGTTCATTTTTGAAAGATTATTGTCTTTTACTTCATACAAAGCATTAGTCGTAAAACAGCAGAGCTTGTCTCCGACATAGCAGATGGAAGCAAAGATTACATTATCTTCCGTGGTATAAACTGCATAGTCATCAACTTCATAGCCTTTACTAGATTTGTTGATCGAGAAAACTCTTATATAAGGAACGATTACGGCGCCACTTGTATTGATGGTGGATACGGCAATAAGCGAAGAATTGCCGTTGAATGCGCAACATACAGGGAATCCTGAGTTATAAGAAGTCCAGACAGCAATCTGGTTTCCGTCTTTGTCGAAAATATCAACTTCACCGAAAGACTCATCACTTCCGCATATAACAGCAATAAAACCGTCATCAGACATCTGTACAGCCTTAATAGGATTGGCCGTAGGCTTGCTGTACCAGATTCCGTCACGGTCAAGAACAGTAAAGTTATAACCGTCGCGGTCAAATACAGCTACATTATCACCGAAGGTTACACACTGGGGGTTCTGATAAGATACGGCCTGCGCGAAAACTTCATTACCGGAAAGATTAAGATAAGCGATTCTTTCGGATGTTACCTTAATTACGCCTTCAGCATAAGGATAAAGTTTTTGAGCTTCTGAATACTCGCAGGAAAAACCGCCCTGCGCTGATAATTTGATCTGGGCATCAGCACCGGACATTGAATCTATCTTTCTCGAGACAACAAAGATCAACCCAATACTGATCAAAAGTATTGTGGTAAAAATCATTACGGCAATCGTCAATCCTTTACGGATCATGGACTGCGTAATACTGCCTTCCTTTTTGTTTTCAGAAGGTTTCTTAATCTCTTTCTGTTCAGTCTTCCTGTTCTTATTTTTGTTCATCTTATACTTCTTTCGGGATATCATAGATGCCGTTAATGTTTCCGGAAATAGCTTCATTCAGAAGTTCATAAGCCTTCCAGAAGCCATAACTGTATGTGTCTGAACCGCCATCATTAAATATCTCACGTGAATATACATAGAAACACATATATTCACCGTTCTTAAACACATAATAGGTATCATCAGATCTTGAGTAGAACTCATATGTAGTAGTTGCATAATTCTTATCGAGAAAACTCAATGTAATAACAGGACCTGCTGATGTGTTAACTGTAGTGGTCGAATCGATTCCGCCGATTTCAATGCAGGCAATACTCTCGAAAAGGATCGAACAATAAGATCTTCCGAAAGTATCTGAGATCTGGGCGTTGCGTCCGTCAAGCGTAACAGTAACATCATTTGCTGTAATGCTCTTTCCTTCAGGAACATTAAGATCAAATCTAAAAGATCTGTCTCCGTATGTACAAGTAATTGAAGAAACGTCCTTTGCATAGCTATAGCAGATATACGTGTCAAGAAGAACTGTTTCTTTCAATTCAAGGCCTTCAAGCTGATATGTGCTTACAAGAAAGTAACTGTCAATTCCGGTAATCTTGCCGTAATAGTAACCATTAATGTTTTTGCTGAAATAAATCTCAGTCTTATTACCGTCATTCTGTGTAAGAACAAAATGATAAGCAGGATTATCCAGACCATATGTAGAAAGATCATTATCTGAAATTTCAACATATTCAGAGATATTGAGACCGACAACGGAATCGATAAGCAATCCGAAATAACTACTTGCCGGATGATTGTAAGGCTTTACAAAATTGAAATTCGCAATACCTGATCCTGTCATAGTAACTTCAGCATCAACAGATAAACCGTCGGTTGCTCTGTCAAAATGAACAGACTTAAGCGAAGCATATTCGATATTAAGAGTCCTGGAATCCCAGAAATCAATGGCGGTGTAATCTGCATATACAAGCTTTAACACCGAAACAGTATAAATGTCTTTTGAACCATCCACACAGATGTAACAGTTCTTCTCATCAGGCGTCTTATTGCCGATAAGCACGGTGGTTACGGAACCGTTGACCGCATTTATAGTTACTTTATAAGAAGGATCTGCCAGACCATAATCAGAATAATTACCTGTTGAAGAAACCTTTGCATTACAGTTATATGAGATCAGGATGGCTACATAATCACCTAATTTGTTCTGTGAATAACTTGCTGCAGGATCAAAATCATCACCTGCATAAACATAATTAGTAAGACCGTCTACGTCTGAAGAACAATTAACAACTGACGTATGAGAACTGTCTCTGTTGTATACAGACAGAGAAGAGACTTCAGAAGGCGTAAAATAAACAACATCTGTCAGTGCACCGGTCGTATCGACAGGTTCCTTGTTCTTAAGATTATCAACAACAAAATACACGATTGAGCTTATTATCAGCACAATCAGTATTATAGCCGGAACTAACAGATTCTTTACTGACTTCATATTAGAGATTCTTCCTCTTGGCATATACAAGGACAGCAAATCCGATCATAATTATCGGAATAACGATCATGAAAATGACCATCATTGTCATAGAAATGGAAGTCGTGGTCTTTGTGCTGTCGAGCATATAGTCATCAACGGCTTTCGTTGCAATATTAAGCGATGCGTTTTCGCCGCTGTTCGTAAGTTCCTTTATGCAGGATCTGAAGAAATCAACATTCGAATCATTTAATCCGTAGCCGGAAATGTAATTGTCTGAAGAGAAGTTTGTTGTACCAAAGACAAACATTTTTGCCGAACTGTCATCATTTCCGCAGGCATACATTGCAACATTATACTGGCCTGTTGTATCAACAGAATTATCAACTACATTGCCGATAGTATCGTATTCTACAAGAGTCGCATTTTTACTTGTCTGAAGAACAGGATAGAGATTTAATGTCGAAGACGGATCAAGGCGTGCACTGATAGATCTGCTATATGTTGCATGAAGGAACGGAATTGAAGCATAACCTGTAAACATATCAGTAGAAGTTACAGTATGGTCTATGCCATAACCGTTAAGCTGATAACCGGGATCATTCTCATAGATCATTGCGGAATCAATATTGATATTCATCTGATTAGCAAGAAGATTGAGTCTTTCATATCTCTCGGTAACGTTCTTCGTATTAAAGTCAATGGCAATAAACATCTTTCCGCCACGGTTAAGATAATCCAGCATAGCAACATACATTTTTTCAGTAATATCACCATTAGGACCATTAAGGATCAAAAGATCACAATCTTCGGGAATAGCAAAACTGTCTGAAGAAGGAAGTTCCTCAACATCGATCGACAACGAATCGAGGATCTTTGAGATGTATTCATTGCCGTCTTCCTTCAGGCCGGTAACAATATATGCCTTGCTTGAAAAACCGGAAGTAAGAATATTCATTGCATTTGTAAATGTGTATTCTGCATTATTGGCAGTGACAAGATATACTCCCGTGGAATAATAATAATCAGAGTCAATCGAATAACAGTCAATAGGAGAAATGATCCTGATGTTGCCGTTACACTGAATTATGAAGCATCCCTCTTTAGAAGCAAGATCATATGAATTGGTGGGATCAAGTTCAGATATGATACCGGGATTCTCGTTAATGTTCTTATATTCAACAGTGATCTTACCGTCTGACTGCTTAACATAGTCATCAAGCAAAGGAATGATGTACTGATAAGGAGTACCTGAAACATTATCAGGACGGCTAAATAAACCGACTACCCTGATATGAGTATCAGGTGTAAGTGAATCAATATAATTCTTAGTATCAACGGAAATGGAATTCTGCGCGGTATCAGAAAAATCAAAAGTAAGCGCATTTCCGAGCAAAGCTTCAAAAAGTATATTGACGAAAAGGATGATTCCGATCAAAAGCAATACGGAACCAATAGAATAAAGCTTAAGCTTATCCGCCCTGTTATCTGTTTTTACATTATTGTTATTTGCGACTTCTTTACTCATTTTACTTCCCTACCCCTCTATCAAGACTGACTCCAGCGCTTCTTTTCGAGGACCCTGAATGTGAGATACATAAAAAGGAATCCGACGGATATAAGAAATACAAGCGAAGAAACCGAGAAAATACCAAGGCGGAAATCCTGTGTCTTAACAAAAGGATCAAGCCAGGCAATTCCTTTTCTGATCGCATTACCAATGGCAGTAGCTGTTGCTGACTTAACATGAAGAACCGTAGCAACTGATGTAACTGCTGTACCAACATAGTCTGAAATTACAGTTATAAGCTGGGTAATGAGAATTATGATGAATGAAACAATAGCCGAAACGATCTGATTATCAGTAATCGCTGAAGCAAAAAGACCGATGGTGATAAACATGAATGCCATGAAGAAGAATACGATTATCGTACCGACTGCACCAACACCGAACTTACCGCCGCAGCTTAAAGTAACAATGATGTGAATGATTACGTTAATGAACATTACTGCAAAAAGCGCGAATGCAGCAAGCACCTTTCCGACAACGACATTGAAAAGACTTACCGGTGTTGTGTAATAAAGGATATCGGTACCCCTCTTCTTATCTTCGGCAAGCAGACCCATTGTTATGATCGGAACGATGACTACAAAGAATGAAGTAAGTGAGATTACTTCACTTGCAATATTGACTGAACCGCCGCTGAACTGCGAAAAGAATATAAAACCTGACAGGAATGAAAAGATTGCAATTGCAACGTATCCGACAGGAGATCTGAAGTAAGATAAAAATTCTCTTTTAAATATTGCGTACATACTTAAGCCCTCTTCTTGCCGGAAGTAATATTGAGGAATACCTCTTCAAGGCTCGGATCCAATGAACGGAGCTCAAGAATAGGCCATCCTGAATTAGCCATCATAAAGAAAATGGATTCTCTGATCTCATTTGAATTCTCACCTGCAATTCCGAGTTCAAGCTGGCTGTACTTGCTGTCTACGATTCTCGGGACAGCAGATGTAATGCCGGGAAGCGTGCGGATCTTTGTAGAACACTCTTTTACGGGACCTCTGAAAGACATAAGGAGCTTGGACTGGCCCGAAAGTCTCTTGGAAAGATCAGTAAGAGTATCAACAGCGGCAATCTTACCGTTATTGATAATTACGACTCTGTCAGCAATTTCCTGGATTTCAGAGAGAATGTGGGAACTTATAATGATCGAATGTGATTTTGAAAGTGACTTGATAAGCTTTCTGATCTCAATGATCTGGCTGGGATCAAGACCTACGGTAGGTTCGTCGAGAATAAGAATGGACGGATTACCGACCAATGCCTGTGCAATGCCTACACGCTGCTTATATCCCTTTGAAAGATTACCGATAAGTCTGTCTGTAACTTCGGATATCTTAACCATGGAGATGATCTTTTCGAGCTGCTTCCTGCGCTTATGCTTATCCACTCCCTTAAGATCGCAGATGAAATCAAGATACTCATTTACGGTCATATCAGTATAAAGCGGCGGATTCTCAGGAAGATATCCGATCTCCTTCTTGGCAAGTTCGGGTTCTTCCAAAATATCATGGCCATTAACTTTAACCGTACCTGACGTGGAAGAAAGATATCCGGTAATGATATTCATTGTCGTGGATTTACCTGCACCGTTAGGTCCGAGGAAACCCAACACCTCATCATCATTAACTGTGAAAGAAATACCATTTACGGCTTTTTTATCGCCATATCTCTTCACAAGATTGTTAATCTCGATCATTTCAACCTCCAGAATTACCGCAAAAGCGCATACAACCTCTTATTATAACAAAATAAGAAGAAAATAATAAATAATAACAAAAAGAATTGAGTAATCAGGCCTGTCTTAAGGTCATTTCACAGGCAAAAACCTTGGTATCTATGTTCTTATATCCGAAAACGCTTACTTTATCGGCATTCTGGATGATAAACAAGTCTACCTTCTCCCCTGCCATAACCTCGTTGTTATAGTTGATAACAAGGTCTTCTATCAGGGATACGTCATAACCGCACTTAAAAAGTGCATCATAGGCCCAAGCCGTATAACGCGAGTTGTTTACATGCCTGTTGCGGTCAAGCTCTGTATAGTCAGCATACTTAATGATAACGGGCTTCGTTGTCTCATCAGCGATATCATTTCTCGTAGGGAAATAGATTTTCGGGCACTTCTCACCGAATACCAGCTTGGTATCCTGAATCGCCGGAGGCGGCAATTCAGGTCTCTTAGACGCAATAACGGGTCTGTGAGTATTCCAGTCAGCCAGGATCCATACTGAAGAAGCCTGTCCGATAAGTCTGTTGTCACTGCTGTATATCTCGAAATCACGGCCGTAATAGATCTTATCCAGATAATTGGACCATGTTCTGATACGGAAAGTCTCATGCCAACTGGGAAGCTCGCTAAAATGAAGCCTCATCTTTAGGATAATCCAGCAAATGGAATTATCTTTAAGAAATGAAGTGCCGTACCCAACGGAATTAGAACTTCTTTCTGCAGCCTCCTGAAGATCACCTATAAGTGAAGAACAATAAAGCTTGTCGCCGATACCGCATTCAGTAGCCTTGCAGTAGACATCGACATCAGTGTATTTGGGGAAATCACTCATCTTCGTTATCCTTTTCCTTTGGCTTATGAGGCATTACCATAGGCTTAGTATTTCTCGGGTTATATCTTCTGAATACAGGATACATCTCTTCCTTATACATGAATACTATAAGGATCTTCATTCCTTCGTCAGTAAAAAGCCAGTACCAGTGATTATCGTCCATATCGAACTGCTTATACTCAGTCATCTTTATAACGATATTTGCGCTCTCTTTGTCTGAATTAAACCTGTCTGACGTTACAGGGCCGATATACTCACAATCCTTCAAAGAGAAGCTTACAAGCTCTTCACGCTTGTTGTCACCGAGAATGGTTGCACAATCAACAAGATCATTGGAGATCTCGATCTCATATATTTTACTTTGGCGCTTAATCAGTATTACTACACCGGCAACAATACCGAAAGCTACGATACCGGATAAGAAGAAATAATTCTCACCGATAAGGAAATTAATAAAGAAAGCAAAAAATATAGCAATTATCGCGATTGCAATCAAAAATGTATTGAAAATAACTTCAGTAAGCCCGTTTTTGCGCTTAACACTAGTCTCAATAAAACTATCCTGTAACATGATTCACCTCAAACAGAGATAATTTTAACACATAATAATAAAAAAGAACCGCCTCATACGAAACGGTTCTTTTGGGTTTAGCTTCTGTAAGCGAGTAATACGTTTTTCGAGAGTTTCCGCACAAGCGAAGCGCGGAGGACCTGCTCGAGAAAAATGTATTACGAGCGATTAATACATCGGCTGCTGAGGCATAGCCGGAGCTTCCTTCTCAGGAATATCAGTAACAACTGCTTCTGTTGTTAGAAGTGTTGAAGATACGGATGCGGCATTCTGGAGAGCAGAACGTGTAACCTTGGCAGGATCAACAATACCTGCTTCGAACATATCAACATACTTGTCGTTCAAAGCATCATAACCTGTACCGGGGTTGGAATTCTTGATCTTCTCGCAGATTACGCTGCCGTCAAGACCTGCGTTTGCAGCAATCTGGCGAACGGGTTCTTCAAGTGCACGGAGAACGATCTTAACACCAGTTCTGACGTCACCTTCTGTCTCGTCCAAGAGCTTCTCGATAGCAGGAAGAGCATTGATGAATGCTGTTCCGCCGCCGGGAACGATACCTTCCTCAACTGCAGCACGTGTAGCTGCGAGAGCATCTTCGATTCTGAGCTTTCTTTCCTTCATCTCTGTCTCAGTAGCAGCACCAACCTTGATAACTGCAACACCGCCGGAGAGCTTAGCAAGACGCTCCTGGAGCTTCTCTCTGTCGTAATCTGACTTTGTCTCTTCGATCTGAGCCTTGATCTGAGCAACACGGGACTTAACAGCACCCTCTTCACCTTCACCGTCAACGATGATCGTGTTGTCCTTGTTAACCTTAACCTGGTGAGCTCTACCGAGCTGGTCAAGAGTTGTATCCTTGAGCTCGAGGCCGAGATCAGATGTGATTACCTGACCGCCTGTGAGAATAGCGATATCTTCGAGCATAGCCTTTCTTCTATCGCCGAAGCCAGGTGCCTTAACACCAACACATGTGAATACGCCTCTGAGCTTGTTAACGATGAGTGTTGCAAGAGCGTCACCCTCGATATCCTCAGCGATGATAACGAGCTGCTTGCCTGACTGAGCGAGAGGCTCGATTACAGGAAGGATATCCTGAATGTTGGAGATCTTCTTATCTGTGATGAGGATATAAGGCTCATCGAAAACTGTCTCCATCTTATCTGTATCTGTTGCCATGTAAGGTGAGATATAACCTCTGTCGAACTGCATACCTTCAACAACAGAAAGTTCTGTGAGCATTGACTTACTCTCTTCAACAGTGATAACGCCGTCAGCTGTAACTTTTTCCATAGCTTCAGCGATCATCTTGCCTACTTCTTCGTCACCTGCAGAGATTGCAGCAACACGTGCGATATCCTTTGAACCGTCAACCTGCTTAGCGTTGCTCAATACTTCGTTGACTGCTGTATCAACTGCCTTGGAGATACCCTTTCTCAAGATGATAGGGTTAGCGCCTGCAGCAACGTTCTTCATACCTTCACGGATGATTGCCTGAGCGAGGAGTGTGGCTGTTGTTGTACCGTCACCTGCTACATCGTTTGTCTTGGAAGCTACTTCCTTAACAAGCTGTGCGCCTGCATTCTCATAACGGTCCTCAAGCTCGATCTCCTTAGCGATAGTAACACCATCGTTTGTGATGAGAGGTGCGCCGTACTTCTTATCGAGAACTACGTTTCTTCCCTTAGGTCCAAGAGTAACCTTAACTGTATCAGCTACCTTGTTAACGCCTGCTTCCAAAGACTTTCTAGCGTCTTCAGCATACTTAATATCTTTAGCCATAATTAAATGCCTCCAAAATTATTACCTGATTAATCTTCAACGATGGCAGCGATGTCATCCTGACGAACAATAATGTACTCTTCACCGTCAAGCTTTACGTTTGTGCCGGCATAATCACGGATGATTACCTTCTCGCCTACTTTAACTTCCATCTTGATCTCATTGCCGTCAACGATTCCACCGGGACCTACTGCGATGATCTCTGCGATCTGGGGCTTCTGCTGAGCGCCTGAAGAAAGGATGATTCCGCTCTTTGTTGTCTCTTCAGCCTGAAGTTTCTTTACTACTACCTTATCTGCTAAGGGCTTAATTGTCATAAAAAAGACCTCCAATACAATGAAATTGTGGTTAGCACTCTATTGCCTTAAGTGCTAACCACAACAAAATATAATTCTTAATCACCAGACTGTCAATACGAAAATCAAAAAAAGTCAAAAACTCTAATGGACCAGATCTTCCAGAGGAATATCGGTAGGACAGTCGTCTATATCCGGGGCATAATTTGGCAGATCAACCCAGTCAAAATCAGTAGTTCTGCCATACAGGAATTCGTGAACATAAGGTACATTTGCGTTCCAGTTTATACGCATACTCCACTCGTCGCCGTACATGCCGGAATTGTATGTTCCTTCGATCGGCAACTGAAGATACTGAAGCTCGGGATCAGTCAACGAAGGCAGGAAATCAAGAGCGAGTTTCTCGATCTCTTTCTGATCAATATCAGTAACTACTGACTCAAGAACCACTTCGATCGCCTGCATTTTTCCGGCAGTTGAAAGATTCATAAACTGATCCAAAATGCTGCGCAATACTTCAGTATGACGCTCTTCACGTTCATATGTACCATTACCTACATGTCTTACTCTGGCATATGCAACTGCCTGGGTACCATTGAGCCAGACACCGTATCCGTAATCGTAAATAGGTGTTGCATAAGGATCCGTGTAAGACATATGGTCATTAGCCTCAGCCATCTCTCCCGGTGTCATATCAACATATACACCGCCTACGGCATCAATGATGTCAGCCATATGATTGAAGTTTACATATGCATATCCTTCGATCTCAATTCTCATTACGCTCTCAACAGTTTCTTTTAAGAGCTCAGGACCATTCCAGGACATGGAAGCGTTGATCTTATAGAAATGCTCATATCCGGGGAATAATGCATATGCGTCTCTGGGAACGGAAACAAGCTTGATGGTTCCGTTTGTCTTATCTACGGAAAGAACGCAGATTACGTCTGATCGTTCACCCGTACCGGAATCATTGTAATATTTGGAACGACTGTCGATACCGATCAAAAGATAGTTCTTAATCGGTTCAGCCTGAATATACTGATATTTTGTTGTCTGGGTAACTGCTTGAAGCGGAATCGTCTCACCACGTTCATTAACAATAGTGATTACGGCATCAGGTTCAGTGGTCTGATAGGTTATCTTACTAAGCAAATAGTCCTTATACCAGAAACCGAAACAAACAACACCAATAAGCAAACCTACCAATGCAGCAAGGATCCCGAAAATAACACGGTATTTCGTATGATTGAACTTCTTCTTTTGGGAAGACTTAGCCTTTTTGGAAGACTTGGCAGCTTCTTTGGTAAAACCATACTGAAGAGCTTCTTCGCTCCTGGAAGCAAAACTCTGTTCCTTCTTTTGCTTCGCACGTTCTGCAGACAGGTCAGTAAATTCTGAATTGTCAAAGACCGAAGTCTCTGTAGACGGAACATATTTCCTGAGTTTATTGTTGTTATCCATATTCCTATCCTTTTTAGTCTTTAAGACCTTCCGGATTCATCGTCTGCCACTTCCAGCAAGATGAACACATGTCATCGATTCCGTACTGAGCTTTAAATCCAAGTACTTCCTCGGCCTTTTTGGTTGAAGCATAACAGACGGCTATGTCTCCGGGTCTTCTCGGACCATAAACATGCTTTATCTCATGTCCGCATGCCTTCTCAAAAGCTTCAACTGCTTCCTTAACTGAAGTTCCCTTACCTGTGCCGATGTTGAAAACACTAACGGAATCTTCTGCCGTTTCAAGGAATTTTATAGCTTTTACATGAGCAAGAGCAAGGTCAACGACATGTATATAATCACGAATGCACGTTCCGTCAGGCGTATTATAATCGTCACCAAACACAGTAAGACAATCTAATGTTCCGCCTGCAACCTTTGAAATATATGGGAATAGATTGTTAGGAATTCCCCTGGGATCTTCACCGATAAGTCCGCTCTCGTGAGCACCTACGGGATTGAAATAACGGAGCAGACATACTTTCTTGCCCGGATTTGCCTTGGCATAGTCCCTTAGGATCTGCTCAAGCATCCATTTCGTCCAGCCGTAGGGATTTGTACAAGTACCAAGTGGGCTTTCCTCAGTAAAAGGAACATCCTCACTCTCACCATAAACGGTAGCAGATGAACTGAAAACAAGATTATTAACATCAAATTCGTTCATGAGCTTGCATACATTGAGCATACTGTTGATGTTATTTGAATAATATTCAAGAGGCTTCTTTACGGATTCACCGACAGCCTTAAGGCCTGCAAAATGAATGATGCTATCTATCTTGTTCTCTTCGAAAACTTGTCTTAATGCATCAATATCGCAACAATCAACTTTATAGAATTTGAATCTCTTTCCCGTAATCTTTTCGAGACGGTTAAGAACTTCCATCTTACTGTTAGCCAGATTATCGGCAATTACTACATCGTAGTTATTCTCAAACAAGGAAATAACTGTATGTGATCCGATGTATCCGTTGCCGCCTGTAACTAATACTGTAGGCATAATATCTCCCCTATAAGTTTAGATTTTAGCAAAATTATTTAACCACACTTCTTAAGAAAATAAAACTAATTCCACATATTTGCACCATTTTTGAAGAACTTATAATCCCTTTTCATATAAAATATTAATGTTACATACAAAAACACATTTGGAGATAATGATGAACAAGTTAATTTACATTGCAGATGATGACGATAATATTAGAAATCTGCTTAAAACATTTCTAGAAAGAGAAGGATTTCATGTAACCGGATTCCCTACAGGAGACAAACTTTTCGAAGTGTTCTCCAATTCTCCTGCAGACCTTATCATTCTTGATGTTATGATGCCCGGACACGATGGTTTCTTTATCCTTAAAGAGATCAGAAAGACATCAAATGTTCCGATTATTATGCTTACTGCAAAAGACAGTGACTCAGATTATATCCAGGGTCTTGATATGGGCAGCGATGATTATTTCACCAAGCCCTTCTCCCCTGTTAAGCTCGTATCAAAAGTTAAGTCCATTCTTAAAAGACAGGAAGAGATCACCGGAAAGACCGGAGATAAGCCTGATAATGATGCTGTTTACGAATTTGCAGATATTGTTATTAACAGAAAGACAAAAGAGACAACAATGCAGGGCAAGCCTCTTCCTCTTACACCCAACGAATATCAGTTGTTAACATATCTCATTTCTAACAGGGACAGAGCCGTATCAAGAGCTGAGCTTCTTGATAAAATCTGGGGTTATGAGACTCAGGTTGAGACCCGTGTTGCTGATGATACCGTCAAGAGATTGAGAAAGAAAATCAGTAAATCTGATGCTAAAATATCTACTATCTGGGGTTACGGCTTCAGACTTGTAGACAGAACCGAAGAAGATACTGAAGATGACGATGACGGAGACATTCAGGACTAATGACTGAAAAAACCGAGCAAACACGGTTTAATAAAGCAAGGAAACCTATCAGAAATAAATCGGCAATCAGAATTCCCATCTCACTGCACTTCTATGCAGTTGAGATCGTGGTAATCATTCTGGTTGTCTTTATTATCAATATCTATATCCAGTCCATCGTTAAGAACTACATTGCCAATGAGTGTAACGCACGACTTGATATTGCAAAAAACTCCACTCAGAACTTCGCCGATGCTTTCACATCACAGATCACTGATTCTGATGAAAGAACTGAAGAAAATATCAGAGCGTATCTTACAAATACGATCGTTACTTCAGCCGACCTTTCAAACCAGGCAAGCATCGCGCTTTACACTTTTGACGAAAAAACCGGTAAACATTTAGTTCTCTGGCCAACCGCATATTATTCAGCTTCATATGCAAATAATGCCAACAATGTTATTACCCAGGTAATCGAAGAAGAAGGTTATAAAACTCTTAATAAGACTCAGACGCTTGATCTTGATGGTAATCTCATTTATTACAGGACACTGAAATTTGAGATTAAAACTACAGTTGTCGAAGGTGAAGTTGAACTTGATGCTGACGGTAATCCTATAAGCCCTACTCCTTCTGTTACCATATCTCCTGCTGTTACTACATCAGATACTGCTACCACTACAACCACTACTATTAATGGTAAGAACATAGACCTGGATAATTACTATCTGTGTATATATATTAACTCCAGTTCCTACTATTCATTCATGGCGTCAATGACACTCGCTCTCGTTCAGGCAGCAATGCTTGCTATCGTCATAGCAGGTCTTTTGAGTATCATGATGACCTACCCGCTCATCTTCTCCACACAGAAGCTTTCTAAATTCGCAAAAAGGATCGCTAAGGGTGACTTGAGACCGGTAAGAGGCCACATTGTCAGTAAAGAGCTCTCGGAACTTGGCGACGTAATGAACCAGATGGCTTATAAGCTTGGAGAATCTGACATCGAGCAAAAGACCTTCTTCCAAAATGCATCACACGAATTAAGGACTCCGCTTATGTCCATTCAGGGTTATGCGGAAGGTCTTAAATACGGTGTCTTTGAATCAGAAGAGGACCGTGATAATGCAATTAATGTCATCATCGATGAGACCGGCAGACTCTCAAGTCTTGTTGAAAACCTCCTCTCCATCTCAAAAATGGATATGAGCCGCAGCGGTAATTTCGAAGTCAAAAAGCAGAATATTGATATTTCCAAACTCTACGATACGATCATTGACCGTGTCAGAGGAAACTTCATTCATAATGACAAATCCATAATCAATGATTTCAACGCTAAGAATGTTTATGTTTACGGCAACGAGAACGATCTCTTAAGATGTATCGAGAATATCTTCTCTAACTGTCTCAGATACTGCAAGACTGCCGTAACCTTCAAATGCAGGACTGACAAATCAGGCAATAACGTCATCTTTGAGATATCTGATGACGGTCCGGGTATAGCTCCCGAAGTCCAGGAACACTTATTTGAGCGTTTCTCAAAAGGTGCTGACGGTAAGCACGGTATCGGTCTTGCCCTGGCTCTTTCGATCGCCGAAGAACACGAAGGAACCGTAAATGCCTATAACAAAAAAGACGGCGGCGCATGTTTCGAAGTCATCCTCCCTGTCATAAAACAAAAAGAACAGCTCACAAAGATCAATAATGACAGTACTACATAAACAAAAAAGACCTGCCTTATAAAAGACAGGTCTAAATATTCAGAAGATAATTTCTTTTATCTCAAATCCAGATATCTTACGGCATTAAAGAAAGCAGGTGTTCCGTTAAATCTTGCGGCAGTATCCTGCTGGAACTGTGATTTTGCCTGATTGATCCTCATATAAGTATTACGTACAGAAAGCAATGCATTGATTGCGTTTCCGATGGTTACGCATCTTCCTGAAATGATCAATGACTGAAGCTTGAAAAGAATTCTCGGATCAGTAAATTCAGGCGGAAGAATACAATTGCTGAAACCGTTATAAAGAAGATTCAGCTGATTGGAAAGTTCACCAAGCTGTGTGTAAAGCTCTTCAATCTTCTTCTTGTTATATCTTTTCTTCAAAGCGAATAACAAGATCAATCCGACACCGATAAGAAGGGTTATACCTGCAGCAATGCTGTAACCGATAATGTTGTCTTTATAATTTGCCGTAATTGCCGAAAAGACCAAACCCAATCCGATAACGCAAACGATGATACCCCAGACAAGAGGAGCAACACTGCTTCTTGAATATCTTACGATATCTGTCTTGCACTTCTCATAATCCTGATAAAGATCAACCTTGGGTGAAAAATGGTTGATCATACGGGCGCATTCGTTAAGGTTCTTTTCCCTTTCTGCTCCGTAATCAGCTGTTCTGTACTGAACAGGCTGCTGCGACATGGCATAACCATAACCTGTCATGGGACCTGATACAGTCACAGGAGCCTGCGCATAACCTGGCTGCTGATATACAGGCTGTCCCTGCATGGGCTGAGCAACCGGCTGCTGATATACAGGCTGGCCCATAGGCTGGGTAACAGGCTGCATCACAGGTTGCTGCATAGGCATCTGCGGAGCTGCAGGCTGCATGGGCTGAGCGGGCTGGAAAACCTGAACCGGCTGTGCTGCGGGCTGGACCTGATGAGGCTGTACATCGGGAGTAGCAGGATCACTTGAACCGCTTATCTGCCAATTATCATCAAAATCACTCATTCTTCTTCTCCTATTCCATAAAACTAAAGACAATTTTAGTATACTTATTATAGTTTTTCCAATATTCCGATTGCATAAATAACAAGGCCGCCCAAATGAGCGGCCTCGTAAATAATTACTTAATAATATCAATCAGATCTTCGGGCACTGAGAAAGTGACTTAGCGATTTCTTCGTCAGTAGGAATGTAGTCATCCATAACACCGTCGTTGTATTTCTGGTATGCAACGAGATCGAAGTAACCTGTACCCGTAAGACCGAATACGATGTTCTTAGCCTCACCTGTCTCTTTGCACTTAAGAGCTTCGTCGATTGCAACCTTGATAGCATGTGAGCTCTCAGGTGCAGGAAGGATTCCTTCAACTCTGGCAAACTTCTCGGCAGCTGCAAATACATCTGTCTGCTTAACAGAAGTAGCTCTGATAAGCTTGTCATCATAAAGCTGGGATACGATAGAACTCATACCGTGATATCTGAGACCGCCGGCATGGTTAGGAGCAGGCATAAAGTTGCTTCCCAATGTGTACATCTTAGCAAGAGGACATACTCTGCCTGTATCGCAGAAGTCGTAAACATAAGAACCTCTTGTAAGTGACGGACAGGAAGCCGGCTCAACAGCGATAATATCGTAATCAGCCTCTCCTCTGAGCATCTGGCCAACGAAAGGAGAGATAAGACCACCCAGATTGGATCCGCCACCTGCACATCCGATGATCGTATCTGCCTTGATTCCGTACTTATCAAGTGCAGCCTTAGCTTCAAGACCGATTACTGACTGATGGAGCAATACCTGACCCAAAACAGAACCGAGAACATATCTGTATCCTTCCTGGGATGTAGCAGCCTCAACAGCTTCGGAGATAGCACAACCCAATGAACCGTCTGTACCGGGGAATTCTTCATTGATCTTACGGCCGACATTCGTTGACATTGAAGGAGAAGGAGTAACGGTAGCACCATATGTTCTCATAACTTCACGTCTGAAAGGCTTCTGCTCATAAGAAACCTTTACCATGTAGACCTGGCAGTCGAGTCCGAAGTAAGCTGTAGCCATTGAAAGCGCTGTTCCCCACTGACCAGCTCCGGTCTCTGTGGTAACACCCTTGAGGCCCTGCTTCTTTGCATAATATGCCTGAGCTATAGCAGAATTGAGTTTATGTGAACCTGATGTGTTGTTACCTTCAAATTTGTAATAGATATGAGCAGGTGTATCAAGTTCCTTCTCAAGGCAATAAGCTCTTACCAAAGGTGAAGGTCTGTACATCTTATAGAAATCAACGATCTCACCGGGAATATCGATCCACTTGTCATCATTATTCATTTCCTGCTTGGAAAGCTCTTCACAGAAGATAGGATAAAGATCTTCAGCCTTCAAAGGCTCACCTGTTCCGGGGTTAAGAAGCGGAGCAGGTTTATTCTTCATATCAGCACGTACGTTGTACCATGCTGTAGGGATCTCGTTCTCTGAAAGATAAATCTTATAAGGAATTTCGGACATAAATAGTCTCCCTTCGCAAAAATCTAACTCATTTTACATCAAATGAAAGATTTTTGCACAAAAACATACTCTTCAGGTAGATAATAAAAATCAGAAAGACTTCTTTGCGGTTTCCACTGTCTCAATAACCTTATCACACCACTTATCGAATTCAGGGTCTTCTGTCATACACTCCTTATGATTGAGGATATACTCAAGAGCGATCCTCACTCCTTTATGAAGAGGAACATTAGTCTTAAGATCAGGCGCAAGCTTCTTTATCTTTGAATTGTCGAAAGAAACGGATACCGCCTTATCACCAATAAGACTTCCTTCAAAGTCATATTCAGGTCCTACGGCATTAAGGAATTCAGAGGATACATGATAAGCATTAAGCTCTACACCCAAAGCATCAGCTATAGTCTGATAGATCTGATTCCATGTAAGGACTTCATCACCCGTAATCTGGAATGCTTCACCGATTGCGTGACGGTTGCCCATAAGCGCAGTGTATCCGACTGCAAAGTCCTCGTTAAATGTAAGGTGCCACAAAGATTCTCCGTCACCGTGAATGATTACGGGTCTTCCCTCCATCATTCTCTTAATGACCTGCCATGAGCCGTTCTTGCCGTGAACACCAAGAGGGATGTTTCTTTCATCGTATGTATGGCTGGGTCTTACAATAGTTACCGGGAATTTGTCTTCTCTATAACGGGCCATAAGATACTCTTCACATGCGATCTTATTTCTGGAATATTCCCAATGAGGGTTAGCAAGCGTTGTTCCCTCTGTAATGATATGGCTTGCAGCAGGCTTGTTGTATGCCGAAGCAGAACTGATATAGATATACTGCTTAGTCCTGTCCTTAAAAAGCCTGAAGTCTCTTTCCACCTGATCTACAGTAAATCCGATGAATTCACCTACAACATCAAATCTCATATCGCCAATTGCCTTGATAACGGCATCTTCATCGTTAATGTCACAAACTATCTGGTGGACATTTTCCGGCACGGTATCTGCCCTATTGCCTCTGTTGATGAGCCATACTTCCCATAATTTATCTTTTGAAAGTCTTCTTACTATTGCGCTGCTGATAGTTCCTGTTCCGCCGATGAATAATGCTTTCATGGTAAATCTCCTTTTTAAGGTCAATTGGACCGATTAAAAGGATTTTAACAAACTAAAGAAAAGCATAATATCAAAAACAATATGTATTTAACGCATTTTCTTACATATTGTGTTAAACTTCTGTCGAAATATTTATATATAAAGGCAGAAACATGAAAACTTCTGATTTCTATTACGATTTACCTGAAAGACTGATAGCACAGGTTCCTACAAAGGACCGTCTTGCATCACGTCTTCTTGTGCTTGATAAAAAGACCGGCAAAGTTATTGACGGTCATTTCCCTGACATCAGAAATTATCTTCATAAAGGCGATGTACTCGTCATAAATAACACACGCGTAATTCCAGCAAGACTTCTCGGCGTACGTTCCGATACACAAAGTCCGGTAGAACTCCTTCTTTTAAAGAGGATCGATGATAATCACTGGGAAACTCTCGCCCGTCCCGGAAAGAAAGTAAGAGAAGGCAAACGAATGACCTTTATTCCCGGTGAACTCGAGGCTGAATGCGAACAGGTCCTTGAGAGCGGTAACCGTATTATCAGATTTGAATTTAAAGGCGTATGGGAAGAAGTACTCGATAAGGCCGGAACGATCCCGCTCCCTCCTTACATCCATGAGAAACTTGATGACCCTGAACGTTATCAGACCGTATATTCAAAAGATGCTGGTTCAGCTGCGGCTCCCACGGCAGGTCTTCACTTTACAAAAGAACTCTTAGCCGAACTTAAAGACATGGGTGTAGAGATCGCAGAACTTACGCTTCATGTTGGCCTTGGAACATTCAGACCGGTCAAGGTTGACACAATCGAAGAACATGAGATGCATTCCGAATGGTATGACTTTCCCAAAGAAGCATCAGATATCATCCGCAAAGCAAGAGCTGAAGGAAGACGCATCATATCAGTCGGAACAACTTCAACGAGAACGCTGGAGACAGTTGCTTCCAATGATCCGGAAATGATGCCCGCTTCTGGTTATACGCAGATATTCATCTATCCCGGATACGAGTTTAAGTGCGTTAATTCTCTTATCACGAACTTCCATCTTCCTGAGTCTACACTCATTATGCTCGTTTCTGCTCTTGCAGGAAGAGAGAATGTGCTTAACGCATATAAGCATGCCGTAGAAGAAGAATACAGATTCTTCTCATTCGGCGACGCTATGTTCATTACAGATTTGGAGAACTGATATGTCTAACTATCCCGTTTGGTACGAACACATTCATACATGCGCTCAGACCGGTGCAAGACTCGGTAAGGTCCACACTCCCCACGGGACTTTCATGACACCTGCCTTTATGCCTGTAGGAACACAGGCTTCCATTAAAGGCATGAGTCCTGAAGAAGTTTACGGCATGGGAGCAGGCATCATGCTCTCAAATACTTATCATCTATGGCTCAGACCCGGCAGCGACATTGTTGCCAAGGCCGGAGGACTTCACAAATTCATGAACTGGAAAGGTGCTATCCTTACTGACAGCGGCGGATTCCAGGTCTTCTCTCTTGCTAAGCCGAAGGATGTTAAAGAGGACGGCGTTAAATTCAGTTCTCACATCGATGGCAGAAAATTATTCCTTACACCTGAGATCTCCATGCAGGTACAGAATGACCTGGGTGCAGATATCATCATGGCTTTCGATGAGTGCTGCCCTTACCCTTGCGATCATGCATATGCAGACAGATCACAGGCTAAGACCACAAGATGGCTCGAGAGGTGCATCGAAGCACACAAAAGACCTGACGAACAGGCTCTTTTCGGCATCATTCAGGGATCTATGTATCCTGACCTCCGTAAGAAGAGCGCTGATGCCATCACTTCATTTGATCTTCCTGGTTTTGCTATAGGCGGCATTTCCGTAGGTGAACCTAAAAATCTCTTTCTCGACATGATCGATTGCACAGTTCCTCTCATGCCTGAAGAAAAGCCCCGCTACTTAATGGGTGTCGGTACTCCCGATTACCTCATCGAAGGCGCTTGCAGAGGCGTTGATATGTTCGACTGCGTACTCCCTACAAGAATGGGCAGACACGGAACTATCCTCACCGATTACGGTAAAAAGATCATCAGAGATAAAAAATTCGCAGAAGATTTCGGTCCTATGGATCCTGACTGCAACTGCTATGCGTGCACCAATTTCACAAGCGCATATGTAAGACATCTGATAAAGGCAAATGAGATGTTCGGATTAAGACTTTGCACTTACCACAACATCTACTTCCTCCTGATGCTCATGGAAAGGATCCGTCAGGCTATCGCCGAGGACAGACTCGGAGACTTCAGAAAAGAATTTTACGAGCGTTTGGGCTGATATGAAGCCAGTAATCTATGCATCAACATCTCCCGCTATAAGCGAACGAGAGACATATCACAGTGAACTTGCCAGAAAGATCTGCGCAGAAGGAATTGTCCTGCTCGAAAATAAGGGCATCCTCCCTCTTAAAACCAAAAAGGTGGCTTTATATGGTGCCGGTGCCCGCCACACATCTTTCGGTGGAACGGGTTCAGGAGAAAACAATCCCAGATACTGTGTTACCGTTGAAGAAGGTCTTCAGTTGGCAGGTATTGAAATCGTATCAAACAAATGGCTTAACGATTACGATGCACTTTTCGAGAGCGAGAGTGATAAATACCATGAAAAGCTTTCCAAAGCTTTAAAGAAAGTTCCTCTGGCTAAACGCATGGATTATGCAGCTGATAATCCGTTTTATCTGCCTGCCGGAAGAACGCTGGATTCTTCGGATACCATTTGCGATACTGCTGTTTATGTTCTCACAAGACAGGCCGGCGAAGGTGCTGACCGCAAAGACATTCCGGGCGATTACTACATTACCGATGAAGAAAAAGAACTGATGATCTCAATAACGGAGCATCATCTGGATACAATACTCGTTCTTAACACCGGAAGCGTCATCGACTTGAAGTTCCTTGATTCTATCAAGTTCTCTGCTGTAATACTTTTGCTGCAAGGCGGAATGGAATCCGGCAATGCCATTGCTGACATAATTACAGGCAAAGTTAATCCTTCAGGCAGATTAGCCGACACGTGGGCTGACGCTTATGAAGATTACCCTTCCTCAGAGACATTCTCTGAACGCAATCCTGAGAAATATCAGGAAGACTACAGAGAAGGAATCTTTGTCGGATACCGTTGGTTCGACAAAAGGCACATCAAACCAAGATATCCTTTTGGTTACGGTTTAAGCTACACTGAATTCAAAGTCAGTTTTGAATCTTTATCAAATGAAGGATCCAATATAATTGTAACTGCTTCAGTTACAAATACCGGTAAAGCAGCCGGACGCGAAGTAGTAACGCTCTTCATGTCCTTTCCTGACAGTAATCATGTCCGTGAAGTCAGAAGTCTTACGGCATTTGCAAAGACATCGCTTCTAGAACCGGGTGACTCTGAACTTGTATCATTGGAATTCGACATTACGGATTTCGCAAGCTTTGATGAGAAAGCCTCCTGCTATATCCTCGAAAAAGGCGGATACATTTTACATCTCAACGGCAACCCCGAATGCATGGTCGTGCTTGACGGGAATTATATTACCGAGAACGTTAAGTCAATGTTTAAACCTGATAGAAAGATTGAATTCTATCCTCAGGACAGAAATGCCATTGTTTCTTTATTGGACCCTTACGTGACATTAACTGCTTCTGATATTCATACAGTTACACATACTTACGATACTCCTGAGTTTGAGCACAGTGAAAAGATCGACAGCATTGTATCCGGTCTTTCAATCAAAGACATGACACATCTTATCATCGGAAGATCTTACTTAGGTCCTTTCCGACACAGGGTTTTCGGTGCTGTAGGATATACAACTTCAAAGCTGTACCACAAAGGAATTGATGCAATGCCCATGGCAGACGGTCCTCAGGGTATTAACCTCACAAGAGTTTCAAAGAAGCCAAAGCATAATTTCTATGCAGTCCCTACACTTCCTTCTGCAATGAGGAAAACACATAAGATTGCGGGAACAGAACCGCAATCCGGAAATAACAGATACTATCAATTCTGCACTTCCTGGCCATGCGAGACACTGGTTGCACAGACATGGGATACAGATCTTGCTTATCAGATGGGTGATGCAGTTGGTAAAGAAATGCTTGAATATGGTGTGGTTTTCTGGCTGGCACCTGCCCTGAACATACACCGTAATCCTTTATGCGGCCGTAACTTCGAATACTATTCAGAAGATCCTGTCCTCACAGGAAACATGGCAGCAAGCATTACCCTGGGTGTACAGTCCCACGAAGGATGCTACGTAACCTTAAAGCATTTTGCTGCTAATAACCTTGAAACAAACCGCAACATTTCTTCTTCAAATCTGGATGAAAAAACTTTAAGAGAGATCTATCTCAAAGCATTTAAGATTGCCGTTAAGAAAGCAAATCCGAGAAGTGTTATGTGCAGCTACAACAAGATCAACGGCATCTACACTGCTCTTGATTATAATCTCCAGACCAATGTCTTAAGAAACGAATGGGGATTTGACGGAATCGTAATGACAGACTGGTTTGCAACAGGTCACGATGAGAGTCTCGATGAACTCGGTTGTAAAGCAGGTACTGATCTCATCATGCCGGGAACTCCCATGATACCTTCCAAGATCAGAAAGGCATTAAAGAAAGGTCAGATCACCAAAGAGGATATCGAGAGATCTGCTAGAAGAATAATCAAGCTGGCATTGGAAAGCCACACAAACGGAAATTAACTGTTTAATTTAAGAGTAACTGCCGACAGATTTCCGCACTTGAGCTGTGTCTGGTCAGATATGCGGCGGACCATCATATTCATCCAGTCATCACAGGAACCTGCAACGAGAGCATCAGCAAGAATACCTTCGTCATTAAGCGACTTGAAGAAGTTGGAAGTAGCACAAACGATCCTGTCATCAGAGGACAATCCGAAATAGCCGTTAGGAAGCAGGCTTATTTGTCCCTGCCTTACTATCTTTGCACATACGGAACCTCTTCTGATGCTTTCGATTCCTTTATTCTCTACACGAAGGATAAGATACTCGGAATCTTCATCAAGACATTCTTCAAATACACTATTAAGATAATCAATACTCTTACTTCCTTCTTCACTGGTTAGGATTTCCGAAAACAAAAGGGACTGGCTTTTAGGTGAATCGATCTTACTGCCGTTGAAAATAGCAACAGTAAGATTGGGAACGAGTCTTAAAAAGACCTCATCCTTATATTCTTCTTCGGCACCTCTGTGCTTAAAAGTGTAATACTCTATCAAATAAAGCTCCTCTTCATCTTAATGACTACAGCAGAATAATTATCCTGTCTCGGATTCTTCCTCGACTTAACGCCATACTTTATTGTTCTTGCTATACCCGTAGCATTCTGGTCAAAATGAATATGATTAACGATCCTGTTAAGCGGCATCGAATCTGTGACACCGTCTGAACTGACAATAATGATATCATTCTCGATCAGTCTTAAAGGACGTGATGTCATTTGCACCTTACAGTTAAGGTTTCCGACAAAATCTATCAGACCTTTTGCTCTTGAATCCCTGTAAGCATCAGATGTATCAAGACCGCCTTCAGCAAGTTTCCTGATCATTAGCGTTACATAATTTTGTTTGTGATTCAGAAGTGTCGCACGGTTATTTCTAATCAGTATTATGTTACTGTCGCCGAGACTGTAGAAATTCATGTAATCATCCATGATATGAACCATTACAAGAGTCGCACCGGCTCCTAAGTGATACTGCTCATAAACCTGATTGGAAATATCTGAAATTATCGCAGCATTGTCTGCCTGTGAATCAAACTGATAAGGGAAGTTCTCACGAAGAGAATCAGTAACAAACTTTGATACAACTTCTCCGTTTAACAGACCGCCCATTCCGTCTGAACATGCTGCTACAAGCCCGGTCTGATCCAGTTTATCCATCGGGGAAATATAGATAGAATCTTCCTGATCCTCTCTTTTGCCTTTCTCATGGAAATAAGCAACATCACAGCTAAGATTTACTTTCTCTTTATGTCTGGTGGTATAGATATTAGTCTTGAAAAGCGTGTAAAGCGCAATTACAACGAATGATACAAAGGCAACAACGAATAATACCAAGGCAATAATAATTGCACGAACGGTTTCATCTGTTAATAGACTGAAATCATACATAGCTTATACCCTGCCGACCTGCCTTTATAAAGGGAATCTAATCTCTATATCAATTATCTCATAAACAAAAGATTTATCATCTTTTTCTAACAATTACTCTTCTTTAGCTACAGCCACGTATTTTTCTATCAAACGACCGGTATAAAAAGAAAGAAAATACTGAACCCATGAGATTACAAGGAACGAATACAGGAACATAAAGATTCCAAGTGTCAGATAAGAAGCCGACATCAATAAAATAAATGGAATTATCACATAGAAAAGCATGATAACAAGACTTATTCCAAGACAAGGAACAAATCTGATAAGCATGAAAATGATCGCATTCTTATAGATCTTAACCAGTTTCAGGTCAGTCGATACAATAAGCGTATATACAAAGTTCTGGACCAGTATCAAAGCAAAGAGCAAAACTATAAACACCGCACCGATTATGGTTCCGATTCCGTTCTGGAAGTTCAGATAAAAACCGATAGCAAGCAATAAAACCGGTGTTAATACAATTCCAATTAACATCGATACCAAGCCCTTTTTCCAGTTATTCTTCATTCCTGATTTAAAACTGGTAAAGAATGATACGGAATTGTCATTGATTATATCTTTATAAACCTGTGCAAACCCTGTCTGAAACGGACCGATGCAGACAAGAGTACTCGACAACAGGAACGTTATCAGGTAGAACACCAGGAATATATACAGTTGGATGACTCCGTGATCATCGCCAGTTACGGGATCAATATATGAATTTACGTCTATGAAATGCGGAGCAATCCACGGAACGAAATATACTGCGATAACACCAGCAAGAATTATTGCAGGAATATTGAAGATAATAAACAATGCATTGGAAGCCATTAATCTTACAAGATTAGACCATCCGTTAATAAAGAACCTGGCTAATGGTCCTTTTGGTTTATTGGAAACTTCAGGATCAATTTGCGACATGACAGTTTATTTGGAAGTCAGCTCTTCAACACTCTTCTCGAAGAGCTCAAGATGCTCTAATGCCCTGTCAGCAATTGCGTTGTTCTTATCCTTCTTTCCTGTCTTCCCCTTAAATCTTCCTTCGATCGGAGTTACGATTCCGAAGTTTGCATTCATGGGCTGGAACTTCTTAATATGAGGATCAGAAACATATAAAGCCATCGAACCGATAACCGTGCATGCATCAGGTTCATATGTCGGCTCGATTCCAAGTGCTCTCTGCGCAGCATAGAAGCCTGCCATAAATCCGGAAGCAGTTGATTCGATATACCCTTCTACACCAGTCATCTGACCTGCAAAGAAAATATCAGGCTTTTCTCTCAGACTGTAATGTGATGAGAGATACTTAGGCGAATTAAGGAATGTATTGCGGTGCATTACACCATATCTGGTATATTCTGCATTCTCAAGTCCGGGAATCATGCCGAAGACACGCTTTTGTTCAGGCCACTTAAGTCTTGTCTGGAAACCAACGAGATTATACATGGTCTTTGCACGGTCATCCTGACGGAGCTGCAGACACGCATATGGTTCCATGCCTGTCTTTGGATCAACAAGTCCGACCGGCTTTAACGGTCCGAATCTCATTGTATCAACACCTCTTTGGGCCATGACTTCAATAGGCATACAGCCTTCGAACACGATCTCTCTGTCAAAGTTTTTAACCTCTGCCCTCTCGGCATTAACAAGCTCTTCTCTGAATGCAAGATATTCTTCTTTGGTCATTGGACAGTTGATATAATCATCTCCACCCTTACCATATCTGGATGCTCTGAATGCCTTAGACATGTCAATAGATTCACCGGTAACGATCGGAGCAGCGCTGTCAAAAAAATGAAGACCGGATGTATCACCGGTTACTTTAAGGATATCTTCAAAAAGATCTCCTTCGGTAAGAGGACCTGTAGCTACAATTACGATGCCTTCCTGAGGGATCTTGGGAACTTCGGCATTAATGACTTCGATTAGAGGATTATTCCTGATGGATTCGGTGATGTATCCGGAAAACTCATCTCTGTCCACAGCCAAAGCTCCACCGGCAGGAATACTCGCTCTGTCAGCAGATTCCATGATAAGTGAACCCAGGCGCCTCAATTCTTCCTTAAGAAGACCGATGGCATTCTCCCTGGAAGCAGCTCTCAAAGAATTACTGCAGACCAATTCCGCAAAATTCTGTGAATGATGTGCAGGGCTGTATTTAACAGGCTTCATCTCATAAAGCTTTACATGTACGCCTGCACGCGCGCAGATATTAGCGGCTTCAGAGCCTGCAAGACCTGCGCCGATAATGGTGACCGTAGGATTATTCGTCATCTTCACTCTTCTTATCTTCTGAAGACTTCTTGGTAGTCTTTCTTGCGTTGGATACGCAGTCCTTGTTAGAGCATCTGGGGTAAGCCTTCTTGCCGAAATGCTTCAATACCATATAGGCACCGCATTCAGGACAAACTTTACCGTCGATCGGAAGATCCCATGAAATGAAATCACAGTTGGGATCAGAACCCTGCTTATCACATGTATAGAAAGACTTGTTTCTGTATTTCTTTGACTTGTGTACAAGAAGACCTGATCCGCACTTAGGGCATGTACCCTTTGCGTAGACAACGATGTTCTTGGTGTAGTTACACTCAGGGAAGTTAGAGCATGCAATGAACTTGCCGTATCTTCCTTCCTTGTAAACAAGCTCCGCACCGCACTGGGGGCAGACCTCACCGGTCTTCTCAGGCTCGAAAGTAATCTTGTCGATAGATTCCTGGGCAGCCTTGATCTGAGTATTGAATTCAGGATAGAAAACATTGAGAACGTGTTCCCATTCTTCCTTACCTTCTTCAACTTCATCAAGTTTGTTCTCCATGTCAGCCGTAAATGAGAGATCTACGATCTCGCTGAAGTTCTCGGAAAGCATGTTGGTAACGATCTTACCGAGATCAGTAATCTGAAGGAGTCTGCCGTTCTTCTCAATGTATTTACGGTCAAGGATCGTGGAAATGGTAGGAGCATATGTTGAAGGTCTGCCGATACCATATTCTTCAAGAGCCTTGATAAGCGTAGCTTCTGTATAGTGCGGCGGCGGAGTCGTGAACTTCTGCATTGACTTAAGGTCAAGAAGCTCAAGCTTCATGCCGTCTTCAAG
The DNA here is from genome assembly GCA_902787975.1 of Oscillospiraceae bacterium. GTDB lineage: Bacteria > Bacillota > Clostridia > Saccharofermentanales > Saccharofermentanaceae > Saccharofermentans. Next base: position 81,012 of record CADAIP010000002.1, read on the forward strand.
CGGAGGAATAGTTGCCTTGCCGTCCTGATCGTCATTTTTATTTGTATCTTCAGCGATATCATCGTAAAGAACAAGGAATCCCTTGAATGTAACTGTCTCGCCTACTGCTCTGAACACTCTGTTATTGCAGGATGCCTGGCATGTAACTGTATCGAGTTTGCAAGCAGCCATCTGAGTAGCAAGGAATCTGTCCCAGATAAGCTGATAGAGCTTGTACTGATCGTTTGAAAGAGAAGATCTGATGTCTCTCGGATCAAGATCAAAGTGTGTAGGTCTGATAGCTTCGTGAGCATCCTGGGCAGAGTTCTTATTCTTATACTGTCTCTTAACTGGTGAGCAGTACTCACTGCCAAAACGTGTCTTGATGATGTCTTTAGCTGCAGCTACAGCTTCTTCTGAAATACGGACAGAGTCAGTTCTGATATAAGATACGAGAGCAGTCTGGCCTGCGCCTGCGATCTCAACGCCTTCATAAAGCTGCTGTGCAATTGACATTGTCTTCTTTGAGGAGAAGCCGAGTCTCTTGGATGCTTCCTGCTGTAATGTGGAAGTCGTAAACGGCGGATAAGGATTACGCTCCTTCTTACCCTTCTTGATAGAATCTACTACCAAAGGTCCGCTGCCTACTGCATCAAGAACTTCCTGTGCGTCTTCAAGGCACTTAAGGTCATCCTTCTTAACCTTTCCATCGCTCTCCATGACGCCATAGTATCCGAGAACAAACTTATCAGTATTCTTTCCGGGTGTAACAAGAGCCTTGATGAGCCAGTATTCTTCAGGCTTAAATGCATCGATCTCAGCATCTCTGTCCATAACTATCTTGGTAGCTACGGACTGGACTCTTCCTGCGGAAAGCCCCTTGCGGATCTTCTTCCAGAGAAGCGGGCTTAACTCATAACCTACAAGACGGTCAAGGATTCTTCTTGCCTGCTGTGCATTGGCAAGATTCATATTGATAGTTCTGGGATTCTTGATAGCTTCCTGAACTGCAGACTTAGTAATCTCGTTAAATGTGATCCTGCACTTTGAATCAGGATCGATCTTCAATACCTTGGCAAGATGCCATGCAATAGCTTCACCCTCGCGGTCAGGGTCGGTTGCAAGTAAGATCTCGTCGGCATCAGCTGCCAGGAGCTTGAGATCTCTTACGACCTTTTCTTTTCCTTTCATTGTGATGTATAAAGGCTTGAAGTTATTCTTTACGTCTACACCGAGATTTCCGGAAGGAAGATCTCTGATATGGCCTAATGAAGCCGAGATGATATAATCGCTGCCAAGATATCTGCCAATCGTCTTTGACTTGGCAGGAGACTCAACTATTACTAATTTTTTGCCCATGGAGTACCCCTCTATATTTTTAATTAAAAATATATCATCATTATACAAATGTCAACGAGTACTTCCCTTTCTCCTGACATACTGTCCCATTAAGTTCGAGTTCTGTCAACAGCTTTGAAACCTTATAAAACGGCAGTGTTGTAAGCACACACAGTTCATCGGCGCAGAGGGGCTTTAATGTCAATGAATCTTTTATGAGCGCTTTCCAGTTTTCATCAGTAAGAACTTCCGGCTTAACTCTTGCAAGTTCCCTTAATGCTTCAATATTTGCCTGTTCTGAAAAATCATCTTTGATCTTATCCTGATAGTACAGTTCTGCAGGACAACCCATATCCATCCGCTTGTACATCAGACTTCTTGTTACACTGTCAATAACACTGTCAGCATTCAAAAGCACATTTCCGCCGTCTTCAAGAAGCTTTAGTCCGCCCAACGCATTCTCATAGTAAATGTTATTCGGCAGGACAAATACTTCCTTGCCCTGATTTGCTGCAAAAGAAGCCGTATGTAAAGTTCCAGATACACTACCTGCCTCCATAACCAGAGTACAATCAGACAGCCCGGCAATAAGTCTGTTGCGTGACGGGAAATACTGCCTTAACGGCTTCTGGCCGGGAGGCATCTCGGATATTATCACTCCCTTGTTTTTAATCAGGTCATAGATATCTTTATTCTTTGGCGGATAGATATTATCTACACCTCCTGCAAGAACAGCCACTGTACCGCCAGGTGTATTCACAGTTGAAATATGTGCATGACGGTCAATTCCATAAGCCATTCCGGATACTATGGTTATTCCCTTTTCGCCAAGTATCTTACATATGTTATCTGTTGCATACTCGGCATATCTGCTCGGGCTTCTTGACCCGACTACAGCTACGGAACCTTGTAAAGTCATGCGGTCAATAATGTCGTAGTTACCGCTGTAGTAGAACACTTTTGGCATACCGCTGAGATTCTTCCAATTGTACGGATAAGTTATATCAAGACACGATACGACATCTATATTATTATCAAACGCTATCTGCCTGTAGTTTTTTGCGATTTTCTCTATGTCATTAAAAGAATCGATAAGGTTTTCGACTTTGTGGACAGTATCAGATTTAAGACTAAAACTTCCCTTCACGATTTCTTTCAACAGTTCAATATTATGAAGATCTCTGTAATTGGACATAGCATTATGGTCAACCAGATCGTTGATCGTTTTATAGTTCATATCAGAGTTCAACATCAATGATGAATAGAAGAAATCACTGTTTCTTGCTTCAGTTAACTCAACCATTTAGCTACCTCTCTTTCTGAATTGTGCTGCCTCTGAGACATCTTCGACAGTTACATCATCTGCATCGTTAATATCCGCTATCGTCCTTGCAACCCTCAAAACCCTTGTAAAACCTCTTGCAGAGAAAAAGCCTTTCTCAGAGAGATCTGAAGCAAACCTCACAACGTTTTCCGGTATTCTCATCGCATCTCTTATGTCAGGCTCAGGGAAATTACCATTGAGATACTTACTCCCATAACGTTCGTGAGCTTTTTGCCAGCACCGTTCAACTATACTTCTATATGCAGGACTCTCACTCTCAGATTCATCAACATATATGCTTGCCATGTCACTGCCGGATATGGACCTCATCTCACTCAAAAGATCAATCCTTTCCATAAATGGTCCGTTAAGCTTGGACAGATACCTGTTAATTTCCGTTACCGAACATCTGCACTTATTGCCCTTCTCATACAACTGACCGCATTTGCACGGGTTGCCCGTACCGAGAAAAATGAAGTCTGCATCAAATGAATACAAAACGCCTTTCTTAATCATATGGACCTTGCGTTCTTCAAGGGGATTTCTCAGGAAATCCAATACTTCTGATTTATATAAAGGCAATTCATCAGCAAAGAGTATCCCTTTATTCGCCAAAGCCAACTCTCCGGGAGTTACTGACTGTGAATTACCAAGCAGCTTACTTACAGTAGAATTTGGACCTATTATGCGTACAGGCCTGTCAAATGTAACTTTCGATGATCCACCTTCAACAAGTTCAGCAAGCGAATAGACTTCCGGCAATTCATCTGGTTCCAGTTTGGGTAACAGACCTGACAGTATTTTCCCTGCCATTGTCTTTCCGCACCCGGGACTCCCAAGCAGAATGATATTGTGGAATCCTGCCGAGCTTATTAGCAAAGCCCTTTTCGTCTTCTCCTGACCCTTAAGCAAAGATATATCAAGGTAATCAGCGGGATTGCTTTCCTGTTCAAACTCGAAAACTGTTTCTTTATATTCATTTCCATCGAAAACAGCATTCAGTTCAGTAAGATTATTGATCCCTTGTCCTTTAAACCCTGCAATGCCTGCACTGGAAGTCTCGCTCAAAGGAATGATCTTATAATCAAAGTACTCATCCCTGACAGTTTTAAGCCTGATACAAGATCCCGGTGTCGCTTTGACCTCACCTCCCAAAGATAGTTCACCCTCGGCATATATCTTTGCTCCCGGAGGCAGATATAACTGACCTGAAGCAAAAAGGATCCCCATAGCCATCGGAAGATCAAATCCCGTACCGGTCTTGCGCATATATGCAGGACTGATCCCGACTGTGATATGTCCCTTGGGCATGGTAAATCCCGCTGATTTAAAAGCAGACCTTAACCTGCCTTCAGATTCCCTTATGGATGAATCACAAAGTCCAATTACCGAGAAAGTCGGGATACCGGGCGAGATAGATACTTCAATCTGTGAAAGCGTTGCATCAGCGCCTGATGCAAAACTCGAATAAAGAGTCGCAACATTTGGTTTTGAAGTCATAGTCATATCCTCCTTTTACAAGGAGAATACGCCGTTTAAGATCAGATTATCAGGGCAAAAACATCGCAAGAAACCGACACGTTTTCCGACAAGATTTCAGACAAAAACCGACAAACCGGACGAATTATTACGAAAACCTACAAAAGAGCATACAATCACCTGACAAAAACCGACAAAGAACCAACAAAGTATTAGCATTTGAATGTGCTAAAATATGGACGCAAAAAAGAAAATAAGAGGTACATATATGAAGCTTGGAATCGTTGGACTTCCTAATGTTGGTAAGAGCACACTCTTTAACGCTATCACAAGAGCCGGTGCTGAAGCTGCAAACTATCCCTTCTGCACTATTGAACCTAACGTAGGCGTAGTTTCCGTTCCCGACCAGAGACTTGATAAACTCGCCGAGATCTATAATCCTGAGAAATACACACCCGCTGTTGTTGAATTCGTTGACATCGCAGGTCTTGTTGCAGGCGCTTCCAAAGGCGAAGGTCTTGGCAACAAGTTTCTCTCAAACATCAGAGAGTGCGATGCAATCGTTCACGTAGTAAGATGCTTCGACGATCCTGACGTTATCCACGTTAACGGCCATGCCGACCCTGCCGGCGATATCGCTACTATCGACGTTGAGCTCATCCTCTCTGACCTTGAGATCATGGAAAAGAGGATCGACCGCACAAAGAAGATGATGAAAGGCGGCGACAAGGCTTTTGCCAAGGAACTCACTGTCTACGAAAAGATCTACGACTGCCTCGCTGAAGGTAAATCAGCAAGATCCCTCACATTCGAAGATGATGAGCTCGAATACACAAGAGATCTCCAGCTTATCTCAATGAAGCCTGTTCTCTACTGCGCAAACATTGCAGAAGACGACATCAAGAAAAAGGAAGACATCCCTTATGTAAAGGTTGTTAAGGACATCGCAGCAAAAGAAGGTTCAGGCGTTGTCGTAATCTCAGCTAAGATCGAGGAAGAATTAGGCGAGCTGTCACCTGAAGACCGTGAGATGTTCCTTGAAGATCTTGGAATCGAGAGTGCAGGTCTTGATCAGATGATCAATGCTTCCTATAGTCTCTTAGGTCTTATCTCATTCCTTACTGCAGGTCCTAAGGAAGTCCGTGCCTGGACTATCAAGAAAGGCACCAAAGCTCCCCAGGCTGCAGGAAAGATCCACTCAGACTTTGAAAGAGGCTTTATCAGAGCCGAAGTCGTTGCATACGATGACCTTATCGCTAACGGCACATACAATGCAGCCAAAGAAAAAGGTCTTGTAAGATCAGAAGGAAAAGAATACGTAATGAAGGACGGCGACGTCGTAGTATTCAGATTCAACGTCTGATTTATTTTTCGATTAAGCAAAATCAATCAAACCCGTGAAGGATCAGCCTTTGCGGGTTTTCTTTTCGTTTCTCTTCATCATGCAGAGGAAGATGGATTCAAGTCCGCTCAATATGAAACACACACCTGAGAACACTATGATGTTGCGTGTTCCGTCAAACGGATTAATGAGCAAGGCAATGCCTGCGATGATCAAAGCGATGGCAAGACCCAACAAAACAAAACTGTACATATCTTTCTTCCTGAAAAGAAAGATCTCCTGCCTGAGCTTTACGATGCCATCGATAATAAAGAATATTCCAACGATCGTAGCCAGAAGCTGCAAAACAAATTCGCGCTTAATTATGAATACGACACCTATAACCATGATGGCAATCGAATATACGAGCACTATCTCAGCTCCTGCTGCCTTACCGTAATTCTCTTCCCTGAACTGCTTGATTGAGATGATGTAACCGATAACTTCGGCAAGTCCTGCTACAAACAAAACGACACCAAACAATAATCCGATAACACCTGAAGATACCTCAGGGAAAAATATAAAGAACAAGCCAGTGATAACGGCAAATACGCCGCCGATATAAGAAGGCAATTTTTTAGTGCTCTTAGAATCCATTATCCCTTACCTCTAATGATCAGTAACCAGGCTTGATCAGCATAAATACAAAATCCTTGCCGCGTGCAATAAACTCTCTGTAGTAATTATACTGTCTGATAACATAACCTGAATTTATAGCCTCAACACCTACAGATTCTATACCGAAATTACGTGCATCGTAAACAGAGCGCTCGCAATGGAAGCCCGTCGTAACTACTACGGCTGACTTAACATTGAATAATGTAACTGCCCTGAGCATAGAATCATAAGTTGAAAGCCCCAAAGGATCACATATGATATCCGAATCAGATATACCCTCATTAATAAGGAATTCCTTCATACAGCCTGTCTCATCGTAATCTTCAGGATCCTCACTGTCACCTGTTACCAGAACATAATCGGCACAGCCGGTTTTAAATACAGCTGCCGATGTACGAAGTCTGTCAGCAAGCATCGGACTTGCAACTCCACCCTCCCACACAGCACATCCCAATACGATGACAGCATCATAATGAGCATCAGAAGAAACTGATGAAGATGTAAATGACTCCAAAGAATAAACATCAGGAGAACTGCTGTTATAAACATGAATATTCATCAGTCCAAGTGCGGCCACACCAAGAAAGCCGACAATTACCAGCACAAGAAGGATCTTTAATAAGACTCCCAGCGGTTTACTTTTCTTCTTTGTTTCCTGATTCTTCATTATTGGAACCGGCATTTTCTGCCATCTGTACAAGTTTTCTTGTCATGAAAAAAATAAGTGCGGTCGTAAAGATAAATACAAACAGAACTGTAACATCAGAGATAATTACAAATGCTACCGGAAGTCCTTTCATGATCAGCGTGAATACGAATACAAGCAAAGCACCGGAAACATAAACGCCGCAGCATGCTCTGAAAAAGTTTCTGAACTTTCCTTTGCAGAATTCGCTCTTACCTAAAAACAAATAGATGAGTATTGCAAGGGAAACAGCAAGAAATACAGATGCCGTAATGACTGCTGCAGTATTCATATCCTGATTCCTCTCTCATAAAGCTGTTCGCGGATAAGGACTTCAACCTTATCTTTAAGATCTTCAAGATCCCAGGAATTATCTATCGAATGGTCACCGAGCTCACAATATTCATCGTCAGTCATCTGTACGGCGATCCTTCGCTCTGCTTCTTCCTTTTCCATACCGCGCTTCTGAAGTCTTGCAAGACGGACATCTTTATCACAGGTTACGACCCAGATCTGGTTGCAGAGTTCACGGAATTTATTAACAGGGATCGGCACATCAAGAACGACGCACTTGGAACCCTTCTCTTTTTCTTTTGCAAGAGTCTCTTCGATCTGCTCGAAAACATGTCTGTGAATGATAGTGCTAAGATCATCAAGTTTCTTCTTGTCTCCGAATGCGATATCAGACATAACGCGTCTGTTAAGAGCACCGCTTGCCGTAACGACTTTTTTACCAAAGGTTGCAGCAATCTCCGGCATTGCCCTGCCGCCTGCAGCTGTAACCGATCTGGAGATCTCATCAGCATCAAGGACTAGAAGTCCTCTTTCTGCAAGAAGGCCTGATACAGTGCTCTTGCCGCTTCCAATTCCGCCTGTAATACCTAATACAAACATTATTTAGCCTCCAGCCAGTCCTTACCGAATCCGACCTCTGCAAGAAGAGGAACACTAAGTGAAGCAGCAGCTTCCATCTCACTCTTAAGTATAGATGCACAGAGGTCTTTATCGTTTATATCACATTCGCAGATAAGTTCGTCATGAACCTGCATTACAAGTTTTGCAGAAGGAAGCTTCTCTTCCAACGCCTTGCTGACACGGTTCATTGCAATCTTGATAATGTCAGCAGCTGTACCCTGAATAGGTGTGTTCATGGCAGCTCTGTAACCGAAATTCTTAATATTCCTGTTCTGGCTCTTAAGCTCATTGAGGATCCTCTTTCTGCCGTACATGGTTACTGCAAAACCCTTCTCCTCGCCTGACTTTTTAAGGTCTTCAAGATAAGCCGTAACGCCGGGGAACTGATTGCCATACTCCTTAATGAGATCCGCTGCTTCCTTGTAACCGATGCCGAGGTCCTGAGCAAGACCGTAATCGGAAATGCCGTAAATGATACTGAAGTTAACGGTCTTGGCGGTAGCACGCATCTTATGCGTGACCATGTCTTCAGATACGCCGTAAACCTTAGCAGCTGTTCTCTTGTGGATGTCTTCACCGTCAAGGAACGCAGAACACATAACTTCATCGCCGCTCAAAGCAGCTAGAAGTCTTAATTCGATCTGCGAATAGTCAGCATCTACCAGGATCTTGCCTTCTTCGGCTGTAAAAGCTTCACGGAGACGAGAACCTTCATCAGTCCTTACCGGAATGTTCTGCAGGTTAGGCTCTGTAGATGAGAGTCTTCCCGTATTCGTCATTGCCTGAGTAAATGTAGTGTGAATCCTGGAATCGCTCTTTATGGCACGAGCAAGACCCAAAGCATATGTTGAATCGAGTTTTGAAAGCTCACGGTATTTAATAATGTAATCGATAGCCGGAGAATATTTCCTTAATCTGTTGAGTTCTTCAATACCCGTAGAGTAATCTCCGCTCTTGCCCTTCTTTCCGGAAGGAAGATTCAGATACTTCTCACCATAAAGAACGTCAGCAAGCTGCTTGGGTGAAGAGATATTAAACTCAGTGCCGCATTCGTCATAAACGCGGGCGCTGATGTCCTCCAAGCGCTTTGTATATTCGCTGTGAAGCTCAGAAAGTCTTTCGCCTGAAACGTGCATTCCGTTTCGCTCGATCTTATCCAAAGTGATAACAAGCGGGAATTCTATCTCATAAAGAAGACTCTTGAGGTCTTTGTCCTTTTCGATGTCCCTGTTCATGACCTTTGAAATAGCCATTACAGCCAGGAGCTTTTCAGCACATTCTTCAACTTTTGATGAACCGTCATCTTCAACTATCTCATCAAACAAAGAAAGCTGCTTAACAGGTCCCTTCTTATCTTCGACGGGATAAGCAGTCTGCAAGACACTCTCATAGAGCCTTTGAAGATCAGGCTTGCCAGACAGGATATTCAGTACATATCCTGCAATCTCACAATCAAAAACAGACTTAACGGAAACCAGAGGTTCCTTGATAAACTTTGACCTGTCTTTATAGCTGTAAGATACAGGGAAAACGTTTTTCCCAAGACTTAACTTATTAAAATCTTCAGGACTGATTACATAAACAGTCTTTGAAGACCATTCAAGAAGAATGACCTTCACACCTGAAGGAATATCAACAAAATCAATTCCGCAGTTAAGATCCTCAAAATCAAAAGAAGCAGGAACTTCATAAACGATCTTAAGTCCGCCCTTAAGCGCATCAGTTACCTCTGATGAGATCTTGCTTACGAATTCATCGACATCACCGGCAGGTTCAAATCCAGAAGGCTTTACATTCTCGAGATCAAGCTTTTTAAGAAGTGATCTTAAAGCAAGGCGGTTTAACGCACCGGACATCGCTGAAAGATCTCTGGTCTCTGATGGATAAGCAGTATCCTTTGCACCGAATTCAACAGGACTCTCCCTGTCGATCTTACAGAGCTTGAGGTTAAGATCAAGAAGTTCTCTGGAAGCCTTGATCCTCTCCCTTAATGCAGGAGACAGTTTATCGGCATTCTCATAAACGCCGTCACATGAACCATAGTCAGCAATAAGCTTAAATGCAGTCTTCTCACCGACTTTCTCAACACCCTTGATGTTATCTGAGTTATCACCCATGAGAGCTTTAACCTGAACGAATACTTCAGGCTTTACTCCATAAGTTTCTTCGAACATCTTCCTGTCAAACAGTACACGGGGTTCCTTGCCCTTTCCGGACTGCGGCATTATTACCGATACCTTGTCGGAGATAAGCTGGAAATCGTCGTGGTCGCCGCTGAAGATATAGACATCCATGCCCTGCTCTTCACCCTGCTTTGACAGAGTTCCGATAAGATCATCAGCCTCATATCCGGCAAGCTCCATACGCTTGATTCCATAAAGATCAAGAAGGTTCTTAACAACAGGCATCTGTGCATGAAGATCATCAGGCATGCCCTTACGGTTAGCCTTATACTCAGTGCTCATCTTATGTCTGAACGTGGGCTCTTTCCTGTCGAAAAGAACGCACATGTAATCAGGGTTATATTCCTTCATGACACCAAGAACGGAATTAAAGAATCCGTTTACAGCACCTGTGGGAGTGCCGTCAGGCGCAGTCATAGGAGCTCTGCCTATAACGGCATAGTATGCTCTGTTGATAATTGAGTTACCGTCAACAAGAAGCAGTGTACTCATTACTTGCCCTCTTTATTTTTCATTTCTTCTTCGATCTCAGCATCCCTGACTGCACGTGCCGTGCTGATCATGAGCTTGATCCTGTTGAGCTGGTTAGCTTCAGAAGCACCCGGATCGTAATCGATAGGAACGATATTTGATGTCGGATACTGTCTTCTCAATTCCTTGATCATGCCCTTACCGGTTACATGGTTAGGAAGACATGCGAAGGGCTGTGCGCAGATAATATTCGGAACGCCGTCCTGAATAAGTTCGATCATCTCGGCCGTAAGGAACCATCCCTCACCGCAAGAGTTACCGCAGCTCAATACCGTTGAAGACTTCTCGGCAAGTTCCTGGATTCTTTCAGTCAGCATGAATTTACCGTTAGTCTTTGCAAATTCCTTGTTTATAGGCTTTCTCAAAGACTCAAGGAATCTGATCGCCGTCTTCATGATATATCCGGTCTTCTTGCTCTTACCGAGGTTCTGAGCCTGCCAGAGAGGGTTATATGCGCAGTAAAGGAAGAAGTCCAGTACTCCGGGCAGCACAGCCTCACAACCTTCGGCCTCAATAACATCAATAGCGTTATTGTTTGCATCAGGCTGGAACTTAACGAGGATCTCGCCTACAAGACCAACACGTGGCTTTCTCGGAATATCAGCAAGAGGCAGAGCATCGAATTTTGCTACTGCGAACTTAACGAATTCCTTATATTTCTTGATGACCGGAGGATTATCAAGATCAACACCGATCGATAAGAGACAATCTCTGATAGCCTTCTTCTCTTCGATCGATCTTGAAAAGTAGCTGTTGGGCATCATAACGTCATATCTTTCAGTAAGATCATCGTTAATATCATTGAGGTTAAACAGCTTTCTTCCGATCCTGTTGATGTAAGAATACAAAGCATTGGCTGATCCCGGAACCTTCTCGTAAGGTCTTACTCTCAAAAGAAGAGTTGATACCATGTCGCCAGCACACAATGCCTTGATCGCATCAAGGAGGAATGAAGCCTTGTATTCAAATCCTTCATTCTTCTCAAATCTCTGGGCAGAAATAGTGATAACGGGAATCTGAGGATATCCGGCTTCCTTTAATGCCTTTCTTAAGAAAGCAACATAGTTTGTAGCACGGCATCCGCCACCCGTCTGTGTAATGGCGAGTGTAGTGTTATCAGGATCGATGTCACCTTTGAGGATAGCATTGATCATCTGACCGACAACGATAAGCGTCGGGAAACATGCATCGTTGTTAACATACTTGAGACCACACTCGATATCTTCTCTTGTAGCCTGCTTTAAGAGCTTGAGCTTATATCCGTGCTTATGGAATACTGACTCAACAAACTCAAACTGAATAGGCGCCATCTGAGGTGCAAGGATAGTGTGATTCTTCTTGTGTTCCTTAGTAAATTCAACTCTGTGAACCGTATAAGGCGCATCATCTGAATCAGCAGAAACCTTTGAAGCAGAATTACCGTTTGCTTCAAGCTCAAGACGCTCGTTCATAGCAACAACGAGAGATCTCATTCTGATTCTTGCTGCACCGAGGTTACTTACCTCATCGATCTTAAGAAGCGTATAGAGTTTTCCTGAAGATTCAAGGATCTCCTGGACCTGGTCAGATGTAACGGCATCAAGACCGCAGCCGAAGCTTGTAAGCTGAACGAGCTCAAGATCAGGCCTTGTAAGCACAAAAGCAGCAGCCTCGTAAAGTCTTGTGTGATACATCCACTGGTCGATAACTCTGATAGGACGCTTCAATACACCGGGCTTTGCAACTGCATCTTCAGTAAGGACTGCAAGTCCCAAAGAGTTGATCATCTGCGGAATACCATGGTTGATCTCAGGATCGCAGTGATATGGTCTTCCGGCAAGAACGATACCCTTAAGGCCCTTTTCTTCCATCTCCTTGAGGATCTCCCTGCCCTTTGCCTTAATGTCTTCCTTGTATTTGAAGTACTCTTCGGCGCCTGCCTGAACTGCCTGCTTGGCTTCTTCAGCAGATACTCCCAAATAATCGAAGCACTCAGTAAGGTGAAGAGCAACATTATCGAGATTATCCAAAGGCATGAAAGGATTTAAGTATCTGATATTCTTTTCGAGAAGATTCTCGACATTATTTCTGATTACCTCAGGATAAGAGCATACGATCGGACAGTTATAATGGTTATTGGAATTGTTATTCTCAATATTCTCATAAGGAACATCAGGATAGAAGATAGTTTTGATCCCGCGCTCAATGAGATTCTCGATATGACCGTGAGCCAGCTTAGCCGGATAGCATACAGATTCCGAAGGGATAGTCTCCATACCGCCTTCGTAGATCTTATGAGATGATCTCGCTGAGATCAGGACTCTGAATCCGAGCTTGGTAAGAACCGTAAACCAGAAAGGATAGTTCTCATACTGGTTAAGGACTCTGGGGATACCGATCTCACCTCTGGGAGCATCCTCGAGCTTTAAGGGCTTATAGTAACTGAATGTTCTTGAATACTTATAATCGAAAAGATTCGGGAGTTTCTCCTTGGCATTGGCAGGTTCTCTGTCGAGCGCGAGGTCCTCGCCTCTCTCGCAGCGGTTGCCAGATACGAACTTTGTTCCGTTGGAGAATGTAGCAACCGTAAGACGGCAGTGATTTGTACAGCCCTGGCACTGGGTATTCTCTGTATCCATTGTGAATGAATCGAGTTCATCCTTGCCGAGAACTGCAGACTTATCTCCTTCATGACATCTCTTCTGTGCGATAAGTGCTGCACCGAAAGCACCCATCAAGCCTGCTACGTTAGGTCTGATTACATCTCTTCCTGATACAAGCTCAAAACATCTCAAGATCGCATCGTTAAGGAATGTACCGCCCTGAACGACAATATTCTTACCAAGCTGTTCAGTATCACGGATCTTGATAACTTTATAAAGAGCATTACGGACTACTGAGTATGAAAGACCAGCAGAGATATCACCTACGGAAGCGCCTTCCTTCTGTGCCTGCTTAACCTTTGAGTTCATGAACACTGTACAACGTGTGCCGAGATCTACAGGCTTTGTAGAGCTTAATGCAGCCTCAGCAAACTCAGGTGTAGTAAGACCTAATGTCTGTGCAAATGTCTGGATAAATGAACCGCAGCCTGAAGAGCATGCCTCGTTAAGCATGATGGAATCGATAACGCCGTTTCTGATCTTCATGCACTTCATGTCCTGGCCGCCGATGTCGATGATGAAATCAACGTTCGGACAGAAGAACTTTGCAGACTGGAAGTGAGCCATAGTCTCTATCTCGCCGATATCGATATTGAGAGCAGCCTTGATGATGTTCTCACCGTATCCTGTTACGCAAGAATGAGCAAGATAGCAGTCTTCAGGCATCTTGGAATAGATGTCCTTCATGATCGTAACCGCACTCATTACCGGATTACCCTTGTTGGATGCATAGTATGTATATACGAGCTCGCCCTTCTTGTTGATTACTACGGCCTTAGTTGTCGTAGAACCTGCATCAAGACCAAGATAAAGCTCACCCTTCTGATCCTTGATATCAAGTACAGGGATCTGATCTTTCTTATGACGCTCATCGAAAGCAATCTTATCCTCTTTGCTCTTGAAGATGGGATCGATCCTGATGATATCCGGAACGAAGCCTTCCCTGTTCTTAAGCTTTACGAGAAGATCTGAAAGGTTAACGGGATTCTTTCCGTCAGCTGACAAAGCAGCGCCGAGAGCGACATAGATCTGAGCTTCTTCAGGCATCCAGAATGAATCGACCTTATCCTTCAGTGTACGCTCAAAAGCATTACGGAGCTCTGAATTGAAGAACAACGGTCCGCCTAAGAAAGTAACATTACCCTTGATGGGTCTGCCGCATGCAAGACCTGAGATAGTCTGGTTAACAACTGACTGATAGATGGAAGCAGCAAGGTCTTCTTTTGCAGCACCCTCATTGATGAGAGGCTGAAGGTCAGACTTGGCGAAAACGCCGCAGCGGCTTGCGATTGTATAAAGTGATCTGTAGTCTTTGGCAAAGTTATTGAGACCGTCAGCATCTGTCTGAAGGAGTGATGCCATCTGGTCGATAAATGAACCCGTACCGCCTGCACATGTACCGTTCATACGCTGCTCAAGTACAGGATGCATGTATGTGATCTTGGCATCTTCACCGCCGAGCTCGATGATTACGTCTGTCTCAGGGTGATAAGTCTTGATGGCCTGAGTCTCAGCCATAACTTCCTGTGTGAACTTGAAGCCGAGCCAGTTTGCAACAGAAAGTCCGCCTGAACCCGTAATTACTACATCTACATCGATTCCGGGGAACTTATTATTCAGATCCTCAAATAAATCGTTCAAAAGACCTGATACATCAGAATGGTGTCTCTGATAGTCACTGTGGATGATCTTCTCACCATCAAGAAGCACCACCTTAATTGTTGTAGATCCGATATCAAGACCAAGCTTGTATACCTTGCCCATTACTTAACCTCCACGCTCTTATCTGTTAGTTTTCGGCGTACCTTTTGGCTGAGCCGACTTGCGGACCACATTATTACCCGAATTCATGTGGTTCTTATTTGATGAGCCTGTCTGACGGCCCTTATTTGTTTTCTTACGGGCAGGAATTGAACCGAAAAGCTTAAAGGACTTATCCTTAAGATCCTTAAGCCAGTTCATCTGCTCATTACGAAGTGTTTCCTTGAAATTCCTGGTATCAAGGCTCTGCTTAAACTCAGTGCCCAAAGAAACTCTTAAGAGCTCATCCGGAATACCGAGAGAAAGATCAAAAGGCTTTCCGAATGAATCCTTAACTTCAAGCTGCAATGATTCGCAGACTTTTCTGCAGTTTTCCTCATAAAGCTCAACTCCGCACTTAATGCCGAGTTGTGTCATGAGTCCGGTAAAGTTCAATGTGATATAAGGAAGATTGCTCGAGAAAATCAGGTGAAGGCAAATAAGCTTCATATATGACTCAAGACAAATGCACTCCTGGTCACAGATAAGCGTAAACTCGCCTTCTGTAGTCATCTTTGAAATATCAGCCTTCTCATTTTCGAAGCCATTTGCCCACAGAAAATAAAGTTCCCTGTAGACTTCCTTCTTAAAACCCTCAAAATCGCGTGTCAAAGGCTCTGCAAGAACCTTATTGCCAAGATTGAAGATGTATTGCATGTATGAAACTTCAAGATAGCTCGGAACCGAGAAATATTTGAAGTAAGCCGCTACATCACGGCTATTGTATATATATTTGCGCAAAAGAAACTCCTATCCGCATAATCTCGCATAATAAATCAGTATGGATTATAGCATAAAGTCGCTAATATACTTATTAAAAATAAAAGAGGTTTAAGGCAAAATCCCGTTATGGCATATTAGTTCTTCACAAAAAAGGTAAATACGGTAAAAGTACGGTCATCGCCGTACTATCAGCCGCATTTTATGGTAAAAACACAGTTCAAATACGGCTAAAACTACGGCTATGCCGTATTGGAAGCCGTATTTGATTGCAAAAAAATCCATTTCACTTGATGAAGTGGAAAATTCAATTAAAAACTGAATAATCAGGCTGCGCCCTGAAGCACACCGCCGCCGATAACGCCTGCAGCGCCAAGGATAAGAACAATAACGCCAAGAGCGATACGGTACCAGCCAAATACTGTGAAAGAATGCTTTCTGATAAAAGCCATGAGTCTGTTGATTACAAGAAGGCTGACACCAAATGCGGTAACCATGCCGACAAGAAGCAATCCTATCTCATGACCAGAAACTGAACCGTCATACTTAAGGATCTTAAGAAGGCTTGCTCCGAGCATTACGGGAATAGCAAGGAAGAAAGTAAACTTTGCAGCAGCCTCCCTCTTGATTCCGATGGCAATGGAACCTACGATCGTAGAGCCTGATCTTGAAGCACCCGGGAATACTGCAGCAAGAAGCTGGAACAATCCGATAGCAACAGCATGTCCCCAGTTAAGCTGGTTTACTGTCTTTATTCTGGGATCCTTTCCCTTCATGAAGCGCTCAACAACAATGAACGCAATACCGAACAGGATGAGTGATATAGCAACGACTACGTAGTTATAAAGGTGTTCATCGAGCCAGTCGTCGAAAAGAACGCCGACGATGGCTGCAGGAACGCACGCAAGAGCTATCTTGAGCCACATGATGATCTTGTCTTTCATTATGTACTTGCCGATTCCTTCTTTGGCAAAAGGATGTTCGTTATTCTTAACTCCAAAAGGCCAGATTTCCTTCCAGAAGATAACAATAACCGCAAGAATGGCACCAAGCTGGATGACAACAAGATAAAGATCATAGAATTCAGGTGATACATTGAGTTTCATGAACTCGTTCAATATGATCATATGTCCGGTAGAGCTTACGGGAAGCCATTCAGTGATACCCTCAACAATACCGAATATAAATGCAACAAAATAATCCCAAATCATTTTTCTAAACTCCTTTAATTAACCCCAAAATCATAACACACTTATCATTCTGTTAAATGCGCAAACTACGGCACGAACGGAAGATTTTGTGACTGAGCTTGAGACACCGGCACCGATATAAGTCTGTTTATTGGCTTTGTTGGTGATCTCGATGTATGTAATAGCCGCAGAGTCTGAACCTGACTTCATGGCGTGCTCTGAATAGTTCGAGATAGAAAACTCAATGCCCGTATACTTGCAGAAAGCATTGACAAAAGCATCCAAGAGACCGTTACCCCTGCCGTTGATGTTGACTTCTTCACCGTTATAGGTAATCAATGCATCAACAGTGGATACCTGGTCGCTGTCCTGCTGCTCCGAGAAGTTCTTCAGGCCATAAGGCTCTAATACATTAATGAACTTATCGTCAAAGAGGTCGAATACCTGCTGGGGCGTAAGCTCGTTCTCAGTACCGTTCTCCTCTGTTGCAGCCTTAACGACAGGCAGGAAATCACGCTGGAAACGCTTAGGCAGCTGTACACCGAAATATGTCTCCATGACATAAGCGATACCGCCTCTTCCGGACTGGGAATTGATCCTGATGATAGGCTCATACTCTCTGCCGACGTCTTTGGGATCGATAGGAAGATAAGGAACAGCCCAAATGGCATCGTTTCTTTCTTCCATCTTCTTTCGTCCCTTATTGATTGCATCCTGATGAGAACCCGAGAATGCGGTAAATACGAGCTTTCCTGCCCAAGGATGTCTGGGCTCTACCTTCATGCCGGTGAGTTCTTCATAGATATCAATGGTCTTGTTCATGTCAGAGAAATCAAGCCCGGGATTGATTCCGAGCATCATCATGTTAATGGCAAGAGTAATAAGGTCAACGTTACCGGTTCTTTCACCGTTTCCGAAAAGCGTACCCTCTACCCTGTCACCGCCTGCCATGAGTCCGAACTCTGATGTAGCAACAGCGGTTCCTCTGTCATTATGCGTATGAAGGGAAACGATTATGGAGTCTCTCCACTTCGTATTTCTGCAGAAATACTCGATCTGGTCGGCATATACGTTTGCTGTCTGATATTCGACTGTCTCAGGAAGGTTGATTATTACCTTGTTCTCAGGCGTCGGTTTCCAGCAGTCAAGGACCGAATCACAGATCTTAACGGAAAAATCAAGCTCAGTATCAGAGAATGCCTCAGGCGAATACTCAAGAATAAACTTTGTTCCGCTCGTATCCTCATTGATCCTGTCGATGATCATTTTCGCGCCTTCAACAGCAAGATTGATGCATTCATCGCACGAAAAACCGAAAACTACATCTCTGTGGAGCATGCTCGTGGCATTATAGAGATGGATAATTACCGAAGGAGCACCCTTTACGGCTTCCATAGTCTTATCGATAATGTGGCTTCTCGACTGAGTAAGTACCTGGATGGCAACATCATCGGGAATGAGGTCGTTGTCTATCAGATATCTGCAGAAGTTATAGTCTGTATCAGATGCGGCAGGAAAACCGATCTCGATCTGTTTAAAGCCTACTGAACAGAGATATTGGAAGAACTCTACCTTCTGTTCAAGTGTCATCGGAACTTCCAATGCCTGATTACCGTCTCTCAGATCAACAGAACACCAGATTGGTGCTTTTGTGATCTTTGCTGCAGGCCACTTACGGTCCGGCAGGTCAACTGTCGGATGAGCCTTATATCTGCGGTAATTCATGTCAGCCATAAACTTTCCTCCACCCTGAAGCTTATAACTTATTTAAGTTCATTTACGAGGTCTCTGAACATATCTCCTCTATGTTCAAAGTGCCTGAAATGGTCGTAGGACGTACCTATAGAGGACATAATAACAATCTCTCCGGGTTTTGCCCACTCTCTTGCCTTATTCAATGCTTCCTTATATGCATTTACGACATTGTCGCGGGTCTCAGGGAATTCATATACATCGCCTTCCTTATCGGGAATGCGGTAGATCTCATATTTGCGTCCGTTTGCTTCCTTCTCAATGATATCGGTAACTAGACCGGCATTTGATCCGTATATGATGATCCTGTCGCAGACATTAAGTATCGAATCTCCAAGGCCTGTATAGATGCATTTCTTATCAGCACCGCCGCAGATGAGGACGCCTTTCTCGTTGCGTGCCGCAAGGGCCTTCATGGTATTGAGAGAACGGTTCGGTGATGTATCGATCGAAGAGTTATACCACCTTACACCATCTAATTCCCTGATGAACTCGATCCTGTGAGGAACGCCCTTAAAGTTCTTTGCCACATATGCAATGTCCTCAGGCTTTACATAGTCGATAACTGCGCAAGTTGCAGCCAGGAAATTCTCAACATTATGTTCACCGGGGATAAATATCTCATCCACGCCGCAGATATCTGTTTTCGAGCCTTTGTCCTCATAAATGAGCCTGCCGTTCTCAACATAAGCCCTGCGGTAAAGCGGCGAATCTGTTCTCATTACATTTGCCTTATCAGCAGAGAACAGATCGACTCTTGATCTTGCGACATCCTTCATGTCGTAAGTAAGATCACAGCCAGCATTGAGAACGACCTTGCCGAAAGGCCCCTGGTTTCTGAAAATGTTGACCTTAGCCTGGATGTACTCATCGTAATCCGTATGGAAATCCAGATGATTCGGCGTAATGTTCGTTATTACCGCAACATCAGCAGGTGTCTTCATGCCCAAAAGCTGGAAAGAAGACAACTCAAGAACGACCATGTCATCAGACCACATCTGATTGACCTTGTCGAGCAAAGGAGTTCCGATATTTCCGCCTACCCAGACGGTATAGCCTGAATTCTTCAGGATCTCTGCCGTAAGTGTAGTAGTTGTAGTCTTACCGTCAGAACCTGTGATCGCGAAGATCTGTGCAGGACAGAGATTCATGAAAAGTTCCATCTCTGTCGTAAGAATGGAGCCCTTTTCCTTAAGCGCCTGAAGTTCGGGAGTCTCAAATCTCATCTTGGGAGTCTTGAAAACGATGTCATAGAAATCATCATTAAGATGAGAAAGATAATTCTCACCCAAAGACCATTCAATTCCTTCAGCGCAATCAGACAAAGCCTCGATATTCTTCTTAAGCATGGGATCGTCTGCAGTATTCTTATCGCAGGCGGTAACCTTGCATCCCAAAGAAACAAGCCATCTGATCAATGGTGTATTTGATATTCCGACACCGATAACGGCAGCTTTCTTGCCGTTAATAAATTCCTTAAAATCATCAAATCTTAAGTTGCTCATATTTTCTCCTTTATCCGGATATGTACGAAGCATAAAGCTTACTGTAGAATCCGCCGTTTGCGATAAGCTCATCGTGTGTTCCGATCTCTGATACCTTGCCGGCATCAATTACAACGATCTTGTCACAGTTAGTGATCTGTGAGAGCCTGTGCGCAATTATAATACTTGTTCTGCCGTTCAGAAGCTTTTTTACAGCCTTCTGGATACGGTCTTCGGTAACGACGTCAACCGAAGAGGTAGCTTCATCAAGGATCATTATCGAAGGATCTGAGGCCATTGCCCTGGCAATTGTCAGAAGCTGCTTCTGACCTTCGGATATATCATCCCTGTCGTTATCGATCATTTCATTATAACGCTTTGGTAATTTTCTGATAAAAGAATCAGAACCAGACTTCTTGCCAGCATCGAAAACCTGTTCATCCGTGATATGAGGGCCAGAGAATCTGATATTCTCCATGACCGTATCATCAGCAAGCCATGTATCCTGCGTTACAAATCCTATATAGTGTCTGAGTTCTGACCTCGGAATATCCTTGATAGACTTGCCGTTAATCAAGATATCGCCTGAATCAGGCTCATAGTAACGCATAAGAAGATTTATAAGTGTCGTTTTGCCGCATCCCGTAGGACCTGCAATCGCAAAGGATTCGCCCTTGCCGACCTTAAACGAAATATCCTTAAGAACCGGCTTGCCCTCAACATAAGAAAATGAAACATTTCTAAACTCTATGTCAAACTGCTTATTCTTATCAGGAAGCTTATCTGCTGCCTTCTCTTCCGGTATCTCTTCGCTGTCAAGATAATCGAATATTCTCGCAAGACATGCAAAGCTGTCGGTAAGCTCAGTATATACGGCAGTAAGGTCATTTATAGGCTTCATGAACTGGTTAGCATATGCCAGAAGTGACATCAAAGCACCGATGGAGATGGCTCCGCCGATTCCTGCATAACAGCCTGACAAAACAACACCTGCGTAAATAAGCGCATTTACGAATCTCGATGAAGGATTACTTATAGATGATAAGAACGTAGCCTTTGTGGATGTCTTGCGGTATTCGCTGTTAAGCTTATCAAAGCCTTCGATCCTTGCATCAGTAACGTTATATATCCTGCATTCTCTGAAGTTCTTAACAGATTCACCTACATATGCCGTCTGCTGTGATCTGATCTTTGCCTGGGCAGCAAATGACTTATATGCGCCTTTTGCGATCAGGTAGGATACTGCAATAGATACAGGCGTGAAAACAACAACGATAAGAGAGATCTTCCAGTTGATATAGAACATAACCGCAAGTGTTATCAATACCGTTGCTATGCCTGAAGCAAACTGGTTAAGGAACATCAGCATACCGTCGGATACAGTCTCAACATCGCTGATTATGAAGCTCTGCAGCTTACCTGCGGATGTCTTATCAATATAAGACATCTTTACCCTGTGCATTTTCGCATAAGTCGCATTTCTCAAATTAAGACCAATTGAATATGCTACACGGTTATTCATCTTGATCAGCGCAAACTGCAAAATGGCCGCAGCTGCGATAAGTCCTACGATTATCACGATATATGTGATAAGAACATCCATGTTCCCAAGATTATCAATGGCCTTTCCGGCAAAGAATGGAATGGCAACTGTTGCCGCACCATAAAAAACACCTATAAAGACAGACAGAACCGCTATAGCAGAAGATCCTTTTAAGAATGAGAACAGGCGCTTTATTGTCTTAGTATTCATACGGCGCCTCCCTTGATCTGCAGGGAATTCATGTATCTGTAGTTCTCAGATATCTTCAGGAGTTCTTCATGGGGAGCAACGGCTTCGATCTTACCGTCATCCATTAGGATTATCCTGTCGCAGTTCATACATGTCCTTACCTTCTGTGAGATAAGGATAACCGTCGGCTTTTGAGCAAGATCATCAAGATTTCCGAGAAGTCTTTTCTCTGTTCCCCAGTCCAAAGCTGAAGTTGAGTCATCCAGGATAACAAGACCGGGCTTTCCGGCTAATGCTCTTGCGATTCCGATCCTTTGTCTCTGACCTCCTGACAGTCCTGCACCGCCGTCAGAGATCTCATAATCAAGACCTTCAGACTTGGTTTTGACTACATCATCACTGCAGGATAATCTGCACGCTTCGTTGATGTCGTTATCAGTAAGTGATGTTCTTCCGACAGTAATATTGTCTTTCAAAGAACCTTTAAACAGTCTTGTTTTCTGAAGACTCATGCCAACAGAAGAAGAAAGACTTGCAAGTGAGATATCTCTTATATTGATGCCATCAAGTGCTACTTCACCTTCAGTAGGATCGTATATGCCGGCGATAAGTGATGCGGCAGTTGATTTTCCGCAGCCGGTACTGCCTATGATGCCGATGGTCTCACCCGGTTTAATATCAATAGAGAAATCCTTAACGGATTCTTCGTTGTTGCCCTGGTATGTGAAAGAGACATTCTTCAAAGAAACCGCAACGGGTTTTGAAGGTTCAAGTGTCTTTGTACCTTTACTTGCAGTACTTACTACATCAGTAAGCCCCTCTGCCCTCTTAAGACATGCATATGCTCTTGATACGGATACAATGAGGTTAGCAAGCTTAACGAGCTCGATAAGTATTTGGGACATGTAGTTATAAAGAGCTACCACCTGTCCGTCAGTAAGATCGCCGATATTAAAATGAACAGCTCCTCTATAGATAAGCAGACAGATACCGAGGTTAACTACTGCATAAGTAAGCGGATTAAGCCACGAAGCAAAGTCAGAAGCTTTTATCTGAGCAGTCTTAAGAATGCTGCTCTTGGCTTCGAATTTAGAATAATCGTCGGCAGTCTTATTGAATCCTCTGATCACCCTCTCACCTGCAATGCCGTTGGAAGTCTTTTTAACAAGACTGTCCAATCCTTCTCTTGCCTGCTTATGACGAAGGATAGAGAGCTTCATGTTAAGACCGATGACGACAGCCATAAGAGCCGTACATACAATGAAGATCAATGACATTGAAGGCTTAACGACAGCAGCCATAATGCAGGCGCCGACAACGATAAAAGGAGATCTCAAAAGAAGTCTTAAGAACAGATTGATGCCGGTCTGGATCTGATTGACATCAGAAGTCATAAGCGTGACCATGCTCGAAGAACCTATCTTCTCATAATCACTTATGGAAAGTGTCTGAAGTTTATCGTGAAGGCTCTTTCTGATACCAGACGAGATGCCGCAAGCAGAATAAGCAGCAAAATACTGGGCAGTTATGGCACTTGCAAATCCCACAACAGCAAACAAAGCCAGTATCGGCACATGAGTCCAGACATAATGCATGTCAGCCTGCTTGATACCGTTATCGATAATGCCTGCTACGATAAGCGGAACGGTCAATTCAAAGCATGCTTCAAGAAGCTTAAATACCGGGCTTAAGATCGAAGCAGCTTTATATTTGCCAATGTGATCGAAAATAAGCTTCATATCTTATCAGGCAAGATCTTTCTTAAACTTATTGCATTCACGGATAACTTCATCAAGATCGATAGTTTTATACTGACCGTCTTCATAAAGGATCTTACCGTCGATCATGGTCATCTTAACTACGGAATTGTCAGCGCTGTAGATGATATTCCTTACGACATTGTTTTCAGGCTGCATCGAAGGCTTATTCATGTCGATCATGATAACATCAGCCTTCTTGCCTTCAGCTAAAACATCAGATTCATTAAGTCCCATGCAAAGTGCGCCGCCGGAAGTTCCCGCCTTAAGGATCTTAAAAGGATCAACTGCAGCAGCATTATTAGTCTCAACATTGGAAAGAACTGTATCAAGATACATCTCACGGAACATAGAAAGAGCATTATTGGAGCCAGCTCCGTCAGTACCGATTGCGATATTCATATCTTTTTCGATGAATTTGTAAACCGGTGTAATTCCGCTTGCGAGCTTTAAATTGGAACATGCATTGAACACCGACCAAAGGTTTCTCTTCTTAAAGATATCCCTGTCTTCATCAGTAAACCATACACAATGGAATCCGCCTCCGCCGAAATCAAAGATACCGAGCTTATCAAAAAGGACAGCGGGAGTAATTCCGTATCTTTCCTTGCACCCTTCAACCTCAGCAGAAGTCTCAGAAATATGCGTAAATACAGGCGCTTCATACTTATGGGCAAGATCCGAAATAAATTTTAGGTTATTCTCGTTTGTCGTATATTCGGCATGGAAACCATAAATGAATGAAACGAGAGGATCATAATCATTCAGGGATTCATAATAGCCTTCAAGCTCTTCCATTCCGCCAAAATCATTTGCAGCACCACAGAAAACATGTCTGAATCCGGTCTCTACTGCAGCCTTGGCTGAAGCTTCCTTATGAAAATACATGTCAAAACATGATGTAACACCACCGGAAAGATAATCGGCATATGCAAGTTTTGAAAACCAGTATACATGTTCGGGAATGAGTTTGTTTTCTCTCGGGAATATAGCCTTGAAGAGCCAGTCGTTAAGACAATACTCATCAGCAAGAGATCTGGAAAAAGTCATGGCTGAATGTGTATGCGCATTCTTAAGGCCGGGCATGAGAAGGTTGCCTTTGCAGTCGATCTCACGGTCAAATGTCTTGTCTGCTTTTTGGACAGCCGGACCAATATATGAAATGCGGTCATTTACAGTCCACAGTTCACCTTCGATAATGTTCTCATCCTTCATGGTAAGGATTCTTGCGTTATAAAATCGAATTGCCATTATTTTGATCCTTTCTGTTATATCAGAGCAAAGGAGCCCAAAGTCTTAAGATTGACTTTAAGAACCTTACGACAACGTTGGGGCTTCTGCTGTATTTTTCGGTTACGTTACGGCACTCCTCAAAGGAATTAACGAAATCATCTTTTATATCTGCAATGCAGTCTGTCTTAAACATGTAAACCGCATTCTCAAAGTGATGGTAAAGGCTTCTGAAATCAAGATTGATGGTTCCTACAACAGCGCATTTATCATCGCAGATACATGTCTTTGTATGGTTAAAACCGGGCGTATATTCAAAGATCTGAACGCCGCTTGTAACGAGCATGTTGTAATAAGACCTTGTTACGTGATAAGTAAACTTCTTATCAGGAATGCCCGGTGTCATGATCCTTACGTCAACGCCTCTTTTTGAAGCAATCTGCAAAGCTCTGGCAAGCTCATCGGAAAGAACGAGATAAGGAGTCATGAACCAGCAGTAATCCTGGGCATTGTTGATCATATTGAGATACACGTTCTCGCCAATCGGTTCGTTATCAAGAGGGCTGTCACAATAAGGAACGCAATATCCTTTGGCACCGGGAACGGGATCTATCTCAACAGGCTCAAACATGAGCATGTTATCATCCTTGGTCTTAAGATCTGCAAAGTTCCACATCTCGACAAACATTGCAGTTAAGCTCTGGACAGCGGGACCCACAAGCTTAATGCCGTTGTCTTTCCAGTGTCCATACGGATTAACCATATTGAAATATTCATCAGCAATATTATATCCGCCTGTATAACCGACTTTGCCGTCTACGACCATGATCTTTCTGTGGTCACGGTTATTCATAAAGAGAGACAAAACAGGATAAGCAGGATTAAATGCGTTGCACTTGATGCCTTCAGATTCAAGGAGCTTTACGAATTGTCTGCTGATAAAAGTAAATGAACCCACATCGTCGTAAAGGACTCTGCAGTCAACCCCTGCAGCAGCTCTTTCCTTCAATGCTTCATGAAGCGGCTCAAAAGCTTCCTTTGTCTCTATCGCGTGATACTCGATATAAACAAACTTTTTAGCCTTCTTAATGTCTTCGATCTGTTCTTTATAGCAGTCGTAAGCAACCGGATAGTACTTAATGTCCGTTCCGTCATAAATCGGGAAATTGAAATTCCTGAGATACTTGGCATTTGATGCTCTGGCAGGGTCTTCAGCTCTCATCTTTTCATAAAGATGATCGTTATAGTTCAGATGGCTGAAAACCATGAGATCAACCTGAGCGAGCCTCTTCTTGATCTTATGCTTAGAACTGCTGAAGTTGTTAAGCACATAAAATAACAGACCCGGAACAGGCAATGCGAGGATAGCAATTACCCATATCAGCTTGAATGCACCATTGTGGTCTCTTGAATTAATACCAAGAACAACGATTACGGACAAAACTCTGACTGCGATATCGATCGGCGGGAATATATTGCCCAGATAAATAAGGAGAACGACAAAAACAGCAATCTCCGCAAGAACAAACAGACCGAAGATTATAATTCTTCCGACGCTGTTCTTGATCGCAGATTTCTTTTCTACCGTTCTCTTTGAGCTCATTATCCGATATTCTCGATAAATGCTTTATAGCCGAGATAGAGATAATAAAGGTCTATCTTTGAGATGACTTCAACAGGTGCATGCATAGACCATACGGGAACACCCATGTCGACTACGTCCATTCCGAGCTTAGCCATAATGGCAGCAATCGTTCCGCCGCCGCCTGCATCGATTCGACCCAGTTCGCCAGTCTGCCACGGGATAGAGTTCTTCTCGAAAATATCTGTGATCTCAGCAATGAAATCGCCTGTAGCTTCAGAACATCCTGACTTGCCTCTTGCACCTGTGTACTTCTCGATCTTAAGACCATGAGACATGAATGCAGTATTATTCTTCTCGAATACACTTGCATACTTGGGATCGTAAGCTGTAGTAACATCAGTTGAGAGCATCTTTGTAGCAGCAAGAGCCTTGCGGAACTTCAAATTATTGAACTTGTCGATACCGCCTTCAGCTTTTGCAAATACTTCCATAAGGAAATTCTCATAAAGGTTGGATGTGGCACCGGAATTGGAATAAGAACCGATCTCTTCTTTATCTGTCAGAAGACATACGCATGTCTTCCTGGGCTTTTCCTGAGCAAGAAGAGCTCTTAATGCAGGATATGCGCAAACCTTATCGTCATGTCCGTAAGCAGCGATATAAGCTCTGTCAAAACCTACATCTCTTGCGTGGGTAGCAGGAACGATCTCGATCTCAGCTGAGACGAAATCCTTTTCCTTGATGCCGTACTGCTCATAAAGGAGCTTAAGAACTCCTGCCTTGAAGATCTCTTTTGTCTTCTTATCTTCTGTGCAGGGAATGCCGCCGATGATGACATTAAGGTCTTCTGCAGGAATGAATTCAGAAGCCTTCTTTGTCATCTGCTCATTGCCAAGGTGAGGAAGAAGATCTGTGATATAGAAAACAGGATCCGTATCCTTCTCACCCACTACGATCTGATGAGCCTTACCGTCATTAGTGAATACAACACCGTGTACGCTCAAAGGGATCGTCGTCCACTGATACTTCTTGATGCCGCCATAATAATGGGTCTTGAAGTAAACGGTATCGTTATCCTCATAGATCGGATTAGGTTTAAGGTCGAGTCTGGGTGAATCGATATGTGCACCGAGGATATTAAATCCTTCAACGGGACTCTTCTTGCCGACAACTGCAGCGGCAAAGCCCTTGCCCTTAATGCTCTGGTAAACCTTATCGCCGGGCTTTAAGGACTCTTTTGAAGCAATATCAACAAAACCCAGTTCTTCTGCAGCCTGAATGGCATTCGCAGCAAATTCGCGCTCTGTCTTTGAATTGTCGAGGAACATCTTATATTCTTCGGCAAATTCAAATGTAGCGTTCATATCATCTTCAGATGCTTTCTCATAAAGATTGGGAAATTCAGCGAAAAGTTCGCCTGCTTTGATTTTATTGGTTTCTTTCTTTTTAGGCATAATATCACCTCTTTCTATGAACTTTATGATACCATACTTATAAATAAATTATTAAAAGAAAGATTAATATGATCACAGACGGACATAACCATACAAAGCACTTCTCTGTAGATGCAGGACAGACCATCGATGAGCTTGTGGCACAGGCAACATCCCACGGATGCAAAAGGATAGGAATTACCGAACACTATGAGATAGACTATCCTCCTGACGGCCTCAACTGGATGTTCGAAATCAAGGAATATAACGAGACTTTCAAGACATGGCGCGATAAATTCGGTTCACAGATTGAGCTCTTAATGGGCATTGAATTCGGTTATCAGACACATGTCGCAGAAGAGATCGATAAAACTGCAGAAACCGTGCCTTTTGACGTGGTCCTTTTAAGCAACCACCTCTTCAGAGGAAAGGACTTCTACGTTGACCGTGAATGCTACGATCTTCCGAAGAAAGATCTCCACAGAGAATATATTGGGTTAATGGCTGAAATGTGCGAAAAGTGCAATAACTTTGACGTTGCCGCGCACTACGATTACATCAACAGATATTCCCCAAACAAAGACAGCTACGTGCTTTACGAAGACTGTCCCAGGGAATTCGACAGATTTTTCGAAGCACTGATATCAAAGGAAAAAGCTCTGGAGATCAACACAAAATCTATTCAAAAGCATAAAGAAGGCGGCTTTAAAAGACACCTTCCCGACCCTGAAGTTATAAAAAGATATAAAGATATGGGCGGCAAGC
Source organism: Oscillospiraceae bacterium (assembly GCA_902787975.1). GTDB lineage: Bacteria > Bacillota > Clostridia > Saccharofermentanales > Saccharofermentanaceae > Saccharofermentans. Next base: position 109,535 of record CADAIP010000002.1, read on the forward strand.
TTATCTGCTTCGGCTCAGATTCACACTTCCCGGGCACATTCGGAGTTTGTTTCGATGAAGCAATAGAATACATAAAATCATTCGGGTTCAAAGAAGCGGTGTATTTCAAGCAGCATAAACCTTATTTTGAACCGCTCTAATAACCGGACATTAACACATAAAAAACGGGGTGCTATAGATCTTAGCACCCCGTATTTTTTTACTTTCTTACAAACCTGAAAACGTTACCCTTATCGTCATCAGACATGTTACGAATGTAATCCAGGTACAAGTCAGTTACATAATCGTTCCTGCCGGAATAATTCAACTGCTGTAATGCTGCAACGGCTTCGTCTCTCCTGCCGAGGGAGAAAAGCCTGATAGCTTCCCTCAAATCCTTATTGTTTGCAGAACGCTGGGGCCTTATCGTGTCAGGGAGACAGTCAAGGACTTCATAAAGTGCAGTAACTTCGTTAACACCTGCTACCTGTACAATACCGAGATATCTGAGGTCGAGCGAATCAGGATCTGCCATTCTGTCGATCGTATCTTTGGATACGAGCATTGCGGTCTTGTACTGCTTTGTAAGAGACTCAAGTCTGGAACTCATGTTAACCGTCTCGGAAATAACGGTTCCTGACAGTCTCTCCTCCTCACCTACGATACCGACCATGGCCATACCGGTATGAATACCGATACCGATATTGATGTCACTTACCTTCAGTTCTTCGGCAGTCTTGGGATCGAGGACGATAGTCTTATAAAGCTCGATACCGCATCTTATTGCATCATCAGGCTTCTCGAAAAGTCCCATTACGGCATCACCGATATACTTGTCGACAAATCCGTTATTATTTCTTACGATAGGTCCCATCTTTCCGTAAATGACATTTGCGAAAGCAAAGTTTTCTTTTGCGGTCATCATCTCGGAATTGATCGAGAAACCTCTGATATCACAGAACAATACCGTAAGCTCGCAGCTCTTGGCATCACCCAGGGCAAGATCCGTAAAGTTCTCTTTTCCAAGCAATTCCCTGAATTTTTCAGGAACGAATTTATAGTAGAACTTTTCTGTCTCATCCTTTTCATCAAAGAGTTTCTCAAGATTCTGACCCATCTCGTTAACTTCATTACAGATCTGACCAAGCTCGTCTTTGGACCTGTAATTAACTCTTGCAGACAGATTACCGTTAGAGATCTGCTTAACGGCATTGGAAGCTTTCTTAATTACGCGCATCGTATTAAATGATGTCAGGACAATAAGACCCGTCAGCGCAACGATGATAAGGAAAGCACAGGCAATAACAGAAACTAAGATGTTTTCCCTCTGGGCAAGAAGATAAGCACTGTCCGTACTGACCATAAGATAATATCTTCCGCTGTTGTCTTTATCATTGATCTGACTGAAAACAGATATTCTGGAAGAATTAGTATTATCGTCAAATATAGACATCACAGTATCTGAAACGTATGCATTGCCGGAACCCTCAAGGTCAGTGAACATATCATAACTGAACACCTGGAGCGGCATGTAATAATAGTCATCAGAAGCAACCTCTAATATGTAATCATCACTTGCCCTGTAAACAACGGTAAACACATAATCATTGCTCCAGTTACCTGAGTCGCCTGAACAGAGTTGGTCAAACTTTTCTCTTAATTCAGCATAACGCATTCCGGTATTATCATTAGCGGTCATAAGATCGGAAAAATCGAAACCTTCAAATTCTTTTTTAGCAAGATCGCAAACTAATGAAAGCTCCCTGTTGGTATTTATCCTAATCTGTTCATCAAAATGGTCGTATGCATATACTGAAACCGCGATCGTCAAAAAGATAATTACAGGAAGAATTAATATCAAATGCTTATAAAGAAGTGTCTTTTTACGGACAATGAGATTAATAACGATTGCTATAAGAACAAACATCAGAACAGTCTCAATTATAAGGTAAAAGTACATCAGAGCTGTCGGCTTGAAAGTAATTACAGGTTCATCAACTTCAAGTCTACCATCCGTATATGTCAGCATTCCGTTTTCGAGACATACTATCAAGGTATCGGAATCAGATCCGTTTAATCGGCAGGAATCAAGAGCGACTATATAACCGAGTCCCGGATCCAGTTCGAATACAGGTACTGCTTCCCCGTTTTCGAGCACATATACATTAAAAAGATTATCTGTATCAGTAAAATACAGCTTGCCATCAGCTATCGTAGCCAGATTAAAAAACGGATGATCATATTCGCCTTCCGCATTGATATCAAAATGATAGATGCTCTCCCCTAAAGGTTCATTGAAACCTGTCTGATAAACATTACCGTCACTTCTGAGGAAAATAAACGAACCATCAACGGGAATGACATAAGATGTAAAAGTACCATTTACATCATTAGGATAACAATCGCTGATGGTAAGTGCTTGGGTCCTGGTATCAATTGAGTAAAGACGGACGCCTTCCTCATTATTGACAGCAAAAGTAACAGTATCGTTATAGTAATGGAGATTACTGAGCATAGTCTGTCTGAACCTGGACTCTTCGCCATAATCGATTTCACAAACTTCACCCAGATATTCAAATTCGTCAGACATTCTGACAATGGACTCATATGAGATTATAGAATTATCTTCATCGTAATAAGATCTGACTCCATAAATGACATCGTCATCGGTAATTACAAGATTTGACGGGAAAAAGTAATCATCTTCAGCTATATCAACATTCACCTGGTTTATGTTGGAAAACAATGTCTCACCTGTGTTGAAGTCAATAGTAGCTTCCATATCCGGAGTGGCAAAACAGTTAACAACCACTTTGCCTTTATTGTTGATCGAGAAAGAATCAGGACTATTGAGATAGAACTCTTTCAAAAAGCCGTCGTCAGTCTCGTTGCGGATACCCTTGGTAAAAGGTTCTAAACCGGGATTAAAAGAAGGTATGAGTATAATAGCAAAGATAACAACGGCAGCTACAACGAACCACCATGCTTTGCCGAATATCTTGAGAAAAATGTCTTTGATTTTCTTAAATACTTTCTTCATACGTCACCTTTTATCTTTTTTGTCCTGCTAAACGCATTAACAATAATACTCTTCACTTTATCAATAACAGAGTCAATGACCCAAGCCAGGACAAGACTCACGGAGAATACACAAATGAAAAGGAAATACTTGGATTGGATATTTAACTGCGCTATAACAAAGTTGTTCAGAAGATAAACAGTAAAAGCATGTTTTCCGACGAAAACCAGCGCCTTGGACTGAAGAAATTTTCCGATAAACCCATCAGGATATAAAGCAACAAGCAAAACCAGAAGACTCATAAAGAATCCGACGACAAAGATCAGGTTCCAGCCGATATAATATTCTGCCAGACTCGGATCGAAAAGCTTAAGAACATCACTGGATGTTACTATTACCAAAAGGAAAATAAACAATACCAGCAACTGCCCTAATACAGGATGTTTTCTGAAAGACGATGCCTTCTTCTCATCAGTACGGATAAACCTGAAAATATATCCGGCAGCGATACCGAGCATCAGCTGATCAAGTCTGATATCGAACATGTCGGAACCAAGATAAAAAAGCCTGATAAGTGCCGATAGAGAAATGAAGATACAGGCACAAACCAGATCGTTTCTTAGGAATTTTATCTTCTTTGCAAGCAAAAGTAAGAAGAAGAAAATAAATGGAATGATATACATGAGCCAGAAATAAGCAAATACAAACCACAAATGCTCATGTATATCTCCGATATAGAGAAGTTTCAGGAAAACATCTTTTTCAATTACATTAAATCCTGTCTGGAGAAACAAAATTAGAAGCACAATATAATAAGCTGGCAGGATACGCAATGCTCTCGACTTATAGAACTTCAATATACTCCATATGGACAGAAAACGTTGTTCATAGGCATCTTTGAACGGGTTGATCAGTAAGAAACCTGAAAGAGCAAAGAAAATGGCATTAGCCACTCCTCCCTGATTCATGATGTAGCAATGACTAAGAACAACGGTGATAATGGCAATTCCACGTAATCCGTCAAATTGAACCAGACGATTTGAAGGTTGAGTATTAACAGCTGCTTTCTCTGTATTATTTCTCATTCTTCATGCCTGACAGATAAGCATTGATGAATCCGTCAAGATTACCATCCATAACGGAATCAACATCAACTTCCTCATAGCCTGTTCTATTATCCTTAACCAGAGTATAAGGACAGAAAACATAGGATCTGATCTGTGAACCCCAGGCAATCTCCATCTGATTACCCTTAAGGTCTTCGATCTTCTCCATCTCTGAAGCTCTGGCAAGAGCGAAAAGCTTGGCCTTGAGCATTCTTAAGCATGTCTCTTTATTCTGAAGCTGTGATCTTTCTGCCTGGCAGGAAACGACAATTCCTGTAGGATTATGAGTCATACGGACAGCCGTATCTGTCTTATTGATGTGCTGACCTCCCTTACCGGTAGCACGGTATGTATCTACGCGGACTTCAGACATATCAATCTTGATATCATCTTCAGTCTTTTGGTCAAGTTCAGGAATAACTTCGCAGGAAGCAAAAGAAGTGTGTCTTCTGCCTGCGGCATCGAAAGGCGAAATACGAACGAGTCTGTGAACACCAAGTTCTGATCTGAGGAAGCCGTATGCATTCTCCCCCTTTATCATTACGGATACAGACTGAATACCGGCAGTATCGCCTTCAACGAAATCAAGCTCTTCTACTGCAAAACCGTGGTTCTCAGCCCATCTGGTATACATTCTGTAAAGCATTGAACACCAGTCCATGGCTTCAGTTCCACCGGCACCGGCATGAAGAGTGATAGTAGCGTTATTGGCATCGTAAGGACCGGTAAGAAGAGTCTCAAGACGCATCTTTTCAAAATCTTCCTTGAATTTGGAAGTTGATGCCTTGAGTTCTTCAAGCGAATCAATATCCTCTTCTTCATTTGCAAGCTCGCAAAGCGCCAAAAGGTCTTCCCTCTCAGCTACAAGAGCGTTATAGCTTTCTACTTTCTTCTTAAGCCTGCCCAATGTCTGCTGGATCTCTGTTGCTTTCTCAACATTGTTCCAGAAATCAGGCTCCTGCATACGGTTTTCGAATTCGCTTATCTGATCAGATACGCGGTCAATGTGAAGAGCATCCTTAAGCTCTGATACAGGCACTTCGTAAGATTCAAGATCGAGTCTTATATTGTCAAATTCAAGCATTAATTACCTCTTATGTTCTTCAACAAATTCTTTTACAAGTTTCATAGCTTCCTTGATGTCTTCCAAAGAAGCAGCATAACTGATACGGACAAAGCCTTCACCGCACTTACCGAAAGCGTTGCCGGGAACTATGGCAACGTGCTTTTCGAGGAGGAGCTTCTCACAGAATTCCTCGGATGTCATACCAGTGCTCTTGATACACGGGAAAGCATAGAATGCACCGTAAGGAGTAAAGCAATCGAGTCCGGCATCTTTCAATCCCTGTACGATTATCCTTCTTCTGTGATTATATTCATCACGCATCTTCTTTATCTCATTATCTGCATTCATAGCAGCTTCGATAACAGCCAGCTGTGATGTTGAAGGTGCACACATAATGCAGTACTGGTGGATCTTTACCATCGGTGAGATAAGTTCCTTAGGTCCTGCAAGGTATCCTACTCTGAAACCCGTCATGGCATAAGACTTCGAAAAGCCGTTAACCATGACAACCCTGTCTCTTAACTCGGCAAACTGCGTAAGAGATGCGGGCTTGCCGTCAAGATAGTTAAGCTCGCAGTAAAGCTCATCTGAAAGGACTATAACTTCAGGATGTCTCATGAGAACATCCTTGATTTTTGCCCAGTCTTCAAGAGTCATAATGGCTCCCGTAGGATTATTGGGATAACCGACGATAACATACTTTGTTTTATCAGTTATAGCAGCCTCAAGTTCTTCAGGCATGAGCTTATAGTTATTCTCAGGCTTTGTCTCAACGATAACAGGTATTCCGTGAGCAAACTCAACTGTCGCTTTATATGCTACAAAGCAGGGTTCTACGATGATGACTTCATCACCGGGATTGATAAGTGCGCGTGCAGCAAGATCCAATCCCTCTGAACCGCCTACAGTAATAAAGATCTCAGATTTAGCGTCATAAGATACACCATATCTTCTCTTAAGATAATCTGCGATAGCAATTCTGGAATCAATGTATCCGGAATTAGGTGAATAATGAGTATAGCCATCGATAATGGAATTGATGGCAGCTTCTCTGATCGTCCAGGGAGTAACAAAGTCAGGTTCACCAATTGAAAGTGATATTACATGACCCTTCATCTCATTGGCAAGATCAAAGAACTTCCTTATAGCAGAAGGCGGAACAGCCTGAACAGCTTTGGAGATCTTGGAATCGTAATCAAAACTCATAAGATGATTGCCTGCCTGTCGTCAGAATTCGGATTATCGTAGATTATACCATTAGCCTTATATTTCTTAAGGATAAAGTGTGTTGTCGTGGAGAGGACACCTTCCATAGTAGCGATCTTCTCAGTAACGAATGTGGCGATATCCCTGAGTGTTCTGTCCTCATAAATGATCATGAGATCAAATCCGCCGCTCATGAGATAGCATGCTGTAACCTTGTCATACTTGCTTAAGAGCTGTGCAATATGGTCATAACCCTTATTCTTAACGGGTGTGATCCTTACTTCGATCATACCGATGCAGTTGTCGGGTGCCTGCTTTTCCCAGTTGATAATGGTGTTATAGCCTAAAATGATGTTCTCATCCTTAAGGCGCTTGATTTCGGCTTCCACATCCGCGGCGGTTGTACCGAGCATAACGGCAATCTCTTCAGAAGAAAGTCTTGCGTTGTTTTCAATAAGTCTTAAAAGCTCTAAATCGTCTATCATGTGGAAACTCCTTTTCTATATATTACAAAATCTCCCGCAACAAAATTGCGGGAGATTGTTGCTTTAATTCAGTTTATTCAGATTCTTGCTACGCCTGTATCACGTGCAGCCTGTGCGACTGCAGCAGCAACAGCCTTACCTACTCTTGCATCGAATGCATCAGGAAGGATGTAATCAGGATTGAGCTCAGCATCGGATACAATTCCTGCGATTGCGTTAGCAGCAGCGATCTTCATCTCATCATTGATGTCGGAAGCTCTTACATCGAGAGCACCACGGAAGATACCGGGGAATGCAAGAACGTTGTTAACCTGGTTCGGGAAGTCAGAACGGCCTGTAGCCATAACTGCAACACCGGCCTTCTTAGCTTCATCAGGAAGGATCTCAGGTACAGGGTTAGCACAAGCGAATACGACAGGATCCTTAGCCATTGTAGCAACCATGTCAGCTGTGAGTACGCCGGGAGCGGAAACGCCGATAAAGACGTCAGCACCAACGATAACTTCAGCAAGAGAACCGGCCTTCTTATCGGGATTTGTAATCTTAGCCATCTCTTCCTTAGCAGAATTGAGTCCTTCTCTACCCTCATATATAGCGCCCTTACGGTCGCAAAGGATTACATTCTTAAGACCTCTGGAGATGAGGAGCTTTGTGATAGCTGTAGCAGCAGCACCTGCGCCGTTAACTACAACGTGGATGTCTTCCATCTTCTTGCCAACGATCTTAAGAGCATTTGTAAGGCCTGCAAGTGTGATAACTGCAGTACCGTGCTGGTCATCGTGGAAGATCGGGATGTCACATCTTTCCTTAAGCTTCTTCTCGATCTCAAAGCATCTCGGAGCAGAGATATCCTCGAGGTTAACACCACCGAAGGAACCTGCAAGAAGTGCAACTGTATTAACGATCTCGTCAACATCCTTCGAACGGATGCAGAGAGGGAATGCATCAACATCACCAAAAGCCTTGAAAAGTGCGCACTTACCTTCCATAACAGGCATACCTGCTTCAGGTCCGATGTCACCAAGGCCGAGAACTGCTGTACCGTCTGTAACAACAGCTACAAGGTTGTGTCTTCTTGTGTATTTGTAAGAGAGGTCAACATCCTTCTGAATCTCAAGGCAAGGAGCTGCTACACCGGGTGTATAAGCGATAGCGAGTTCTTCCTTAGAACCAACGGGAGCTGTGGCAATAACTTCGATCTTACCGCCCCACTCTTCATGCATCTTAATTGCTTTCTCATTAACGTCCATAATAGTTGAACCTCCAATTTAATTCTCAACGAACTAATAATAATTATAAATAAGAGTAAATACAATCTCGCGATTATAAGATTTTTTATTCAAATCTGTCTATTTATCGTTGTTTTGTACAGAAGTCAGATTGCAAAAGGTCTGTTATTGCCCTTTATCGGAAAATCTTTCATCGTACAGTAAGCAAGCGCGGCAAGTCTTGCAAAAGAGAGCCAGAGCCATGTCGTAACCGCCGCATCAACGATATAAAACGCCGTAAGTGAGATGTTTGCAAGCAGCGGAACAGTAAAATCAACGATGATCGCGGCAAAAAGGACCAGCGCGATGCTTCTCATGTTTATGAAATAGTATCTTCTGGATATCTTTACAGCATAAGGGATCGAAGCGAAAAGCCCCTTATCACCTGACAGATATGCAACCGGAATGGTAAATACAAACGGAAGTCCGATCAGCGCCAGGAAAAGAAAATACATCGTAATTGACAGCAAAGGCACCGCAATAACTATGGAAACCAGTAACAAAAGAACAATTCTTCCGATCAGCGTTGATATCTTTATCGGCTTATCGGGAATGTGCGAGACGGCATAGTTTACGACGTCCGGATCGGGATCCTTGATAGAAGCAAGCTTCTCTTTACGGAAATTCCTTACGAAAATGGCCGCATAAAGATAAGCACTTGCCAAGAGGATAATAACTCCGATAACTGCCGAAAACAGATAGATAAGGTTACCCGTGCTTAACGGGATATTAGACATAAGGGCATTATATCTCTCGGGATCGTAGTCATTCATGTCATAAACGGTCATTACCCAGTTCTGGAGCGGGGTAAAATCCGTATCTGCCCATGGATTAAAGTGGATAGCAGCGTTAAGAACGACGGTGATCAGGTAAAGAATACGTACTCCCCACCTCTTGCCGACGTTATCTATGTCGAAAATGCTTTTCGCTACAGAAAGAAACATAGCTGCTCCTCTACAATTTCAATATCGATATATTACGACAAAATTTTAAAATTGGGAAAGATTAATTATTTATGATTATTTACTCTAAAACAAAGACTTGTGATAAAATCTCCCTATTATATTTAAGAAGGTCGTATTCAAATGATTGATTTCCACGTTAAACCCGATCTGCTCTATGCCATTCCTGCCGAGAATCATTCTGCTCAGGACATCAGGAACGTATTAAGCGCTCATCCCGAGATCAGATTCGTATCCCTGGCAGCTGTTGACCTCATGGGCAACGACACAGACGAAAAGATCCCCATTTCAGACTTCATCGACAACATTGAGAACTATCTTGACGGTAAGGCTGTACAGACAGACGGTTCTTCCGTTGTACTTCCCGGCATTGCCACATTAAATGACGGTAAAGTCGACCTTATCCCTGACAGCAACGTCATCTGGTATGTTGATTATAACTACGAACACATCGATTTTGAGAGCGGTAAGCCCATTGGAACTTTGAGGATTCCCTCTTTCCTTACACATAACGGCGAAGAAGTCTGCTCCAGATCCATTCTCCGTAACAGCGCTAAATATTTCGAGACAACCGTTAAAGAACGTTTCATGAACGATGCTTCTTTATGCGCTGATTACGGTTTTACTCCTGACGAGCTCGACCGCATCACTTTGATCACGGCTACAGAGCTTGAGTTCTGGGTAAACTCACCTGACGAGGTAATCAGCACGGAACAGCTCTCTATCTCACAGGAACTTAAGGAATCTTACTGGAAGCGTACAAAGGGTGTCGTAAGAACCGCTTTGGAGCAGGTCATCATGCTCCTTGAGAACTATGGCTTCAATCCCGAGATGGGTCATAAGGAAGTCGGTGGCGTTAAGGCTTCCCTCAATTCTTCCGGTGAATTCCACTTCATCATGGAGCAGCTCGAAGTTGACTGGAAGTATTCCGATGCTCTCCAGGGCGCTGACTACGAACTTATTGCAAGAATCCTCATCAAAGAGATCTTCAGACTTCATGGTCTTGATGTCAGCTTCAATGCAAAGCCTCTTCCCGGCGTTGCAGGTTCAGGCGAGCACACTCACGTAAATGCTGTTGCTTACCTCAAGAACGGCAAGAAGATAAACCTCTTCGCACCTGAAGATACAAAGGTTGATTTCCTTTCAAGATTCGGCTGGGGTTCTTTGATGGGCATCATGAAGCACTACAGCAATGTGATCAATCCTTTCGTTTCAGCTACAACAGATGCATTTGAACGTCTTACCCCCGGATTCGAAGCTCCTACACACTGCGTAGCTTCCATCGGCATGGACGTTAATACACCTTCACGTAACAGATCAGTCCTTTTGGGACTCGTCAGAAGCGAAGATACAAAGTATGCGACAAGATTCGAGCTCCGTGCTCCTAACCCGCATACAAACACATACCTCTGCCTTGCTTCCGTATATCAGGCAATGCTCGACGGTATCGCTTATGCATTGGATTCCGGCAAGAACACCAAGGAACTCGAAGCAGAATTCATCAAGCCTTACGGTGCAGAGAGCAATTATCTTGAGAAAGACAGACTCTACCGCTGCGAAGACGATATCTTTGAGGATATGGATTCCAACGAAAGAGACAGACTCTTCGGAACTCCCGCCGCAACGGTTTATGAATCGATCAGGACATTGAAGGATTCTAATATCGCTTCGATCCTCTGCAGAGGAAATGTATTCGATGAGAAACTCCTCGATTCTTACTATCAGGCAATGCTTGTACGCTGGGAGATGGAACTCATGGAGAAGATCATCCCTGCTAACCTCTCACTCATCAGAAGCATCACAAGATCTGATGACGGTTCTGTCAGCTACGATGACAGACTCTGGCATGACATCGATGATCTCAAAGTACTTCTTGCCAAAGATACTGATGAGCAGGCTTCCATCTTCACAAGGATCAAAGCAGCAGTTAAATCAGGTGATTGGGAAAAGACATCCGAGTATCAGCGTGCTATGAAGAATGCCATGAACGAACTAAAGACCAAGTACAAGACATATTGCGATAACCAGATCTGAAACGTTCTGCAAAGATAAACAACAATGGGATGCCAAATACGGCATCCCATTTATTTAGTTACGATATGAATTTTACTCAGGTAAAAATATTCTTTCAAACAACGTTCTTAGCATTTCAATAAAGAACGGACCATCACCAAAGCTTAGCCAGTATAGAATACAGAGTACGCTGATAACTGTATGTGAGATTACAGCAATTACCAGCATTGGCTTGCTTCTTCCCCTCAGGATTTTCTTTTGAGCGATAACAAATACGACCATCCTAACCAGGATGAACATCAGACCCCAAAAGCCTGAGCCAAGTCTTAACGATAACGGGTCCTCGAGTTGACCATTCCAATTCTCATATTCGATTATATCTGCTCCGACATATGCTCTCAGAAAATCTGTCAAAACAAACACAAACAACAGAAGCATTACTATGTCTATAATAATCAACAATATACTTACAAATTTCTTCCCCATAACCGAAAACCCTACAAAATTGATTAACTACTTAAAATACAGTTCAACTGTATATATTGTTGCAAATAGTAAAAGGGGCTGCCTTTCTTCAAGACAACCCCTTTCTACCCGGTCGGGTTAATAATGAATCAGTAAGGTTTTTCGAGTTGCTTTTTGCCGCCGATGAGCTTGTAGATCAAAGCTGCGAGAGCTGCACCGACGAAAGGTCCGACGATGAATACCCACAAAGAAGCGAGTGCATCACCGCCTGCGAAAATGGCAGGTCCCAAAGAACGTGCAGGGTTAACTGATGTTCCTGTAAGACCGATACCGAGGATATGTACCATAACGAGTGAGAAACCGATAACTACACCGCCGAAAGAACCGTGATTGTAATTCGGATCCGTAACTCCGAGGATAACAAGTACGAAGATGAATGTGAGAAGGATCTCAACGATAAGACCTGCAGCCCAGCTTCCGTTAACGCCTGCAAGACCATTAGATCCCAAACCGCCGGTCATATCCGTAACCTGACCCATGCTGAAAATGATCTTGAGGCAAGCTGCACCACTGATAGCGCCTAAGCACTGGCAGATGATGTAGAAAATGAAATCCTTGAATCCCATTCTGCCTGAGATCAAACAACCCAAAGAAACTGCCGGATTAATGTGGCAGCCGGAAGCATTTCCGACACAATAAGCCATACCGACTATAACAAGACCAAACGCAAAAGCAGTAAGAACGTATCCGCCGCCATTAGCAGCATCACATCCTACCAGCATTGCAGTTCCACAACCAACTAATACTAAAGTGAAGGTACCGATAAACTCGGCAACATACTTTTTGACTGAGTCCATAACAACACCTGCCTTATAAAGATTTTGAGCAGGTATTGTCCTGCCCTTAATCAATTATAAACATATTCCTCGCCGTTAGATTTGATTATGACTTCATTTGTGTTACCGTTTGAAGACATTTCAACATGGCCGATAACTTTGGACTCGATATTGAATGACTTGGCGATATCAATGATTCCTGCTGCGGCAGACTCATCAACATAGAACTCGATTCTGTGACCGCAGTTAAATACCTGATAGAGTTCCTTCATCGGGATCTCGCCGGATTCATAAATAGCCTGGAAAAGCGGAGGCAGATCGAAAAGGTTGTCCTTAACATATCTGACACCAGTACCGAAGTCACGGCACTTAGCCTGACCGCCGCCTGTACAGTGGATGATTCCGTGAACGTTTGCTCTGTAAGATGCGAGAACCTTTGAAATAACAGGAAGGAATGTTCTTGTAGGAGCAAGAATAGCCTCACCTACAGTGATATCTGTTCCGGGAAGCTTATCTGAAAGCAGATACTTACCACAGTAAGCCTTATCCTCCCCTAATGTATCAGAGAAAGATTCCTTATAGTTCTCATAATAATGCTTGTTAAGAAGCATGTGGCGAGCAGCTGTAAGGCCATTGGAAGACATTCCTGAATTGTACTTATCTTCATATGTAGCCTGACCGAAAGAAGCAAGACCTACGATGACATTTCCGGGTTTGATGTTGGCAGCATTGATAACATCGGATCTCTTGGCTCTTGCAACGAGTGTTGAGTCAACGATAAGTGTCTTTACGAGGTCTCCGACGTCTGCTGTCTCACCGCCGCACATTGTGATATTGATACCGTTAGTAGCAAGCTTTGCAATTATCTCATCGTAACCTTCGATGACTTTCGCGATAGCCTTGCCGTCAACTCTGTGAGCGTTACGGCCGATCGTGTTAGATAACATAAGATTCTCGGTAACACCACAGCAAGCGAGGTCATCTGTATTCATTACGAGAGAGTCCTGAGCAAGACCCTTGAACCAGTCATAGTTGCCTGTTTCTTTATACATGAGATAAGCAACGGAGGATTTGGTGCCTGCTCCGTCAGCATGAATAGCTGTGCAATATTCGGGATCGCCTGCAAGATCTTCGATAAGCTTGCAGAAAGCACCGGGGAAAACACCTTTGCTCTGATTCTTAACTGCAGCCTTAACATCATCCTTTGTAGGTGAAACGCCTCTGCTCAAGTAAGATTCTGCTGACATATTCATATCCTCCATTAATAAAATGCTTATAAATAACGTTTTCCGTGCAGACCGGTAAGCCGGGTTCTGTATGTGACGATCATCTATCTAGACGTAATATCTCTAATACGTTCAAGCCGTCTCCTAAGGCTCGCGGACCACGATATGCCTTTCCACGACGTTGCTCCGGATGGGGTTTACAAGGCCGATATGTCTCCACATCGCCGGTGAGCTCTTACCTCGCCTTTTCATCCTTACCCTTTCGGGCGGTTTTCTTTTCTGTTGCACTTTCCTTAAAGTTGCCTTCACCGGGAACTGCCCGGCACCCTGTCCTGTGGAGCCCGGACTTTCCTCATGCGCCGTACTTTCGTACTTCACTTAAAGTATAGATGATACTTCGTTGTTATAATTCACAGTTATTGATATTCCGGGATACTTTTCAGAGAGCATTTGTTTAATCTTGGGCAGGTATGCCTGCTCCGTTGCAGAGTGACCAGCGATGATCGTATTTATGCCCATCTGCTCAAGTCCGACACAAATGTGATGCTTGATCTCTCCGGAAAGAACGGTATCAACACCACCCTTTATTACTGCCTCAATCGAATCTTCATCAAAGGCACCGCCCTGGACAAATACTTTTCTGACCTTGTTTTCGGGATTGTTAATGGTAATTATGCCACTCGTTCCAAGATCAGATACGACCTTACGGCAATAATCAGCAAGTTTCATATCCATGGGGAGCTCATAAACCACTCCACAAACTGCACCTTCCAAACGCTTGGGTTCTTCGGCGCCGAGTTTGGATGCTATGGCGAGATTACCGAATTCATCCGTAAGATCAAGGTTCGTATGGCAGGCAATAACTGATATGCCGGACTGAACAAGCTTTATCAAAGTCTTTCCGGTACAGTCATCCAATGTAAGTCTCTTGATGCCGCCGAAGATGATCGGGTGATGTGTAACGATTACATTAGCGCCAACCTCTTTAGCAGCCTCAATTGCTTTATCAGTAAGATCCAAGGATACCAGGATAGCTGTTACTACCTTATTCCTGTCGCCGGCTATCAGACCTACGTTATCGTAGTCCAATGCGTTTTCTACCGGAAAAGCTTCATTTAAGAATAACTCGAGATCATTTACGTTCATTTTGTTTTCTCTCCTCTAGTGCCAACTTAACCGTCGGATTACTCCTCTTCCTTATCTCAAAGATCTTATTAAGATGCTCGAAATATAAGGAGACTTCCTTATCCCCGTTATCAAACTTATTGATCAAAAGCGGCCCGTAGCACGCCTGTTCATCAGTAAGTACGGAAGTGATCCCTTTATAAACCACTCTCATGCAATTATAGAATATATCCCTGTCATAACAAACAGTCTCATCGATATAGGCAAAACCGGTCTCTGCCAGATACTTACGTACTATCTCGTTGGATTTTTGAGGCTGCAGGACAAAGGTGACATTCTTTAAGACATCCGCACCATTATCTTTGATCGCCTGACTGATAATGTCGATGATATTAAGTCCGCCCATGCCGGCTATAACAACAATATCGTTATCCTTAAGCTGAACACCGATCAGACCGTCAGTTACATGTACTTCTGAAACTTCAGAATATCCGGCGCCTTTCAGCGCAGCCTGAGATTTCCTGGCAGGACCTTCATGTATCTCGGTACAAACAGCATTTTTAGCAATACCGTCTTCAAGACATCTTAATGCAAGATATCCGTGATCAGAACCGACATCAATAACTCTTACTTCACTTGATCCGGAGGCAGCGGCTTTAACCTGCCCAAATACCATTTCAAGCCTTACAGTAAGATTCTGCATCAGAGGTCACCAATCCTGGTTCTGAGTTTAAGCTTGTAGTCTGAAATACGTCTGAGCATGTCGTTGATCTTTTTCTTTTCCTCATCACCGGCAACGGCAAGTCTGTTAATGAGTCTCTCTTCTTCCCTGTTAAGGATCGATTCTCTTACTTTAAAGAGCAAAGCGAGATACATGTCACTTTTAACCTTTACGTCAGAACATTTATCAGCCGCTTCAACTGCCCTCAGCATAATGTCTTCAGCCGGCATGCCGTTAATCGTAAGTCTGGAGAAATAATCACTCATCCTTGCGTACAAAGTTTCGTTCCTGCCGTCGCAGATATTAAGGAAGATCTTAACGAGTTCTCTTAATGTATCACCCGAGAAATCTTCAGGTCTTATTATGTCTGTCTTATCTATGAGTTTCTTATCTGCCAGAGCGCTTCCCAGAGATAAGGCATAGCCGAACAATGCAATCTCTTCCTTGGTCGCCGAATCATTTACTTTTTTAAATTCAGGAACCGACGGAGCTGCTTCATCAGGTGCAACCGGATCAGGTACTTCTTCCAATCCCTCAGAACTGTTACGGCGTTCGATATCCTCACGTCTCTCGCGTTCGAGTGACCTCGAATTCATCTGTTCCAGCTTTTTGTCCTCGATCTGGCTGTATCTCTGCATCTGGCTCATTACTGCCTGCTGAGTAGCGCCGAGCAAAGGCGCAGCGACACCGGCCATACGGCTCTTTTTGATGTCATCATTCATCCAGGAACCATAAAGGCATATGTCTTCCTGATATCTGCCGCGGTCGAGCATGCCTGTCTCCGGATCCGTATTATCGTTCTTTGCTCTCTCAAGAAGATAATCTTCAACATAAAGAGCATTTTTTACGACTTCCCTAAACTTATCAGATCCATTAACACGGATGAATTCATCAGGATCTTTTCCGTCAGGAACCTTAGCGATCCTGATACGTATATTGATTCCCGTAAGTTTCTTTAAGTATTCCATCATCATCTTGATGGCTCTTAACGCAGCCTTCTGTCCCGCGTTATCGGCATCGAAAAAGAAGACAACTTCCTCACAGTATCTTGCACAAAGCTTAAGCTGGCTGTCGGTAAATGATGTGCCGAGTGCAGCAACCGTATTCTTGAAGCCGGCAGCATGCATTGCAATGGCATCCATATATCCTTCAACGACAATAAGCTGCTTGGACTGTTCTTTCCTTGCAAAGTTCATCGCATAAAGATGATTCTGCTTGTTATAAACTAGTGAATCGGGAGAATTGATGTATTTGGGCTTTTCATCTCCCAGAGCTCTTCCGCCAAATGCGATTATGGTTCCGAACGAATCAAAGATCGGGAACATGAATCTGCCGCGGAACAGATCATAAGGCTTGTTTGTTTTAGAAGACTTGGCAAAAATACCGGAATTCAGCATCTCCTCATCTTTATAGCCTTTTTGCTTGAGAAACTCATATAAGCCACCGTTGATAGGAGAATAACCCAGACCAAAATTATCCAATGTCTGCTTTGACAAGCCTCTTTTGGCCGCATAATCTCTGGCAGGTTTGCCGATATACTCATCATTAAATGATTTGTAATAGTATTTAGCTGCTTCCTTAAGGATATCTTTTACACGGTTCTTTTCTTCCTTTTGGATATTGTCACCGCTATATCCGGTCTCAGGGATCTCAACACCATATAGACCACCAAGATGTCTGATAGCTTCAGGATAGTTCATATGCTCGATTTCCATTATGAAGCTAATGGCATTGCCGCCCTTGCCGCAGCCGAAACACTTATAGATACCCTTGGAAGGATTTACGGAAAAAGACGGTGTCTTTTCCGAATGGAACGGACAAAGTCCCCAGAGGTTGCCTCCCTGTCTCTTCAGGAGAACATAGCGGCCTACAACGGATTCGATATCCGCCCTGGTAAGTACTTCATCAATTACATTATCAGGTATAAGCCCCATGAAAACCTCATTTTATAAATTAAAGGCCCGGCAGAAAAGTCCGGGCCTGAATAATAAGCCTGTCCTAAAGGGATCAGTCTTCCTTCTTTTCCTTCTTCTTACCGAAAAGACCTGTCTTCTCAGGCTCTTCAGACTTCTTGACAGTTCCGTCAGGATTAAGCTGATCACGCTTCACTACAGATTGTATTGCACTCTTTGTGAAAGTTACAAGTGTATTTGCAGCAGAAGTTGAGATTGTAACCTGATCATCCTTGATATTGGCCACAAAACCGACAAGTCCACCGATTGTAACAACTCTGTCGCCTACAGCGAGTTTGCTCATCTGTTCCTTGAGTTCCTTATCCTTCTTACGCTGAGGTCTGATAAGGATAAAATAGAAAACAACAAACATCAGGACAAGAAGTCCCAATGACATAAATGATCCCATCATCTCTCCGCCGGCAGCATTCGGATCCATTCCAAACATAATTTATTAAACCTCCAAATAATTATTTCTCAATATACTGAGCAATTACGTCTGACATAGTAAAATAGCCCTTTTCCTTACCGCACATAAACTTTGCAGCAGTAAGAGCACCCTTGGCAAAGACATCTCTTGTCTGTGCACTGTGACTGATGGTAAGTATCTCTTCATCACTGATAAACATAGCGGAATGCTCACCTACGATATTACCGCCACGGATTGAAGATATACCGATCTCATTCTTGCTTCTGGCTTTATTTACACTGTGTCTGTCGTAAACATATTCAATATTATCAGGGATCTCCTGATCAATGGCTGAAGCGATCATCATTGCAGTTCCAGAAGGAGCATCAAGCTTTCTGTTGTGATGAGCTTCAACGATCTCAATGTCGAATTCGGGATAAAGAATTCTTGTAGCCTGCTTTGCAAGCTCTACCATCATGTTGATTCCAAGACTCATGTTAGCTGACTTGAAAACAGCAATCTTCTCGGAAGCTTCAAGAATGCTTGCAACTGTATCATCCGAAAGAGCTGTTGTGCAGCAGATGAAAGGCTTATTGCGGTTAAGAGCAAACTCAAGGACACCGGGAACAGCCTTTGCATTGGAGAAATCGATAATGACATCGAAATCCTCTGTGCACTCATTAAGGCTTGTATATACCGGGAATCCATAGTTTGAGTTTTCGATAATGTCTCCGCCGGCGACGATCCTATAATCAGGGTTGTTTTCGCAGAGGGCAGCAATAGCCTTACCCATTCTTCCGCAGCAACCGTTTAAGAAAATATTGACCATTTTAAACTCCTGAAAATTATTACTTACCGACAAAGCTGTTCATTGCAGAAGTATCATACTGTGAAAGAACTTCTACAACCTTATCGTGGTTTGCCTTGCTCATCTCGCAGAGAGGAAGTCTGCAGGGACCTGCATTCCATCCGAGAATGTTCATTGCTTCCTTAACAGGAATAGGATTTACCTCACAGAACATAGCCTTAACGAGAGGAATGAAACCGATCTGTGCATTCCTTGCATCTTCGATGTTGCCATCAATGTAATCGTGGATCATCTTTGAAGTTTCCTTAGGAAGGATGTTAGCAATTACAGAGATAACGCCCTTGGCACCGAGGGAGATCATGGGAACTGCAAGTCCGTCCTCACCGGAATACAGAGCATATCTGTCACCGCAGAGGCTGTAGATCTCAGGAACCTGTCCGAAATTGCACTCCTTTACGCCAACGATATTCTCATAAACGGAAAGTCTCTTTAAAAGCTCAGGGCTGATGTTAACGTTCGTTCTTGAAGGAACGTTATAAAGGATAATCGGAAGCTCAGGTACAGCTTCAGCGATCTTAGCGTAGTGACGGAAAAGACCTTCCTGTGTGCACTTGTTATAGTAAGGAGTTACGAGCAAAGCAGCATCAGCGCCGAGCTCATATGCCTTCTTTGTGAGTTCAATACCGAAAGCAGTATCGTTAGAACCTGTTCCGGCAATAACGGGAACACGGCCTGCAACAGTATCTACAGCACACTTGATAGCTTCTATATGCTCTTCTTCAGTCATAGTAGCAGCTTCACCGGTAGAACCGCAGATGATGATAGAATCGATGCCCTGCTTTATCTGGAACTCGATAAGCTTCTTAAGCTCCTCGAAATTGATTCCGCCGTCTTCAAAAAACGGAGTAACGATAGCAACACCGGCACCGACAAATACAGGCTTGGACATATGAATGCCTCCCTAAAATTATTTACAAAAAGTGGTTAAAATGCCTGAAAGCGCATTCTGACTGTTGAATTCTAACACCTTATATTATAATTAGTCAATTTATACTTCTGGGGTGCACATATGTACTTCCACAGCGTACAATTCAAGGCTTATCAGCCGTCCTGAGGGTCGTTATCGAACGACATCGGGTACTTCGTATGATCGAAGTCCTCAATGAGTCTTTTAAACACTCCGTTAATGGCAGACTTATTAACTGCCTTAATGACAAAGGACATTCTGTATCTTCCCCTGAGCTCATATATGACGCAAGGAACGGGACCAAAAACCTCAAACTGATATTTGGGATCCTGGTATCCGGTGAAATCCCTAAGATACTTCGCAAGCTCATTAGCCCTTTTAATAAGCAGTTCCTCATCCTCCAAAGACAGGACTATCTCGCCTATTGCCTTATAAGGCGGGAGCCTTAGCTTATTTCTGTATTCTATCTCCTGTTCATAGAAAGCCCTGTAATTCTGGGTGCAAGCAAACTTAAATAACGGCTGGTCAGGGTTATAACTCTGGATAAATACCTGGCCCGGCGCATCTCCCCTTCCTGCTCTTCCGGCAGCCTGGGTTATAAGCTGAAATGCCCTCTCGGAAGCTTTAAACGAAGAAGAAGCAAGCATGAGGTCGGCACCAAGAACGCCTACAACCGTTACATCAGGAAAATCCAGACCTTTTGCGATCATCTGTGTTCCTATGAGTATAGAAGCTTCTCTGTTTGCGAACTTCTCGATTATCTCTTTGTGAGCACCGGGAGTCATGGTTGAATCCTGGTCCATTCTCAATACCTTCTCATGCGGGAACACCGTATGAAGGAACTCTTCGAGCTGCTGTGTTCCGAATCCTGCTTTGGTAAAATGATTGCCGTTACAGACTGAACATCTGGCTTCATATGAAGGAATAGTATAACCGCAGTAATGACAGATAAGACTCTGTGTTCCGCTTCGCCTGTTATTGTGAAGCGTCATGGCAACTGAACAGTTCTTACATGTAACCGGTTCACCGCAGTCTTCACATATAAGAGTCCTCGAAAAACCTCTTCTGTTCAAAAGAAGAATAACCTGCTTATTTTCTGAGAATGCAACGGACATGGCCTGTCTTAACGGCAGTGAGAGCATATCACCGCTTCCGAGCTTGATCTGCTCTTTCATATCAACGGGAATTATCTCCGGAAGCTTGGCTTCCTGTCTTGCTCTCTGCTTAAGTTCAAGCAATTTGAAAGCACCCATTTGTGCAGCATAAAAGCTCTCAACCGAAGGTGTAGCAGAACCTAATACAACACTGCATCCCGTGATCTTGGATCTCATTCTTGCGATATCTCTTGCAGAATATCTCGGATGGGATTCAGCTTTATAAGAACCATCGTGTTCCTCATCAAGAATTATAAGTCTTAAGTTCCTGGCAGGAGCAAACACACCGCTTCTCGGTCCTACAATGACTTTAGCCTTTCCGGTCCTGATGTTGTCCCATTGTTCATAGCGCTGTTTATCGGTCAGTCTGCTGTGAAGAACGGCAACACTGTCACCAAGTCTTCCCTTGATCCAATTGATGGTCTGCGGAGTAAGGGATATCTCGGGGACCATATAGATAACGCTTCCGCCTTCAGATATAACTTTCTTGGCTATATTCAGATAAACTTCCGTTTTACCGCTGCCGGTAATACCGAATAAAAGATATGTATTCTCTTTTCTCTCTTCTATACCGCTGAATATCTCACCAATGGCTTTCTTCTGCTCATCGCTGAGATCGTATTCTTCAGTGAACTTACCACCGGGAGTATCGCCAGTGGTTACGGCGGGACTTACATAGTCTGAAGACTCCTTAACAAGTCTTACAAGACCCTTATCTTCAAGTGCTTTTACCTGAGCCGTAGAACAGTTAACAGATGCCAATAATTCTTTGCGCGAGACTTTACCCTGCGCAAGAAGATACTCAAGAATATTGATGTGGGCAACAGATCTAAGCGTCTCACTTTCAAGTACACTAACGGCTGTCTGTTCTGATACCAGTTCAACGAACACTTCAACCGGATTCTTGTGATTAACAACACACGACGGCACCATGAGTTCTACTACATCGCCTTTGGTGCAGTTGAATCTGTCACTTATCTTATCGATCAGCTCGATCTGGTCGGGATTAAGTACAGGCCTTGCTGATATGACAGAACCTATGTCTTTTACAACACTCTCATCGCCTTCAAAAGAATCCTTAAGTTCAACTACTACAGCGCATCTTTGGGAGTCACCTTTTCCAAACGGGACATTTACAAGAGAACCTGCTACGACGGTGCCTGAAAGATCTTCAGGCACACGATACGTAAACAGTTTATCTGTCTGTCTTACCGCTCCTCTTAAGATAACGCTGCAATACACTAAGTCTAACCTCACATAAGATCAAACAGATTGATCTGGGCACTCTCAGGAAGATCATCAAGGATTCCGCCGTAGTCCAAAAGCTTCTGTGTAACAGACTGACCTACACCGGTTCTCTTCATGAAATCATCACGGTTCTTAAAAGGTGCTTCAGCCCTTGCTTTTTCGATAGCTTCACCGTTTGCAGGAGAAACAGCTGGAATAGCACAGAACGGTGGTCTTATGAGTTTGGGACCTGCTTTAGCGAACTTCTTGCCGAGTGAATCATTAAGAGTTATGGGCGCAAAAGTTATTCCTCTTGCATACATTTCTTCTACAAGTTCATAGAAGTAATACTTGAGTTTTGTATTCGGATCGCCCTTTGCATGCATCTCGTCAGCAAGTTCAATTCTTCTCTTCTTTACCTTTTCAGGTCCGTGGCACATATCGTCAGCATTAAAAAGACCTTCACCTCTGTGAGTAAAGAATGAGCAGTAGTATTCTTCCGGATAATATACCTTAAACCAGGCTACACGAAGAGTAGAGATTGAATATGCGGCAGCATGCGCCTTAGGGAACATGTACTTGATCTTCTGACATGATTCAATATACCAGTCAGGAACACCGCAATTTTTCATCTCTTCAACATACTGAGGCCATTTCTCAACTTTGCCTGCAGCAACCTTACCTTTACGTACACCTTCCATGATGTCGAATGCATCCTTATTGGGAAGTCCCCAGTAAATAAGGCTTGTCATAATGGAGTCACGGCATCCGATAACAGAATTAAGGTCACATGTACCTGCTCTGATAAGATCCTGGGCATTACCCGTCCATACGTCTGTACCATGTGAAAGACCCATGAGCTGTACGAGATCGTAGAACCTTGTAGGCTTTGTCTCTTTGATCATGCCGCGGGCCATGTTGGTTCCAAGCTCTGAAAGACCCAATGTCGCAGAACCTGCATCGGTAGCATCTATCGGGAAGCCCAAAGCATCCGTGCTGACAAGAAGGCTCATTACCTTCTCATCTGGAATCGGAATATCAGTAATGTTTACTCCAGTAATATCACTTAGCATTCTCAATACAGTAGGATCGGCATGTCCGAGAATATCAAGCTTAAGGATAGTATCGTGCATCGCACGGAAGTCGAAGTGCGTAGTAATGATTCCGCAATCAGTTTTATTTGCCGGGAACTGGATAGGCGTAAATTCATAGATATCCATTTCCTTGGCAATAACGACGATACCACCGGGATGCTGGGATGTTGTTCTCTTAACGCCGATGATGTCTCTTGCCATAAATGCGAGATGTGCCTGTGTGAAAGGTTCGCCCTTCTCTTCACAGATCTTACGGCACACACCATAAGCGTTCTTATCCTGGTAAGCACCGATCGTTCCGGCCTTGAACGTATGAGTCCCGCCGAACAGCACGCCAACATAAGCATGCGCTCTCGGCTGATACTCACCGGAGAAGTTAAGGTCGATATCAGGCTGCTTATCTCCTTTGAATCCGAGGAATGTCTCGAAAGGAATATCCTGACCATCCGGTATCAGCGGTTCACCGCATTCAGGACAGTTCTTCGGCGGAAGGTCATATCCTGAACCAAACTTACCGCTGTTATCGAATTCAGCATAGTTACACTTCTTACATCTGTAATGCGGAGGCAGAGGGTTAACTTCAGAAATACCGCACATAGTGGCAGCAAATGAGGAACCAACTGAACCTCTGGAACCTACAACATATCCGTCATTATTGGACTTCTTAACGAGTCTGTATGCGATGTAGTACATGATCGCATAACCATTGTTGATAATGGAATCAAGCTCTCTGTCGAGTCTTGCCTTAACGACTTCGTTAAGAACGCCCTTATGACGATACATACGGTTAGCCTTTGTATAAGCGATATCTCTTACATCGGCTGCAGCTCTTGCAATCTGCGGAGGATAAGATCCGTCAGGGAACGGCTTGATTCCGAAGTCGATCATGTCGGCGATCATGTTGGTGTTATCTACAACAACTTCCATCGCCTTTTCTTCACCAAGATACTTGAATTCTTCGAGCATCTCATCAGTGGTTCTGAAATACAGATCACTCTGCATCTCAGCATCATCAAATCCCATGCTCATAAGCATGTACTTTCTGTAACGGCCGTCTTCCTTGTTGAGGAAATGAGAGTCGGTCGTAGCACATACAGGCATGCCGTGATCGTCTGCAGTCTCTACAAGCAGCTCATTGATAATACGGATGTCGTCCTCGTTCATCGGAGTTGTTCCCGTATCTGATTTAGAAGGATCCTGTCTTGTAATGAACATGTTGTTGCAAAGAGGCTGGATCTCCACATAGTCGTAAAGACTTAATATCTTTGCGAACTCTTCTGAATCTTTCAGGAAATCTCTTGTTGCCTGTCTGTCCTTATTTAAGGACCTGTATTTGGAAATGACATATCTGTATATTTCACCACGCTCGCAGGCACCGCCGACAATAATGCCGGACTTGAAATACTTGAGCAGACTCTTGGGCGTTCTGGGTCTTCTCGAATAGTAATGAATCTGTGATTCAGAGACAATACGATAAAGGTTATAAAGGCCCATATTAGAACGCACTAGATAAATGATGTGATACATTGGCGTAATAGGCAGCTTATTAGTGTCTTTATCGTTTGTCTTAATTCTTGCAGGAGTATAATGTCCAACTTTATAGTTAATATCAAGAGCATCAACAGTCCCCGCATCCGCAAGGCATAAAGCAAGCAAAGATGCTGACTTATAACATGCAGTAAACATCTCATCAAATTCACTGCCGTCTGCAGTGTAAGTGAACATCGTGCCCTTAGCACTTAATGCTTCGTCAACTGTCTTATATTCACCCTTATAGAATGTCTCAAGAATATCTTCATCAGAAGTAGCAGGCATAAGGAACTTATGTCGATAATAGACCTTATCTTCAATGTTGATTCCATAACCGGCACGGCGAAGGAAAGCAAGCGTCGTGAAGATATCAGGACCTGTTATATATGAATCACCGATGAATTCGAGAAGTTCTCCCATTGCAAAATATGAATCGCAAGGTTCTCCCGTACCGGGGTAGATTGCATCTTCAAATTCAGCATGGAAATCAGCCACATGCTCGAAAACAAGCTCAGAAGGAATAACTTCATCTGTACCATCAGTGTATTCATCTTTAATATCACGCTCGATATTTACGGTCATGCCTAATGGTTCATGAGGCTCCAAAGGCTTCTTGGTGATATTCTCATCTCTCAATTTTTCGGGGACTTCATCAGGATCCCAAAGAGAC
Source organism: Oscillospiraceae bacterium (assembly GCA_902787975.1). Lineage (GTDB taxonomy): Bacteria > Bacillota > Clostridia > Saccharofermentanales > Saccharofermentanaceae > Saccharofermentans. The sequence goes on from CADAIP010000002.1 coordinate 134,823, forward strand.
TTATCAATATCGTGGGATGCAAATTCCATTGCATCCTGATCAGATTCACCCTCTTCTTCCGGCTTAACAGCCTTGTAGCCCTTCAGTCTGTATTTGGATGCACAGACAGATGTAAATGTATCACGCAGGGCATCGTCACCATTGCGCTTGATAACAATGGAAACGAATGAACCGACTGCCTTGGGTTTGAAAATGAAGTTCAGTGAAGCATCATCATCAACATCTGAAGGTTTGATCTTATCGTTCTTAACATCATAAGGAAGGTTATAGAAAACCGTAGGACCGTCATCTACAAGATATCCTTCGCAACCGAGGATACACTTGATAGGTGCTTCACCTGTCTCCTTACGCTTTTTATTGATGCCTTTAGCTGCCTCAAATACATGAGGGAACGCCTGAACTACGCCGTGGTCAGTAACCGCACATGCCGAATGGCCGAATTGGGCCGCCAGCTTGATGAGATCAGCAGGCTCTGTCGTGGCATCACTCTCACTCATCTTGGTGTGCACGTGAAGTTCTACCCTCTTGCGTTCTGCAGTATCTTTTCTCTTCGGCGGTTTTTCAGCACTGAAGAATCCTGATACCTTAAGACACTTATCACCTGTAAATGAGTCGTTCTCGACATTACCCTGGATGCCGATATAACCGCCCTTACCGAATTCTTTCTGGAATCCGTCAGCTTCTTCAGGCTTTAAGAAAGCAATACATGATATACCGTCCGTATCATCAAGGCACATGAACTTAACGATTACGCTTCTGCCCGTTTTGGCAAGCTTAAATGAATCCTCGTTAAATATCAGATTACCTGCGATATTAACGTCAAAACAGCCTATCGTAAGATCAGATATCTTCATGAAAGTAGCCTGTTTCTTTACACGTCCGTAAAGCTGGTTATCAGCATTGGCCTGTGCCTTATAATCGAATTTCTTTTCTTCCTGTTTTGCTTCTTTTCTGGCCTGTTGAGCTTTAGCTTCCCAGGAATCTTTTGCAACAGGTTTTGCTTCTGCATCACCTGTTTTTTCATCTTTCTTTTTCTTTGAACCTTTATTAGGTTTTTCTTCTACATATTCAATGTCAGGGAAAACCATTCTTCCCTCTTCTATCGCACGGATAACATCGTCATCCTGAGATATATCCATACCGGCCATATCATGGTCATGGCAAAGGATCTCGCATCTGCATGAGATCTCGTTACCGACACAAATGGTGTTGGCATCAATAATGGCAGATGTAAGTGACTGCTTATCTTCGTTTCCAAGCATGGATGACCAGCCTGATGAGACATTTATGTATGAAACATAAGAAAGCGCAGCATTGTCATAATCAATATCAGCCTGGAGACTGATAAAATCGGCAAGGTTCTTAACAGGACCTTCACCGTCACGGGCTGCATAATATCTTATAAGTCTCTCAATGTTGCTGTAAGCATCAGGCAGATTGGTATAGTCAAAACCATTAAAACAAAAGTTGACCTTGGTACCGAAATCCTTCTCGAGCTCACTAACCAAAGTAACAACACTGTTGTTGTACTTAAGAGAATCTATTCCTTCGAGAATGATATTTATAGATGATTTAGCTTTGTAGATATCAACCTTAACTACATAAAGCTCATCTAAATCCTTATACTTATCTGAATCTACATTGAACAGTTCAAGTAGTTTTACTCTTTTCTTCTCCAACTCTGATCACTTCCCTTACAAATTCTTCAACCGCGACTGATGCCGGTATTTTTCTTACCGGCACGCCTTTCTCAAATAATACGAATTCGTCTTTGCCGCCGGCGATTCCTATATCGCATTCTCTGGCTTCACCGGGACCGTTTACAACACAGCCCATAACGGCAACCTTCAGGTTATAGGGAAGTTTTGAGACCTTCTGTTCTATCTGTCCTGCCAATTCAATCAGAGGAACCTGTGTTCTTCCACATGTCGGACAGGAAATAAACGTGATTCCTCCATCTCTGAGATCCAGAGCTTTAAGGATCTGCTTGGCTGTAATTACTTCATCTACAGGATTGCCTGTAAGAGAAACTCTGATGGTATCACCGATACCTTCCGCAAGAAGAGCGCCGATTCCTACTGCAGACTTAATAGCACCTTCCCTGACTGTACCCGCCTCAGTAACACCGACATGAAGCGGATAATCGCAAGACTTTGACAGTATCCTGTAGGTATCGATCGTAAGCCTTGGGGATGAAGACTTGATGGAAATGACGATATCGTCAAAATCCTGATCTTCAAGAAGCTTAACAGCACCCAAAGCACTCTCAGTCATTGCATCAGCATTAACTTCGCCGTACTTTGCCAGTATCTCCCTTGAGATAGAACCGGAATTTACTCCGACACGGATCGGGATGTGGCGTTCTTTACACTTGTCTGCTACAAGCTTAACATTCTCAGGGCCACCGATATTACCGGGGTTTATCCTGATCTTAGAAGCACCGTTATCGGCTGCCGCGAGAGCAAGTCTGTAATCGAAATGAATATCCGCAACAACCGGGATGGGAGACTTAGATGTAATCTCCTTAAGGCTCTCAGCTGCTTCCATGTCGGGAATGGCCACACGTGTGATATCACAGCCGTTATCGGCAAGTTCCTGAATCTGGGCTAAAGTTGCGTTTGCATCTCTTGTGTCAGTATTATTCATTGACTGGATCTTTACTGAAGATCCGCCGCCGACTTCAACATTACCGATCAAGACTTTCTTAGTCATAATGCTCTCCTAAAACGGTCAGTAACCGAAAATGATCCTTAAGATGTCCGAAATGAAAGCCAGAATCAGGAGCAGAATGATCACAATGAATCCGGCTATTGTGAGCCTGTTCTCAGCCTTCTCGGACAACTTATGTCCTATAACCATCTCTACAACGATAAAGACGATCTGTATTCCGTCGAGACCCGGAATCGGAAGGAGATTAGAAAATGCAAGTGCCATGGAAATGACTGCAGTAATCATAACAAGCGTTATAAGTTTGTCTGCAACAGAATCTTCCTCTTCCTTAACAACATCGTTGACCATTGTAGTGATCCCGATGGGTCCCGATAACAAATTATAAGCTTTTTCCTTACCTGAGATAATCTGTTTTATACCTCTTATGGTGATATTTCCGACTGAGGCAGGCATTTTGGCCGCATAACCTAATGCTTCGAAAAAGCTAGCCGGCGAATCCACGGTCTGGGGTAATATTCTGATACCTCTCGTCGTTACATAATCAACATATTCTGGAGCAATCTGTACATCAGAAGTTACTCCGTCCCTGATATACGTAACAGTCAGGTACTCCTGCTCTTCCATGTTAAACAGATACTCATCAAAATCAGCGTCATCAACTGATTTACCATTTATATGCGTTACAATGTCACCTGCCGCCAGGACGGGATTACCTTTATTCTGATCAGGATCGACCGAATCTACCAGCCAACCCTCACGTTCTTCCATATCAGAAGTCTTAACGTAGATAAGAAGCATTGGTTTTCTATAGAATTCAGGAGTAAGTTCAATATCATATTTTTCGCCTGTCTCCTGTGACTTAAGAGTAAGTGTCATAACTTCACCCGGATTATCAGAATCAAGCTCAAATGAAAGATCAAAAGAAGTATAAACCTTGACTCCGTTAACAGCCTGTATCTTATCTCCGGGAGTGTACTCGGATGCAACAACACTTGTCTGAGCACCATCTATTGGATTTCCTATCTTCATAGTTGAATAACCAAGCGACAGGAACATAACGAAGAAAATAAGGATACCAAGTATAAGGTTCATTAAAGGACCTGCTATTGATACAAGAAGTCTCTTGAATCTCGGCTGGTTAGCAAGGAGATCAGGATTATCGCTTTCAACGATATATCCTTCTTCATCGATCTCATTGAATCTTACATAAGCACCGATAGGAATAAGCCTGATCGAGAATTTAACGTCTTTATGTTTCCAGGATAAAAGCTTAGGTCCTACAAAAAGAGAAACCTCATATACTTTTATCTTCAATAATCTTGCTACCCAGAAATGCGCAAGTTCATGCAAAGATGCAAGAACTCCGAGCATTAAGACAACAAAAATAATGCTTCGTACAATACTCATTATTTAATCTTTCCCTTAATTAACTCATCTGCATAGATTCTGGCATCTTTGTCAGTCCGGCAGATATTATCTATAGTCAGGTCAAGCCTGCTGATTGAAGGCTCCATTTTTTCGACAGTCTCGAAAACAGTCTCCTCAATGCCGAGGAAGTTGATGCTGCCTGCAAGATAAGCCATAACTGCAGATTCATTGGCAGCGTTCATTACTGTAGGAACAAGTCCACCCTTTCTTCCCGCTTCATATGCAAGCTTAACTAATCTGAATACTTCTGTATCGCAGGGCTCAAATGTCAGGTTAGACATAGCGGCATTGAATGGGTCAAATTCGGTAACGATTGACGGACCACGGTCAGGATAGTAAAGAGCAACCTCAATGGGCAGAACCATGGAAGGCTTACCCATCTGAGCCAATACAGAACCATCCTTAAGTCTAATCATTGAGTGAATTACGCTCTGCGGATGAACGACAACGTCGATCCTGTCGCAATCTATTCCATATAAATGATGAGCTTCAATGATCTCAAGTCCTTTATTCATCATGGTTGCAGAATCGATAGTAATCTTACCGCCCATGTTCCATGTCGGATGATGAAGGGCATCCTGCAAAGTAACGTTTTCGAGCTGTTCTCTCGTCATGCCTCTGAAAGGTCCGCCTGATGCAGTGATAAGGATCCTGTCGAGATCTTCCCTCTTCTCACCTTTAAGGCACTGCCAGATAGCCGAATGCTCGCTGTCAATTGGAAGCATGGCAACGCCCTTATCCCTGATAAGCGGCATAATAACGTCTCCACCGGCAACAAGAGTTTCTTTGTTGGCAAGAGCTATATCCTTACCGCTTAAAACAGCGTGATATACGGGGACAAGTCCTGCAAAGCCGACAATTGCACCGACAACAGTATCGCAGCTGTCTAAAGTTGCGCACGTGATGTTTCCTTCTTCACCGGTAAGGACTTCGATCTCAATGCCTTCATCCTTAAGTCTTGATGAAAGTTCAATGGCCTTGCTCTCATTAACAACAGAACAGACCTTGGGTCTGAACTCTTTGATCTGATCGAAAAGCGTATCAATATCACTTCCGCATGTAAGAGACTCAACCGTAAAATCTGCGGGAGCTTTTCTTACAACTTCAAGGGTCTGTTTACCAATTGAACCCGTTGAACCCAATATTGATAATCTGCGCATATTAAAACTCCTAAGAATAATCCGATAAGCTTTTTGACTTTAGAACAGGTTGTTTGCAATGATCGCAAGAAGCAGCGCCGTCGGCAATGTGAAGAACGCACTGTCGAACCTGTCCATCATTCCGCCGTGTCCCGGGAATATATTTCCGAAATCCTTTATTCCGGTCCTTCTCTTGATTACAGAACAGAACCAGTCACCGAGCTGAGACATAATGGAAATAAGGATTCCCAAGAAGAACATTATAATCCCGTATACCACCATGCTCATCTGAATAGCTTCAACCCTATATAAAACGAGGCATGAATAAACTAGTACCGACAGTGCACAGAAAACCGTACCGCCGATACAGCCTTCCCAAGTCTTCTTTGGAGAAATGTGCGGAACGATCTTATGCTTTCCGATGGCAACACCGGTGAAATAAGCGAAAACATCAGTTCCCCACGGTGCAAAGAGGCCAATAACCATATAGAACCAGCCATTAGGAACAAACAGTAATGCGCTTACAAGACAAAACAACGGGAAGGAAATGTAAAAGACCATTCCACCGGTAAATATACCGTTCAGGAATGACTTCTCATCATCAGGTCTTACAAGCGGAAGATTGATACCGCATGCAAGAGAATACATACAAACGATAATCAGATAAAGAGCCATTACGCTCTCGATATTTAGCTGGAATAAAAGACCACATAAAACGACAAGTGTCGCAAGCACCATGCCTATAATCAAAAGAACTCTGGAAGGACGGTATCCTCCGTGTTTAAGAGCTTTGTAAATCTCAATACAGGCAAATACACCGATTGCCGCAGCCATGATAATTCCTGTAACCGGCCAAAACAGTGCAGGTACAAATAAAGACAGTACCAAAACCGTGAAGATAATACCTGTGATTATTCTCTGTCTCAATTTAGGTCTTACTTTCCTTCTTGGACAAGCCGCCGAAGCGTCTGTCTCGTGATGCAAAATCCCTGAAAGCCTGAGTCAGATCTTCATAACCAAAGTCAGGCCACAAAGTATCGGATACCCAGAATTCGGAATAAGCGCTTTCCCACAATAAGAAGTTGGATAATCTCATCTCACCGCTGGGTCTGATGATGAGTTCCGGATCAGGTACATCAGGCAGATACATGTTGTCTGAAAGCATCTTCTCAGTAATGTCAGAAGGTTCGATCTCGCCTGCTTTTACCTTTTCGGCGATCTGGCGGCAGCTGTTCAATATCTCACGTCTTCCGCCATAGTTAAGAGCAACGATGAGCTGCATGTTAGGACGGTTCTTGGATCTCTCCTCAGCTGTTTTGCAGACATCTCTTACCTTCTTGGGAAGCTCTGAATCGTCACCTGTGAATCTGACTCTGATACCTTCTTCTGCGAGTTCCTCATCGTACTTATCGAAAAGCTCGACAAAGAGCTTCATGAGGAAATCAACTTCAGGCTGGGGTCTTGCCCAGTTCTCAGTTGAGAAAGCATAAACGGTAAGATACTTAACGCCGTATCTTACGCAGTTACGGCAGAGCTCTTTAAGATTCTCTGCACCGACTTTGTGTCCGGCACTTCTCGGAAGATGTCTGTTGGTGGCCCATCTTCCGTTGCCGTCCATTATTACACCCAAAGATACGGGGACCTTAAGGTCACCCGTATCATAAGTCTTTTCTTTTTTGTTTCCGAGTAAAGCCATCTATCAGATTTCCATAAGTTCCTTATTCTTAGCTTCGCAGACCTTGTCTACTTCTGCTGTGAACTTATCTGTGATCTTCTGGACCTTCTCTTCGAACTCCTTGAGGAGATCGTCTGTAAGTTCCTTCTTCTTGTTAGCGGAACGCATCTTATCGATGCAGTCACGGCGGTTATTTCGGATAACTACCTTTGTCTCATCGCCGTACACCTTAACCTGCTTAACGAGATCCTTACGTCTCTCCTCTGTAAGCATAGGGAAAACGAGTCTGATCATCTTACCGTCGTTTGTAGGATTAATGCCGAGGTCAGAAGCCTGTATAGCATGCTCGATCTCCTTAAGCATCTTCGGATCCCAGGGAGTAAGGGTGATCATTCTTGCTTCCGGAACCTGAATGTTAGCTACTGCATTAAGAGGAGAAGGTGCACCATAGTAATCTACGGTAATCTTGTCCAAAACGTGAGGATTAGCACGTCCTGCGCGGATAGTGTTGAGGTTTTCCTGAAGGTTATCGATGCACTTCTGCATTTTTGCTTCGATATCATCGTAATCTTTCTTTGTAATCTCGATCATAGCCATAATTAAAGCCTCCTCTTAATGTATTTATTCAACTATTGTTCCTAATTCTTCGCCCTTAGCGATCCTTACGATGTTCTCCGGATCCTTCATGGAGAATACGAGGATCTTTGTGTGATTGTCACGGCAGAGCGCAGCTGCTGTAGCATCCATAACCTTAAGGTTAAGTCTTAATACCTCATCGTGAGAGACTTTGTCATACTTCTTGGCATCGGAATAGACATGGGGATCCTTGTCATAAACACCGTCAACCATAGTAGCCTTAAGGAATACATCCGCACCGATCTCGGTTGCTCTTAAAGCAGCACCTGTATCTGTGGAGAAGTAAGGGTTACCTGTGCCGCAAGCAAAGATTACGATCCTTCCCTTCTCAAGATGTCTTACGGCTCTCTTTCTGATGTAAGGTTCAGCCATCTGCCTAACTTCAACAGCTGACAAAACTCTTGTGATGGCACCCTGCTGCTCAAGTGCATCAGAGAGCGCAAGTGAATTCATGAGTGTAGCGAGCATTCCCATGTGATCTGCAGTTACTCTGTCCATCTTTTCGGAAGATCTTCCGCGCCAGAAGTTGCCGCCGCCTACGACGATGGCTACCTGAACGCCTAAATCTGCAACTGCCTTAATGTTAGCGGAAATCTCTTTAAGAACTTCATCATTTATGCCTACTTTAGCATCACCGGCCAAAGCTTCTCCTGAAATCTTCAGAAGTACGCGCTTATATTTTGTATCACCCATTAATAAGTTCCTCCGGAAAAATATCTTCATTAGATTTTATCAATAATGCGCCCTTATTAAAAGAAAAAAATTAAATTAAATAGGGTTGCCTCAATTTGAGACAACCCTATAAGTTAATTCAGTTAATTGGTAATTAAGCTGACAGTCTATTAGAGACCAGCCTGCTTTCTTACTTCCTCAGCAAAATCGTCAACCTTCTTCTCGATACCTTCGCCAAGACCAAAGCGTGTGAAACGAACAATGGAAACATTAGCGCCGATAGCCTTGATTGACTGCTCAATGTACTGGGAGATTGTGAGATCGTCATCTCTGAAGAACTCCTGGTCAACGAGGCAGTTGAGCTTGTAGAAGTTCTTGATCTGGCCGGGAACGATTCTCTCCATAATGATCTTCTCAGGCTTACCCTCTTCGAGAGCCTTATTCTTGATGATCTCAACTTCCTTGTCGAGCTCGCCCTGGGGAACGTCCTTCTCTTCAACCCAGTTAGGTCTCATAGAAGCAACCTGCATGCCGATGTTCTTAGCGAAATCAGCAAACTCAGGCTTGTTGATAACAGAATCATCGTCTGTTGTAACTTCAACAAATACGCCTACCTTACCACCCATGTGGATGTAAGCTGCAACAGCACCGTTGCCCTCTACTTCGTAAACAACGAATCTTCTGATAGATGTGTTCTCACCGATATCAGCGATAGCTTCCTTTTGGAAGATCTCAACTGTCTTGGACTCGTCGTTGTAGAGAGGCTGAGCCATAAGCTCTTCAATATTAGCAGGCTTCTTTGCAAGGATGTGTGTAGCAACAGCATCTGTGAAAGCCTTGAACTTATCTGTGTTAGCAGCAAAGTCTGTCTCGATGTTGATCTCAACCAAAACGCCTGACTTCTTGTCATCAGCAATCTTAGCTACAACTGCACCCTCTGCAGCGATTCTAGCGGACTTCTTCTCAGCCTTAGCCATACCCTTCTCACGAAGCCAAGCCTTAGCCTTCTCGATATCACCATCGCACTCGATAAGTGCCTTCTTACAATCCATAATTCCGCAATCTGTAAGTTCACGGAGTTCTTTTACCTGTTGAGCTGTAACTGCCATATATATTCTCCTTTGCGTTTTTAGTTAAGAATTTGATTAAGACTCAGAAGCGATCTCTTCGATAGACTTATCTTCAGCAGCCTCTGCAGCCTGCTCCTCAGCAACCTCTGCTGTAGCAGCCTTAGCGTCAGCTGAATCAAGATCCATACCCTCAGATGTAGCATCCTCACCCTGATGAGCTTCGATAACAGCGTCAGCCATCTTAGCTGTGATGAGCTTAACTGCACGGATAGCGTCATCGTTACCGGGGATAACGTAATCTACTTCATCAGGATCGCAGTTTGTATCTACGATAGCAACGATCGGGATGTTGAGTCTCTTAGCCTCAGCAACTGCATTGTGCTCCTTCTTTGTATCAACGATGAAAAGAGCTGCAGGGAGCTTAACCATACCAACGATACCACCGAGGTTCTGGTCGAGCTTTGTCATCTCGAGCTTAAGCTTAGCAACTTCCTTCTTTGTTCTGAGTTCGAAAGAACCGTCAGCTTCCATTCTGCGGAGTTCTTCAAGTCTTGCAACTCTCTTCTTGATTGTTACGAAGTTTGTGAGAGTACCACCGAGCCAACGATAGTTAACATAGAACTGTCCGCAACGCTGAGCTTCTTCCTTGATGGAATCCTGAGCCTGCTTCTTTGTACCAACGAAAAGGATATCACCCTTCTCAGCGAGCTCGCGCATAGCGTCATAGGCCTCGTCGACCTTCTTGACTGTCTTCTGCAAATCGATGATGTGGATTGAGTTACGCTCCGTGAAGATGTACTCGGACATCTTAGGGTTCCAACGACGTGTCTGGTGACCGAAGTGTACGCCTGCTTCAAGAAGCTGCTTCATTAAAATAACTGGCATAAAATAATCCTCCTGTTCCTGTTCATTCTTCCGCATACATCATAAGTAATATTCAGCTCAAAATTGGCCACAGTCGGAATGTATGCGTGATTTTTATGCGGATGTATTCTAACAAAAAGGATTTGAATACGCAAGTAGAAAACATTGACTCTTTTCCCTCAAGTTTCTTTAAATTAGTAACTTGTTAAAAAAAATAATGTTTTGTATTCTTCTTTCGACTAATAATACATGGGAGATAAACGAATTGAAAGCTAATGATCCTTTTGAGGGTAAGTTTGTAATTAACGAAGATGCCCCAAAGCATGCGGCAGCAAAGCCGGTCAACAAACCAGTTAAAGAGAAAAAAGTTAAAAAGACAAAGAAGAATGCAAGTAAAAAGAAAGGCTCAAAGCCCAGAAAGATCGCTCTTATCTGCGGAGTCGTAGCTGCTTCTTTGCTGCTGGTCCTGACAATAATAGGAGTAATTTGTTCTGTTAAGGCATCCAAGGCAGTTTCAGACGCTAAAATGCTCAAAACATCCGTTAAGCAGACACTTGATTTTCTTGCGGACGGAAATGCTGATGCAGCCGATAATTCTATAATTACAGTAGAAGCATCAATAAAAGAACTCAGAGCCGATCTCGATGAGAGCAATTGGAAATTTGCAACATCTATCCCTTTTGCCGGCTCCAAGATAAAGGAAGATCTTGATACTGCCAGAAAAGCCGTAAACATTGCTGATGAAGCAACAGTTACCATACTTAAGCCCGCTTCCACATATATCCGTGTACTCGGAAAGCCCAGCCTTGACGGCTTCAACATGGATGATATGGGTCCTGACATGGCCGTACGTCTCTATGCTTTATGCAACATGATCGATGCCGTAAGCCCGGCAGCAAAGAAAGTAATGAAAGACATCGGAGAACTTCCTGAATTTAATTTCTCCATCATTGAGGACGAAGTATCTTCATACAGACAGCTGCCCCAGCAGGCTGAATTCTTCATTCCGATTATCGATACTGCATCTACCGAGATCTTACGTCCTGCAGCCGATACAATGAACAGAGTATCTTTCTCTGACCTTAAGACTGAAGACGGCATGAACACTGATGTAATCAGGGCATACCTGGATCTGGAGGACAAGATAGAACCCCATCTCATGGATATATGCGATGAGATCCTTACCAGCCCTCTTGTCACAGAAAATCCCGAGAAATATGTCGACCTCAGCAACTCTCTCATCAATCTGATGAAAACCCTGTATGAAGTTAAAACATATAAACCGCTTATCAGACTGATCATCGGTGAAGGCGAAGACCGTGTCTTCCTTGTTGTTGCCCAGAACTCCGCTGAAATGCGTGCCGGAGGCGGATTCCCGGGTTCCGTAGGCAAAGCCCAGGTTATCGACGGAGAATTCACATTCGGTAATTTTGAATCAGTATTCAAGTCACTTCCTGAATACCAGCCTTCCTCAATTACCATTACTGAAGAAGAAAACACACTGTTCCTTCCTGACTGGTATGGTGAAAACCCGATAAAAGCAACCGTAAACCCTGATTTCCCGAGAGCAGCCGAGATCATGGCAGCTGCTTACGAGGAGAATAATAATGAGACAATTGACGGCGTTATCTCCCTTACTCCGCACATAATCCAGAGACTTTTGACGATCACTGGTCCCGTAACCCTCTCCAACGGAGTAACACTTGATGATACAAACGCAGTCAATTATCTGCAGAAACAGATCTACTTCGATTATTTCAAATCAGATGATTATACGAATAACTATTCTGAAGCAAACATGATAACCGATGCACTTTTCGCTGAAACTGCAGATATTGTCTTTAAAGAATTGATGAGCCACATCAATAAAGACTCAATTATCCAGTTAATGTCCGTAATCACCGAGAGCAGCAAGGACAGAGTTCTCATGATCTGGATGAAAGACCCTGAATCACAGGCTGAGATCTCCAAGCTCGGATTCTCCGGCGCATTGTACTCAGAACCTGATAACCCTGTCATTGGTGTTTTCTATAATGTTAACCTTTCCTGCAAGCTCGGACCTTATATCGACTATCACGTTACCATGGGCGATGGCACAGTTAACGCTGACGGTTCTGTCTCTTATCCGGTTACGGTTGAATTATCCAACACGATTGATGACGAGACACTCGAATACGGTCTTAACAACATATACATCACAAGTATGGAAAATGGCGCCGATCTTATTTCCCTGCTCTACCTGTTTGCGCCTGCAGGCGGATATGTAAGCGACTTCGAAAATGACGGCGACGTAGATATAGTAATAGAAGAATACAATGGTCTGCAGCTTGGATTTGCGCCCTACTTCATACTGTATCCTGGTGAGACCATCACATTCTCGTATGTGGCAACTACAGCGCCTGGTGTAACCGTAAGGCCCGACATTATTACCCAGCCGCTTATACACGACTACTGCATACAGGAAGACAGCACAACATAAACCAACAAAAAAGGAAAGCTTCACGCTTTCCTTTTATAATGTTTTACAGTAAATTCAACGCCCTTAGCACTCATTACCGGCGGTTCCTCTTCTTCTAATTCCCACTCGGGATCTTCATCAAGATTCGGGAACCAGCAGTCTGCTTCAAACTCAGCCCTTATGCTGGTAATTATCGCCTTGTCGCAAAGGCCGATGAGAGAGTTATAAAGTGAAGCGCCGCCTATGAGATAAACCTCATCTGCACTAAGCTCAAGGAAATCTTCAAGCTCGTTTACGGAATGAAGGACCATAGCGCCCTCCTTCTCGTAATCAAAGCTCCTGGACATGATTACGTTGACTCTGTTAGGCAGAAGTCTCTGGCCGGGGAAAGTCTCAAGTGTCTTTCTTCCGTATACGACAGTATGTCCTGCCGTATATTTCTTGAATACACCTTTCTGATCTTCAGGCAAAGAAATAAGAAGATGTCCCTGATTTCCGATTGCCCAATTCTTATCAACTGCTGAAATAGCTATCATGATTATTACCCCTCAAAAATCTTAGTAAAGTATCCTGACTGTGACATAGGCTCACCTGCTTCTGCCAGGTGTCTGCAATCGCTGAACGTCTGTACTCTGAAAGTCGCTTCACCGGGAATCCTTTCTTCAGAACCCAATATGGTAAGAGCAGTCGGCTGCATTATCATTCCCTGCCAGAGAACCGGTGCTGCAACTCCGATGAGATGACTGACAATAAGCGCTGTAACACCGAAATGACAGAATAACACGATATTATCGTCATTATGCTCTATGACATCATAGAAGCCTTTATCGTTTCTCTTATATCCGTGTTTTTCGAGAAGTGCATCTATTCCGTCATAGACTTCCTGGGCGTGTTTAGCAATATCTCCGGACTTCATGATATCTGTTTCAGCCCACTTATCTTTGTCATGGAGCTCATCCCAGTTATTGAAGTCTCTGGGAAAGAAATCCCAGGCAATAGTCCACTGCTTCTCCTGCTCGTCCCAGATCCTGTAGTAGAATTCCTGAAGCCATTCACAAGTAACTGCTTCTCTTCCGGTCTTCTTCAAAGATACGGAACAGGTATCCTTAGCTCTTCCCATAGGAGAACAATAAATCTGCTTTATGTCCCATTTAGCAACGCGTTCAGAGAGGATCTCAGCCTCGCGCCAGCCTTTTTCAGTAAGTGAATCCTTCTCGTAATCAGGATCACCGTGTCTTATAAATATTAACTTCATTCAATTACCGCCAATCAGACTGCTACAGGGATTCCCTTGATCTTGGGACCGGCCTCATAGCCTTCAAGCCTGATGTTATCTGTTGTGAACTGATAGAAATCAGTAATGCCTTCATCAAGAACGAGCTTCGGAGCCGGATACTTGGGCATCTCGATAAGTTCCTTAACGATATCAACATGACGGTCATAGATGTGAGCATCTGCGATAACGTGTACGAACTCGCCAACTTCAAGGCCTGAACATCTTGCCATGAGATGTACCAGAACAGCGTACTGGCATACGTTCCAGGCATTTGCAACAAGCATGTCATTACTTCTCTGATTGAGTATTGCGTTAAGCTTATTGCCTGTTACATTAAATGTCATTGAATAAGCACAGGGATACAAGTGCATCTCTGAAAGATCCTGATGTACATAGATATTAGTCATGATCCTTCTTGAAGAAGGATTATTCTTAAGATCGTAAAGAACACGGTCAACCTGGTCGAACTCGCCTTCCTTATATTTATGCTTTACGCCAAGCTGATATCCGTATGCCTTGCCGATAGAACCTGTCTCATCAGCCCATGAATCCCAGATATGAGAATTCAGATCGTTGACATTATTGGACTTCTTCTGCCAGATCCAGAGGAGCTCATCTACAGCCGCCTTGAAATTAATCCAGCGCTGAGTAAACATCGGAAATTCCTCTGCAAGGTTATAACGGTTTACGATTGCAAATGCCTTATATGTATAAGCCGGAGCACCATCATCAGCCCAATGGGGCCTTACCTTGTCATTGATGGTTGAATAGCCTGAATTAAGTATCGTTCTAATGTTCTCATCGAAAATATCATCTGCTCGACTCATGAAATCCACCGCCTTTATTTTGATAGTTTTGATTATAACAAACATACGAGTAACTTGCTTGCGTAAGTGAGCAATGTCAGGTCGGAGCTATGCTCCGGAACTGAACATAAGCGAACTTACGATAAGTAAGGGTTGCGAGTGTTTGTTATATCCGAGCGAAGCGAGGAATATAACAAACATAAGGAAAACTTTAAGGCAAAAAAATAACCTCCGTACAATGTACGAAGGTTATCTTTGAGTTGGTCGGAGTGACGGGACTTGAACCCACGACCTCTTGCTCCCTAAGCAAGCACTCTAGCCACCTGAGCTACACCCCGATGATCACGCTCTGTTAGGAAAAATTATTGGTCGGAGTGGCGGGACTTGAACCCACGGCCTCCTGCTCCCGAAGCAGGCACTCTACCACCTGAGCCACACCCCGATGGAGTATTTCCTCTAACAAGCCTATAAATCTTATAACAACATAAAAGATTATGCAAGTACTTATTTTCTTATATTAGAAATAAAAACCGCGCCCATAAAGAGCGCGGTCTGAAACTCAATTAAAAGCTTTAAGATTAAGCTTCGTCTGTTGACTCAGGTGCTTCCTCAGCAGCCTCTTCAGCAGGAGCTTCCTCGACCTCAGGATCGATAGGAGCAACTTCCTTGATGGAGATGGAGATTCTTCTCTCCTCAGGTTCGATCTTGATAACCTTAGCCTGAACAACCTGACCTACTGAAAGAACATCCTCAGGCTTCTCAAGTCTTCTGGAAGAGATCTGAGATACGTGGCAGAGTGCGTCGAGGTCGGGCTCAAGCTGTACGAAAGCGCCGAACTTTGTAAGACGGACTACTGTACCCTGAACGATGCAACCAACAGGCATTCTCTCTTCGATGTTGTAGTAAGGATCATCCTCAAGCTTCTTGTAGCCCAAAGAGATCTTCTTTGTTTCTTTATCGAAAGACTTAACGTAAACGTCAACTTCCTCACCAACCTTGAGAACGTCAGCAGGCTTAGCGTTGCGGCTCCATGAGAGCTCGGAAACGTGAACGAGTCCGTCAACACCGCCGATATCGATGAATGCACCGAAATCTACGAGGCTTCTGACAACACCTGTATAGTGCTTGCCTTCCTCAATGTTGTCCCAGATCTCTGCAGACTTCTTACGGCGCTCTTCGGAAGCAATGATTCTGTGGCTTCCTGAAATTCTGAGACGGCCCTTCTCTGTGTCGAACTTAGTAACAACGATCTCGAGAACCTGGCCTACATAAGACTCAAGGTCCTTAACTTCGCCGGTCTTGATCTGTGTTCTGTGGATATAGATATCAACGCCCTTGTAAGAACCGATAACACCGTCCTTAACTGTACGTGTGATCTTAACTTCGATAGGAGTCTTGTTCTTGAATGCTTCCTCGATCTCTGCTCTGCCCTTCTCGGACTCAACATCATTCTTGGAAAGGATGATCTCCTTACCCTGATCGGAATTCTTGATGCTTCTTACCTTAACGGTAACTTCTGTGTGATCGGCAATAGCCTTTTCAAGATCGAAGTCAGGATCCGAATCAAACTCCTTACGTGAAATTCTACCTTCGGACTTGTCGTGTACGTCTACATAAACATAGTCGTCATCTGCAGATGTGATCGTGCCCTTTACTACAGCACCTCTTCTAACCTGCGCAATTAAATCGACAGCATTGGCAAACTCTGTGTCAAAGCCCTGATTTGTGATCTTCTCTTCTTCGTTCATTTGTTGAACAACCTCCAAAATAATAGCTTCCGGTGTAGATGCACCCGCTGTGATCCCGACTTTATCCGTCCGGAGTATCTTCCCTTCCGAGATGAGATTCCGTACTTCTGTGCCCGAGTTCACAAGGAATGTTCTTGCACAACGACCTTTGCAGATGTCCAAAAGCTTAGTGGTGTTCGAACTGTGAGCAGAACCGATGACTATCATCGAATCTGATTTCTCAGAGAGCGAAGCGGCTTCCTTTTGCCTACTTTCAGTCGTAATACATATTGTATCAAAAACATTATATTTTTCAATTTTATTTTTAACTGTTTGACAGATTTTTTTGAATGCGGCACTCGAAAACGTCGTCTGGGATATCAATATTGCACTTTCAAGCGGAAAATCGAGGCTCTCAAGATCCTCCGGATCCTTTATTACAGCGCATTTGACGCCGGTCCCCTCTGCTTCGCCCAAAATACCCGTAACTTCAGGATGGCCTTTAGTTCCGGTGATAATAATATTCATACCATTAAGAGCATTCTCCCTGACGATCTTATGGATCTTCGATACGAAGGGACAGGTCATATCCCTGATCTCACAGTTTTTGCTATTTAAAATCTCAATTTCATCAGGAGTAACGCCGTGAGCCCTGACGATTACTACAGAACCCTCAGGACAGTCTTCAGCTTTCTCGCAGATCTCAAAACCGCCTTCGAGAAGCTTATCAACTACATATCTGTTATGGACTATCTCGCCGAGCATAACGAGCTTTCTGTCATCAGAACGCTCTGCGACAGCATTCTGGGCTGCCGTTACAGCATTCTTAACTCCGAAGCAGAAACCGGATGACTTGGCGATCGTTATATCCATTACTTATCTTCTTCGTCCAGTTGGCTGATGAGGAATTCTCTTGTTCCTTCAATATCATACTTACCTGTATCGATAACTATCGCTTCGGGAACCTGGATAAGAGGTGATGCGGCTCTTGTGGAGTCCTGCTCATCTCTATATTTAATATCTCTTAAAACTTCTTCATATGTCTGAGAGTGATCGCCTGCTGCTTCAAGCTCGGCAAGTCTTCTCTCTGCTCTAACTTCAGGAGCACACAAAACGAAAAACTTATACTTTGCATCAGGAAGTACAACGGAAGCGATATCTCTGCCGTCAAGTACGAATGTCTGGTTCTTAGCGATTTCTCTCTGAAGAGAAACCATTGCAGTTCTTACAAAAGGAAGTGCGGAAATATCAGATGCGGCAATCGATGTCTGGGGCGTTCTGAGTTCGCCCGTTACATCCTCACCATCAAGGATCATGTGCTGGACGCCGTCAACAAACTCTACTTCGATCTTAACTTCATCCATCATCTTCTTTACTGCATCAGCATCCTTGGGGTTGATGCCCTTCTTGATGGAAGCTACGGCACAGGTTCTGTACATTGCACCTGTATCGAGATACATGATGCCGAGTTCTTTTGCGACACCTTTAGCTAGTGTGCTCTTGCCTGATCCTGAAGGTCCGTCGATAGCGATCTGATAAATACCCATAATATAACTCCTTTATAAAATGTCTCCGTCTTCTGTATTTCTGTCTCTTCCCGTCTCATATACGCGGTACTGTGACCATAATGTCTCAAGTGATTCCAGGGATGACTGGATATGTTCTTTCCTGTGCATGCCCAGCGATACCAGCAATGCGTTGATAAGAGAGAGCGGCGCCGTAAGCGAATCAACAAAAGATGCCATTGAAGACTTCGCGAAAAGCTTGATATCGGCATATTCAGTCATTGCCGTATCATCCTTGTCGGTGATCGCAATGATCGTTGCGCCCTTGTCTTTTGCATATCCCATTGAATTTATTGTTCTTGCTGAGTATCTAGGGAAAGAAATGCCGATCATGACATCACCTTTTCCGATAGGCATGATCTGCTCGAAAAGCTCATTGGTGCATGTACTTCTTACAAGTACGACATCATCGAAAAGAAGCGTCATATAAAAGTGCATAAACTCAGACAAAGGAGCAGAAGCCCTGATGCCCATGATATAGATCTTGCGGGCATTGAGAATTGAATTTACTGCTTTGCCGAATTCCTTTTCATCTATTGAATTAAGAGATTCCCTTAAGTTTGAAATATCCTGAGCAACTACGGATCTCAAAGCTTCGCTGTCGCTGTCGAATCTCTCGGCAAGTCCTAATCTCTGAACTGAAGTAAGTTTTGATTTGAGATCTTCCTGAAGAGCTTTCTGGAATTCAGGATAACCTTCAAACCCGAGCTCCGTTGTAAATCTTACAACTGTTGATTCGGATACCCCTACTTCTTCACCAAGCTTTGATGCCGTCATGTATGCAGCTTTGTCGTAAGATTCCAGAATGAAGTTTGCAATGGCCTTATGGCCCTTGCTCATATTTGAGACAGACTTCTCAATGAGTTCAAGCGTCCCCGTCATCTGACTCACCTTCTTCATCTTCCTCATTCTTAGGATTCATGAGGCTCTCAATGGATATCTGCTTATCTTCACCGCCTGCGGCTTCCTTGAGGGAATCTTCCATGTCTCTGATGGTCTGATAGCTCATGAGTTCGAGCGGCGGGAGATCTCTTACTGATTCAATGCCGAATTCAGTAAGGAACTTCTTGGATGTCTTGAAAAGAGACGGCCTTCCGGGTGCATCGAGATTACCTGCTTCTTCGATCCATCCTCTGTCCAGCAACCTGGAAATGATGGAATCCGAAGATACACCACGAACGAGCTCAACCTGGGCTCTCGTGCAGGGCTGATTATATGCGATTACAGCAAGTGTCTCATATGAAGCCTGTGAAAGCGGCGGAGTCTGTCTGGGGCCGAACATCCTGTCCAGGATCTTCTTCTGTGAAGGTCTTGTCATGATCGCATATGAATCTTCTGTCCTTCTGATCTCAAGTCCGCTCCAGGGATTGGATGAATATCTTTCCGTAAGTGACTTGAGCGCTTCCAAAACGGCATTCTTGGAACAGTTCAGGATATCAGCAAGCTTGTCGACAGAGACAGGATCTCCTGAAATAAACAATATTGATTCGATTGCAGCCGGCAATTCCTGCGCAGTTACTTTAAAATCATCTTCCATATCAGACCTTCTTCTCCTCTATCGATATCTCACCGAAGTTTCTGTCCTGTTCAACATTTATCTTATTATCTCTGACCAGTTCCAACACAGCCAGAAAGCTGACGACTTTGTCCATCTTCTCTGCTTTCTTTCCGAAAAGGCTGCTGAATAAGATCTTTCCCTTGCCGGTTATGCTGCGCCAGATCGATTTGATCCTCTCTTTTACCGACATCTTGTCTTTTCTCAAGATGTGCTTGATCTTTGCAGTGATATCGGTAAAACGGCTGTCATTACGTTCATTTATTATCGCAACGGCTTCATTGAATTCCTCAATGGAGAAAGCCTGTTCGGCAGGTGCGATGGTAATGCCCAGTGATTTTGCAGTTGAAGCATAGCGGAATCTTGCACCGTCGAATTTGTCTCTTCTCTCTTTAAGATCAGATGCGAAAACACGGCATCTCTTGTATCTCATAAGCGAAATGACAAGTTCTTCTCTCGGGTCAACAACATCTTCACCTGAACCCAGTGCTGCCTGCATCCCGGGGAGCATCATGCGTGACTTGATCGAAACAAGAGTTGCGCCCATAACGAGAAAATCAGAAGCAAGCTCCATGTCGAATTCCTTCATGGATTCGATATAGTCCATGTACTGTGAAGTAATGGTGCTTATCGGAATATCGTAAATATCAACGTCGTTCTTTTCGATAAGATGCAAGAGCAGGTCCAAAGGGCCTTCGAATTGTCTTAATTTGATCTCCGGCTTTACCGCTTGCTCGAGCATAGTATTACAGACCTGCCATTTGCAAAAGCGTGTAGAAAGGCATACAGATAAGGTTGATAAGCCACTCAAAAGGCAGCTTGATGATGTTGATGGCGTAGCCCAGAATGGAAATACGGGTAAACATGCTTAACAAGAACAGTACCCAGATGGCCATAGGTGAAAATCTCTGGAACTTTCTGTAAAAGTCTGAACTTTTGAACTTGTAAGGAAGGAGTTCCTCAAGTACGTGGAAACCGTCCAAAGGCGGGATCGGCAAAAGGTTAAATGCAAGAAGCATCATCGAGAACTGATATGTGTACTCGAAAGCTTCATAAAGTGCCTTAAGAACTATCTCCCCGTTAGTACCGTTATACTTTACGTATAAAGAACCAAAAAGGATCGCAAGTATCGAAGCTAATAATCCGACGACAAAGTTACCCGTAACGCCGGCAAGATGAACCATTATGTTCATCCCGCGTTGGCTCTTGAATCTGTGAAGGTTTCTGGGGTTATACATGACGGGTTTGCCCCAGCCGAAACCAGCGATGAGAAGCAGGATCGTTCCGACAGGATCGACGTGAGCAATAGGGTTGAGAGTAAGTCTTCCCATATTTCTCGGCGTCGGGTCACCCAGCCATACCGCTACAGCCGCATGCATGAACTCATGAACTGAGAATGACAGCGTCAGAGCAAACAGGAATATGATGAGATAGTAAATTATCTCCTGGATTGACAATCCTTGTCTGAACAGATCTATTATCATAAATTACCTCAAGCTTTTACGACTGAGAATGTGATCTTCTCGCCGTTGACATTCCACTCCTTGGAGTTGTCGCCTGTACCCTTTGAGATCTCAACTGCAAGCACTTCGGAAGCAAGGTAATCCTTCTTCTTCTCGATTACTTCAGCGAGCTTGTCGTTGCCCTCATACTTGAGAACTATCCTGTCAGTAACAGTAAGACCTTCTGTCTCCTTACGGTGTGTCTGGATCTTGGAGATCATCTCTCTTACAAGACCGTCTTCGATAAGCTCTTCAGTAAGAACCGTAGAGATGGAAACTGTAAGACCGCCGGAGCTCTGTGTTGAGAAGCCCTCAGGCTGTGTAGTCTCGATGAGGAAGTCTTCTTCTGTCATCTCATACTCTTCGCCGTTTACGGTGATCTTTACGGAACCATTCTTCAAAGCATTGTATGTTTCCTTGCCCGGAAGGTTTGCGATAACTTCCTTGGCATCATTGATGTTCTTGCCAAACTTTCTTCCGCATGTACGGAGCTGGGGCTTGAAGCTGTAATCAACAAGTGTTGAAGCATCGCTCAAGACTTCCATCTTGCGGATGTTGAGCTCGTCAAGAACGATCGGCTTATATTCGTCATCAAGTCCAAGCTCTGAAACAACATAGATCTCAGAGAGAGGCTGACGGTTCTTGATGGAAGCGGACTCACGGCAGCTGTGACCCAATGTAACGATCTGCTGTACGAGTTCCATCTCTTCTTCAAGCTTGGAATCGATAAGGCTCTCGTCTGCTACAGGATACTTTGCAAGATGTACTGAAACAGGAGCATCCTTATCTACGGAACGAACGATGTTCTGATAGATCTCTTCTGTCATGAAAGGAACGAAAGGTGCGCAGAGTCTTGTGAGATTATCGAGGACTGTGTAGAGAGTCATATAAGCATTGACCTTGTCCTGAGTCTCTTCTGCACCCCAGTATCTGTCACGGCAACGTCTTACGTACCAGTTGGAAAGCTCTTCAGTAAAGTCCTGAATGAGTCTTGCAGACTGGGATATATCGTAAGAATCCATCTTCTCATTGACTACCTTGATGAGAGTATTAAGACGTGAGAGTACCCATCTGTCCATTGCTCCTAAAGTAGCCTTATCAAGTGTATGCTTTGTAGGATCAAAGTTATCGATATCAGCGTACATAACATAGAATGCATAAGTATTCCAGAATGTACCGATGAACTTCTTGATGCCGTCGTTGACAGCCTCCTTGGAGAATCTTGAAGGAAGCCAGGGCTGGTTTGCTGTATAGAAATACCATCTTGCAGCGTCAGCGCCCTGAGAATCAAGAACATCCCAAGGATCAACAACGTTACCTAAGTGCTTACTCATCTTGATACCGTCCTTATCCTGAACGATACCCATGACGATACAATTCTCGAACGGAGCTCTGCCGAAGAGAACTGTTGAAATAGCGATAAGTGAGTAGAACCATCCTCTTGTCTGGTCGATACCCTCAGAAATGAACTGGCAAGGATAGTGTGTATCGAAGAACTCCTTGTTCTCGAAAGGATAGTGGTACTGTGCAAAAGGCATTGAACCTGAGTCAAACCAGCAGTCGATAACTTCTGTTACTCTCTTCATCTGGCCGCCGCACTTTGGGCACTTGATGTGTACGTTATCAACATAAGGCTTGTGAAGCTCGATGTTCTCCGGGCAGTCGTCACTCATGGACTTCAGTTCTTCGATAGAACCGATGCAGTGTCTGTGGCCGCACTCGCACTCCCATACCGGAAGAGGTGTACCCCAGTAACGCTCACGGGAGATACCCCAGTCGATTACGTTTCTTAAGAAGTCACCCATACGACCGTCACGGATGGTCTCAGGCATCCAGTTGACCATGTTGTTGGACTTCAAGAGCTCGTCTCTCTTCTTGCTCATTGCAATAAACCATGTTGATCTTGCGAAATAGATCAAGGGTGTGTCGCATCTCCAGCAGAACGGATACTCGTGCTCGAACTTGGGAGCTGAGAAAAGGAGTGATCTGGAATCAAGGTCCTTAAGCACTTCAGGATCTGCATCCTTAACGAACTTGCCTGCGAAAGGTGTCTCTTCTGTGAGATTACCTCTTGTATCAACAAACTGTACCATCGGGAGATCGTTGTCTCTTCCGACTCTTGCGTCGTCTTCACCGAATGCGGGAGCAATGTGAACGATACCTGTACCGTCTTCCATTGTTACATACTCGTCGCAAACAGTGTAATGAGCCTTTTTCTTCTGCTTTGCAGCTTCATCTGCAGCGCCCTGATAGAGAGCTACATAAGATCTGCCGGCAAGATCTGAACCCTTGTAGGATTCAAGGATCTCATAAGCCTTCTCGCCGTCTTTTGCAAGGCTTCCCAATACGGAATCGAGCAAAGCAGTAGCCATGTAGTATGTGTAACCGTCGCAAGCCTTTACCTTGGAATACTCATCGTTGGGGTTAAGGCACAAAGCAACGTTTGAAGGAAGTGTCCAGGGTGTTGTTGTCCATGCGAGGAAGTAAGCATCCTCATCAACGCACTTGAATCTTACGACAGCAGATCTCTCCTTGACTGTCTTATATCCCTGGGCAACCTCATGTGATGAAAGAGCAGTACCGCATCTCGGGCAGTAAGGAACGATCTTATGTCCCTTGTAGATAAGACCCTGATCCCACATCTGCTTTAAAGCCCACCACTCGGACTCGATGTAGTTGTTATCGTAAGTAACGTAAGGATTCTCCATGTCAGCCCAGAAACCTACGCGGTCGCTCATGTGCTCCCACTGGTCCTTGTATGTCCATACGGATTCCTTACACTTCTTGATGAAGGGCTCTACGCCGTAACCTTCGATCTGGGGCTTGCCGTTGATGCCCAAAGCCTTCTCGACTTCAAGCTCTACAGGAAGACCGTGTGTATCCCAGCCTGCCTTAAAGACGATTGTCTCGCCCTTCATTGCATGATATCTCGGAATTACGTCTTTAATGACTCTTGTCTTAATATGTCCGATATGAGGCTTGCCGTTTGCCGTCGGCGGGCCGTCATAGAGGGTAAAAGTCGGAGCACCGTCAGCCTTGGGCGCAATGCTCTTCTTATAAACGTCGTTTTCTTTCCAGAACTCGAGAACCTGTTTCTCTCTGTCTACGAAATTAAGGTCTTTTGAAACTTTGTTGTACATAACCTGCTTCACCTTTATATATAATTTTGCAAGTTAAAATTATATATACTAAGGCGCTTCAAAGTCAAGCAAACAGGCTCCACGGATAGCCCGGCGGCATCGGAGCCTCAAACGTAATAAATTCGCGCTTTACGGGGTGTTCAAAGGATAATTTGTACGCTTCGAGCGCAATATCTTTACATCTTTTGTCCTTATCTCCGTACTTCTGATCGCCTATAAGCGGGTATCCGGCGTGTGCCATCTGGGCTCTGATCTGGTGTGATCTGCCAGTTCCAAGCTTTACTTCGACCATGGTAAGACCGTCTTTGGAAACCAAAGCCCTGTAATCCAGATAAGAAGCCTTATATCCCGGCTTTTCCTTGTCGATAACGGTAACTATGTTCTTATCCTCATCCTTACTGATGAAATTCTCGAGTCTTCCCTCACCTTCAAGAATGCCTTTTACAACACATCTGTAGATCTTCTCTACCTTTCTGGTCCTTATCTGCTCGGAAAGTCTTGAAGCAGCTTTGCTCGTACGAGCGAAAACCATTACCCCTGATACGGGTCTGTCGAGCCTGTGGACAAGGCCCAGATATACTTCGCCGGGTTTGGAATATTCTTCTTTGATGTAAGCTTTAAGGATCGTAAGCATATCCGGAGCAAAAGAACCGTCACTCTGGGACAGAACGCCCGCCGGTTTGATGGCCACGATTATATGATTGTCCTCAAAAAGGACCTTTACGCCGTTTGAGATCTCTTTCACTTCGCCGACCATCTTGCAGTCTGTCCGCAAGGAAGCAAGACGCCCATCTTTGATACGGGCAGCATCAGTTCTTCGGCTTCAACCTTACCTTTAGGAAGCGCGAGCTTAAATATCTGTCCTGATGCCTGGGCCGTAATGCCTGTAGCGTAGGAACTGGCGATAAAGAACAACGGATCGTCGGAGATAACGTTAGCGCAAAGCTTAACGAGGTCATAGAACGAATCTTCAAGTTTCCAAAGTTCGCCTTTAGGACCTCTGCCGTAAGAAGGCGGATCCATGATGATGCCGTCGTATTTGCGGCCTCTTCTTATCTCACGCTCAACGAATTTCATGCAGTCTTCAGCAATGAATCTTACATAGTTGCCTTCAAGACCGGATGCTTTGATGTTCTCTTTAGCTCTGGCGATCATGCCCTTTGATGCGTCAACATGAACGACTTCATCTGCTCCATGTGCGCTGCATGCCAGAGTCTGTGCACCGGTATATGCAAAGAGGTTTAGGATCCTGATGTCCTTCTTCCCCGCTGCTTTAGCCTTTTCGATAAGGTCTCCGCAGAAATCCCAGTTGGATGCCTGTTCAGGGAAAAGTCCGGTATGTTTAAATGCCGTAGGTTCGATTATGAAAGTGAGTTTTTTGCCTAAAGACTCGTAATCGATCTTCCAGGTTGAAGGAAAGCTCTTGAGCTTTGTCCATGCGCCGCCTCCCTGATCGCTTCTTGTATAAAGAGCATTAGGCTTATCAAGGTCATCCATGGATACTTCTTTGCCATTCCTGATTACGGGCCATACAGCCTGGGGATCGGGACGTCTTAAAATAACGTCACCCCATCGCTCGTATTTCTCACCGCCGCCGCAATATAGCAGCTCATAATCTTTCCATTTATCAGATATAAACATTTATCTCACCCTCATAACAGATGTGGATGCTATTAATTCACCGTCAAAATACAGCTCAATATAATATTCACCCGGCTCAAAGGTTCCAAGACCTTCAATACCAGCACTGAAATCTGCTTCGGCGGTTACGTTATTCTTCATATTAACGTTCCTTGTCAACAGTACAGAATCGTCCTTATACAGATAAGCTTCAAAAACACCGGTCATCGGTGTATTGAAATAGAATACTGCCTTAAGGGCAAAAGCATCTTCGGAATTTACACTGTCGTAATCCACGGGGTTGTCATCGACAATGTCATACCATGTGGATGTCAGATAAGCTCCGCTTACAAATCCGAAATCAAGTTCAACAGGTTCTGTTGTTTCTATGATATATGTACCGGTAGGTTCCATAGTCTCATAAGTGGACTCAGTAGTCTCCTGCGAATTACCTTCCGGTTTGGATTTCTCGGAACTGTATGTTCTTGAACCATGTGAATCACTGCGCCCGGAATCAAAAATCGAGCATGAACAAAAAGTTGCAGCGACAGACAACGACAATAATACAGCCGCAGTTTTAATTCTGATTGATGCTTTTCGATCTGCCATAAGACCTCTGAAAAATATTTTGGTCTAATTATATCAGGCTTTATCAGCCTATAACATCGTCACTGGTTTCTTCTACGACAATGCATGCAGCCGTGAATACGATATGTTTCTTCGCTTTGTCTCCGTATACTACAAGAGCATAGAAACCGGGCTTAAACTCGGTCGACGGGTAGTCAAGATCGTAGCAGCACTGTTTATCATAGACTGAGGGATAACATGAAGCCTGATAAACAGGATCCATTTCATTTATGCCCTCAAAATCAGATTCTTCACTGTAATAGTACTCGAAATAAAGCTCATCTGACTTTTCGCTGCTGACAGCAAGAGAAAAGCCAAGGACCTTGGTATTGGAAGCAAAAGCGCTCTTTCCGACGGAAGTTCCGTCATAATCCCACCATCCGGAATTAAACACGATGGAATCGCCCATAAGATCATCGTCTTTGAATTCATATACAAGATTAGAAAGATAGTAATCTTCCTTATAATCCTCAAACTCAATGATCTCAGGCTCAATCACCTCGTTCTCGACTGTACATTCAAAAGAATCGATCACCTTGGAATGCTCATCGTAAACGAAGAAAGTATACTTGCCGTCAAGAATGTATCCATCCTCGTTAAGGCCGGTCTCTCCTGCCATTTCCGAAGTGAAATCAAGTCTTATGCTGTCCTCTTCAAGATTAATTACACCGGAAGCAATAAGAACATCTTCGCCTCTGGATACTGTGTATGTGATTCCGGGAATGAACCTGTAATTGAACAGTTCTTTGTCAAAGTCGAGCCTGACTCCTATAGAATCGGTGTTGGAATACACTCCATCGGGTGCAAGAACAAGACTTCCTTTCTTATAAAAATCAGCAAGAACACCGGGCATAATGCCATGATCAATGGTATTGAATTCATATACTGCGTCTATGACGTCTTTTGCATTAAGGATTCTTGGAGTTTCTCCGCTAAAATCAACGGTAACACTAGTGGTAATGATGGTCTCGGGAGAAGCTGATAAAGCTGTTTTAAATTCAGCGACAGTACCGGCTTTCAAAGCATCTTCGCTGTTGTAATCAGCTTCACGCCAGGAAATAAATACAGTAGCGTTCTTAGCCTTGTAATCGTAAATTGGATCCTGGACATTGTATGTGATGGAATCTTTTATTGCTGAAGAAAAAGAAGACTCTTCACTGTTGAAATCCGAAGGCGTAATAAGTTCCTTTAATTCATTTGCCGTAACGCCCGAATCTCCAAGATAAGTCACAAGCTTATCAGCATCCCCAACCTTTACGTCTTCACAAAACGTTTCACAGAGAGCTTTTGCTGAATCCTTCTGTGTTTTATTGCTGCATGCACAGAGTGAAAGCATCACGAATGACACCAGTAAAACCACACTGACAGCTCTCTTAAAAATCTTCATCAAATACCTTTTCCTACATTTAAGTGGCGCCCTCTATCAGAAGGCGCCACCGTATTTTTGACTATTATATCAAAACTTGTTCAAATCAAATTAGGCAACATTGCAGAAACCATACATGAGAATGTGAGATGTGCCTGCCTCGTAAACTACGAACATGTAGAATCCGGGAGCTGCCTCGCCGTTAACGGGATAATCGATATCATAGAATGTACCGTTAGAATATGTTGTCGGCGAAATCGTATTGGAATAAACAGGATTCTGGAGAGCATCACCGATAGAATCAGAGTCTTCCTGTTCTGTATAGTAATAGCTGTAATCAACAGTCATGTTACAGGAAGGATCAACTTCCAAAGAGAAAGCGATCGTCAAAACATCTGTTGAATATGTTGCATCACCTGTTCTGTAGCCGTCATAGTCAAACCACTTTGCATTTATGACATAGCTTCTGAAATTCATATCATCAAATGCATAATATACGTTTTCACCGGGGAATTCGTCGCCTGTATATCCGCCACCTGTTGTCGAAGTAGGAACAACAGACTTCTCAACGAAGCATGACTGAACATCGACCAATTCATCACCATAAGCTCCGATATAGAAGAGACTGATCGTATAAGTACCTGTCTCAAAGAATTCGCCAGTGGAAAGACCGATAAGATCACCATCTACACGGCAAACAACATTTGTGGATTCACCAAAGACAAAGTCAGGTCCGTAATAAAGGTTAGAACCATCCTTTGAAAGAACGAAATACATCATTTCGTTGCGTGAAGCATAATCAAGAACTGCAGAATCGAAATAATAATCGTATTCGATGAAATTTGTATCATAATAAATGTCATCTTCTGCAAGCCAGAAGCCACTCATTGTTGTGTCAATAAAGCCGCTGATCATATCAGCTGTAAGAGCAAGGTTGATCTCAGCATTTCTATAGTCATAGAGCTTAAGGAACTTCTTGCTGCCTACATTGTCAGGAATCCATTCCTTGTCTTCCTTAACAAACTCAGCTGTAAACTTGACCTCTGTTGTCTTAGCCTTCTTTACAGCTGCAGTAAGATCATCGATGTTTGTGTAGTCATCCTGAAGAACCTTTGCATAATCACAAATCGTGAAAACGATGTCAATTGAAGCCTCGCCCTTATTAACGCTGACAGACTCTTCATCAACCTCGTATTCAATGGTTGCTTCAACTGCTTTATAGAAAGCCTTCTCGTCATCTGAACTGTAATCAGCAGACAAGAGCTCTGTCAAAGCAACTGCCTCATCACTCTTCTTATCAAGAGTTGAATTCTTAATAAGCTTGCTTGCATCTGCTGCAGCCATATTCTCTGCCAGTTCTCCTGCTGCTTCGATAACAGCCTTCTTGCCGCCACCGAAATCAAGACAGCCGGTGAAACCGAATACGATTGCACCGCTCAACAAGACAGATACAGCTTTTTTCATTTGGTTTTTAAGCATTAACGTACCCTCCCTCATCTAGGTATTAAAACAATTTTATATTTAATTGATTAAAAACTCAACAAATATTATTATTTCAGCACTTTTTAAATGAGATTTCACATTTATTCTAAAAAATAATATAATATCTCTATAAATTTGGGGGATTCGAAAATGGCTGTAGCACCTAATATCTTAATCTGTGACGATGATCCGGTTGTACACGAATCATTAGGCTTATATCTAGACAACGATAATTTTACTCATACGGATGCTTATGATGGCAGAGAATCACTTGAGATGGCTCAGGCAACTAAGCCCGATCTTATTCTGCTTGATGTAATGATGCCCGAGATGAGCGGTCTCGATGTTTGCCGTGAGATCAGAAAGACCATGGCTACCCCCATCATCATGCTTACCGCCAAGGGTGAAGAGATCGATAAGATCGTAGGTCTTGAGCTTGGTGCTGACGACTATATCGTTAAGCCTTTCTCACCCCGTGAGGTTATTGCAAGAGTCAAGGCCGTTCTCCGCCGTTTCGGAGATACGCCCAAGCCGTCTTCAGTACTCAGTTTTGACGGTCTTGAGATAAACCTCAACAATTATTCTGTAAAATCAAACGGCGAAGGCGTTCCCTGCACACCTAAGGAAGTTGAGATCCTTTATCTTCTCGCTTCTCATCCCGGACAGGTCTTCGGCCGTGATCAGATACTGGAATCCGTATGGGGAGTTGACTATAACGGTGACTCACGTACTGTAGATACCCATATTAAGAGAATCAGACAAAAGATTACTTTCGAAAATGCTCAATGGTCCATCCAGACCATATATGGTATCGGATACAAATTCGAGGTCTCATAAATGTTCCAAAGTACGCTTCTTAAGCGAACAATGTCTCTTGTCGTATTGTCTCTTGTGGCTTCAGCCGTTATTGCGACAATAGCATTCGTTGTCGCTGGAAAAAGCGCAACGCTTTCTCTTGAGCTCGAAAGCGCCATTAAGATCGATTCCAGGTACAACGAGATCTTTTCGAGCCACCCGGAATACTTTGAAGATTCTGATTTCAGATATTTTTTCTTCAGTTCCAGTTATTCGACCGGGCATGACTACTATCTGGTTAACATGTACGGTGAACTGGTCAATTACACCAGCATAGAAAACAGGAATTTGAATCCTGCAGATACTGCTGAGATCCTTACCAAGATCAGCACTTTCTCATTCGATAACAACAACGGCCTGGATTACTATGTCGCTGATGAATTAAACTACAACATCTCAGATACGATCAACGTATCCAGACTCAGAATTACGATCAACGGTAACCCTTATTTTCTTTATTCATTAAAATACCTCAACGGTTACAACGAGCTTATCAGCCAATATCTCAACATTCTCCTTCTTTCCACACTGATGGCTGCTTGTACGATGCTCGTACCTGCATATGCTTTCGTAAGCAGGATGGTACTTCCTCTCCAGACTATCAATGAGATCGCCATGGAATACGGTAAAGGCAACTTTGACATCAGGGCTGATGAATCCCATAAGGGCGAGATCGGTGAGCTCGGACAATCATTCAACTTCCTTGCAGACAGACTCTCAAAATCAATCAGCGATCTTACTGCAGAACGTAACCAGCTTCAGGATATCTTCGATGTTATTTCGGATGGTATTGTAGTTGTCGACAGCAAATCAGTACCTGTAACCACAAACAAGGCAATCCATAAGATCTTTGACCGTGCCGAAAAGAATAATATGTTTACCGAAAGACTCCAACTGATTCCTTTCGATGATGTATGGAATGACTTCGAAGACTGTATCGCTACAGGTGAGACAAAGACCAGACAGATCGACACAAGAGATTATGCATACCAGTGTACGATCATTCCTAAGTATGACTCAACAGACAGCACAAAGGTAATCGGCGCCACAGGCTTCTTCCGTGATATCTTCGAAGAACAGAAAAACGAGCGTTTCCGTCAGGATTACGTTGCCAATATCTCGCACGAGCTCCGTACGCCTCTCCAGACACTAAGAGGTCTTATCGAGCCTTTGTCTGACGGCATGGTTAAGAAAGAGGCTGACCGCCAGCGTTACTATCAGATCATCTTAAACGAGACAATGAGACTCTCTCGTCTTATCGACGACATGTTAGAGCTTTCAAAACTCCAGTCGAGAACACTTGCATTTAAGATGTTCCCTTTCAACCTGAACAACCTTATTCAGAGTATAGAAATCAGATTCAAACCTATCATGAAGGAAGCCGGAATAAAGTTCTCAGTTCAGAACAACTATGGCGAACTTCCTACTGTTATGGGTAACCCTGACCGTGTAGAACAGATCCTGGTCATTCTTCTCGACAATGCCAAGAAATATACTCCGGCCGGCAAGAGCATTACCATTCTCACCGACTATATCGAGACAGAGAAGAAAGTCTATGTTTCCGTGGCTGATACAGGCCAAGGCATTCACGAGTACGATATCGGACATATCTTCGACAGATTCTTTAAGGCAGACCGTGCGCGCGGTAAGAAGGGTTCAGGTTTAGGCCTCTCTATCGCAAAGGAACTTCTTACTTACATGGGTGAGACTATCACCGTCAACAGTAAGTATGAAGAAGGTTCTACCTTCACATTCACGTTGACAAAGGCAGAGGTTCCGGATGCCTGGGACTGATTCTGAAGGCATAAGGCTCAACAAATACATTGCTTCGTCAGGTCTCTGTTCAAGACGCGAGGCTGATACTCTCATCG
This sequence comes from Oscillospiraceae bacterium, assembly GCA_902787975.1. Classification (GTDB taxonomy): domain Bacteria; phylum Bacillota; class Clostridia; order Saccharofermentanales; family Saccharofermentanaceae; genus Saccharofermentans. Next base: position 166,827 of record CADAIP010000002.1, read on the forward strand.
AAAACGGTAAAGTAACTATAAACGGTATTGTTGCCGTGCAAGGCACCAAAGTAAACAAAGGTGATGTTGTCGAAGTATCAGGCAGAAAGATCAGACCTGATGACGACATGATCTATATTGCATTCAACAAACCTTTGGGTATTACTTGTACGACTGACAAAAGAGATCCTTCAAACATCATAGATTACATCGGTTTTGATGAGCGCATCTTCCCTGTCGGACGTCTTGATAAGAACTCTTCAGGACTTATCCTTCTTACTAATGACGGTTCGATAGTTAATAAACTCCTCAGGGCAGAAAACGGCCACGAGAAAGAATATCTTGTAACCGTTAACCGTCCTTATGACAAGGAATTCATTAAATCAATGGAATCAGGTGTTCCTGTTCTGGGACAGCTCACTCTTCCCTGCAAACTTAAGCCTTCCGGTGACAGAACTTTCAAGATAATCCTCCACCAGGGCTTAAACCGTCAGATCCGCCGTATGTGCGAATACTTAGGTTATAAAGTTACCAGACTCAAGCGTATAAGATTCATGAACATTATGCTTGGCGACCTTGAGACCGGCAAATGGAGATATCTTACTTCAGACGAAAAAAAAGAATTACTTAAAGACATTTAAAAAGGCTATCAGTCAGACAGCCTTTTACTTTTAAATATAATTAACTCTATATAATTACTCTTCGTCAGCCTTTTCTTCAGAAGACTCTTCAGATTCTTCAGAAGTTTCATTAGCTTCTTCAGCTTCTCTTGCAGCCTGCTCTTCAGCTCTTCTCTTAGCTTCAGCTTCTTCATCAGCCTTCTGCTCAGCCTTAGCTTCTTCTACAAGTGCATCAAGATCAGTTGAACCTGTATCCTTGCCTTCATTATCCTTCTCGTAATAGAACTTAACCTTATCCTTGCTGTTGCGCGCACCATATGCCTCAGCAATAGCAAAACACTCTTCACGAAGCTGCTTGAAATCATCAACAGATTCAAGATCGGAAGAAGATGTCTGATAGCATGCATCCTCAAATACATCATCAAGAACGAGATAGAATGTAGCATCCTTCTTGAAATTCTTATCGATAATAGCTTCGGCCTGGTCAGGTGAACCGTCTCTGCCGTCGAAGTTTTCGAAAGGAATCGCAATCTTGCTGTATCTGTATCTGAGAACAACGTTCTTCTCATTGTAATCAACAGCTACACGGAACTTGGCAATGAGGAAAGACTGCGCAAATACAAGGATGCTGATGATCGTGCTGATACAACCTACAACAAGCAATCCGATCTTAATGATGTTGTCACTAACCTTGAGCAATCCAATCAAAGCAAGAAATATACCAAGAATACAGAAAATAACAGAAAGCACTCTGTTACGTGTAATCTTAGAAGGATTTGCCGGATAGCAGTGCACGCCTTCCTTAGGCAGCTTTTCGATTAGTTCTTTGTTTTCGAGTTCATTAGGCATATAAACACCCCTCCTTAATTATTTGCTCAAAACCTCTATCCTATCTGAAAGATTAGCATACATTTCTTCATACTTTGCAAGCTTAGCTCTCTCCTGTTCAACAACTGCAGCAGGTGCCTTGCTTACAAACGATTCATTTGAAAGCTTGCCGTTAAGACGCTTGATCTCACCGTCAAGACGTGTCTTTTCCTTATCAAGTCTTTCAAGCTCTTTTGCAATATCGATAAGATCTTCCAAAGGAATGTAGATCTCTCCGCCGCCGAATACTGCTGTAACGGCTGTAGAAGGAATTCCTTCCTTGGACTGTCTTGTCTCAAGAGAGCTTACGGATGCGAGTCTCTCAAGGAAGCCCTCGCCGTCAGTAAACATCTTTGCGATCTTATCAGAAGATGTAACTACGATGATGTGAGCCTTTCTGGAAGGAGCAACGTCCATGTTCTTTCGAACTGCACGGATGCCTCTGATAGCATCGATCATAGTATTCATCATCTCAGCATCCTCAGGGCTGGACAATACCTTGTCTGCCTCAGGCCAGTCAGCGATCATGATGGATTCAGACTTATCAGCGATAACGAGATTGGAGTAAACCTCTTCAGTGATGAAAGGCATGAAAGGATGCAGGAGCTTCATTGCTTCGCTCAAAACATAATTGAGGAGATAGATAGCATTGTTTCTTGTCTTGCAATCCCTATCGTAAAGTCTGCTCTTTGTTATCTCGATATACCAGTCGCAGAAGTTATCCCAGAGGAAGTCAACGATCTTGCTCAAAGCAACACCAAACTCATAGTTATCAAGGTTAACCGTAGCTTCATTGATAAGGTTGTGGAGCTCTGTAAGGATCCACTTATCTTCAGTTGTGAAGATGGCCTCATCAACAAGGTCAGGTGTGAACTCGTCATCTGTATTCATGACAACGAATCTCATGGCATTCCAGATCTTGTTGGAAAGATTACGGCCCATGAGGATCTTATCTTCCTGGAATCTCTGGTCATTACCCGGAGCATTACCAGTAACAAGAGCAAATCTCAAAGCATCGCAGCCGTTCTGCTCAATTACTTCGAGAGGATCGATACCATTGCCAAGAGACTTACTCATCTTACGTCCCTGTGAGTCTCTTACAAGACCGTGAATGAGAATGTCACGGAACGGAACATCATCCATGTGTGCAAGACCAGCAACGATCATTCTGGAAACCCAGAATGTGATGATGTCGTAACCTGTAACGAGCGTATCCGTAGGATAGAACTTGGCAAGGTCTTCAGTCTTCTCAGGCCATCCGAGTGTTGAGAAAGGCCAGAGAGCAGATGAGAACCATGTATCAAGAGTATCAGGATCCTGACGCATCTCTTTGCCGCACTTAGGGCATGTGCAGGAAGATTCCTTTGTAACGACTAGCTCGCCGCAGTCATCACAGTAGAATGCAGGGATCCTGTGACCCCACCAGAGCTGTCTGGAGATACACCAGTCTCTGATGTCCTCCATCCAGTTGAAGTAGTTCTTGGAGAATCTCTCAGGTACGAATCTGATGGAACCATTTCTGACAGCCTCGATTGCGGGCTTTGCGAGTTCTTCCATCTTTACGAACCACTGGAGAGATACACGGGGCTCAATAGTAGTACCGCATCTGTAGCAAGTACCTACATTATGTGAATAGTCTTCGATCTCTGTGAGGAATCCGCCCTCTTCAAGATCCTTAACGATAGCTTCTCTGGCTTCGTATCTGTCCATTCCGGCATACTTCGGATAATCTTCAGTGATCTTTGCATCTTCTGTAAGAACTGTGATTACCTCAAGGCCATGACGCTGACCAACTTCGAAGTCGTTAGGGTCATGTGCAGGTGTAATCTTAACGGCACCTGTACCGAATTCGATATCAACATAATCATCAGCGATAACAGGGATCTTACGGCCGACAAGAGGCAGAACGAGCATCTTGCCTACTACATCCTTATAACGCTCATCCTTAGGGTTAACGGCAACAGCTGTATCACCAAGGAGAGTCTCAGGTCTTGTAGTTGCGAGGTCGATATATCCTGAACCGTCCTCGAAAGGATATCTCAGATGCCAGAAGTGGCCTGCCTGGTCTGCATAATCAACCTCAGCATTGGAAATTGAAGTAAGGCAATGAGGACACCAGTTGATGATTCTCTCACCTCTGTAGATCAAGCCCTGATTGTAGTACTTAACGAATACTTCCTTTACAGCATCAGAGCAGCCTTCGTCCATTGTGAAGCGCTCATGTGACCAGTCGCAGGAAGAGCCTATCTTCTTGAGCTGCTCAACGATCCTGCCGCCGTACTGTTCCTTCCATGCCCATGCTCTTTCAAGGAACTTGTCACGTCCGAGATCATCCTTTGTAAGGCCTTCCTCACGCATGGTTGCAACGATTCTGGCCTCTGTAGCGATTGAAGCATGGTCAGTACCGGGTACCCAGAGGGTCTCGTATCCTGACATTCTCTTATATCTTGTGAGGGTATCCTGCAATGTATTATCCAAAGCATGACCCATGTGGAGCTGGCCGGTAATATTCGGCGGAGGCATCACGATAGAGAACTTCTTTCCCTTCTTGCCTGCCTTAGGCTTAAAATAGCCGCTGCTTGTCCACTTCTCATAAAGCCTGCTCTCGGCTTCATTAGGATCAAAAGCTTTACTGATCGAATCAATTCTTGCCATAACTAAATCTGATATCCTCTCTTACTTCTTTATCATTGAGAGCGCACCATAGAGGATGGAATCATCTCCTAAAGCCGCTTTCTTGAATTCAACTGTTTCTCTGATCGAAGGCATACAGTATCTGTCGACTTCTGACAGGATCTTCTCAAGGAAAATATCTCCTACTGCCTCGATGACACCGCCGCCGTACACAACAACGTCAGGGCTGAATGTATTAACAAGATTGCCGGATGCAACCGCAAGATAATGACATGCACGGTCAACTGCTTCAACAGCAACACTGTCTCCTTCAGCCAAAGCGTTTTTAAGCACCTTGGACTTGAATACACCGTTTTCCACGGCTTCCGCCATGGAAGACGTTCTTCCTCTTGAGACCTGCTGTCTGATATAAGCAGACATACCCTGCTTGCTCGAGAATGCCTCAAGGCAACCTCTCTGTCCGCAGTTGCATAAAGGTCCCTCAGGATCAAGGATCATATGGCCGTATTCTGCAGCCTTAAACTTATTACCTGTGAAAAGCTCGCCGTTAAGGATGAGACCGCCGCCCATACCGGTACCGACGAAAAGACCGACGACATTCTTATAGCCCTTGGCAGCACCATACTTATACTCACCAAGCACGCCGACATTAACATCATTTCCAATGTAAAAAGGACAACCGAATTCCTTTTCAATCGGCTTCTTAATATTGTAATTTCTCCAAGGAAGGTTGGGTGAGAAAAGAACGACGCCTGTCTCCTGGTTGATAACTCCGGGAGCACCTGCAGCAATGGCATTGATCTTATCAGCCTTAATTCCTGAAGCATCAATAAGCTCTTTAACAACGTTGATTATGAGCTGCTCAATGTTATCAGATGAATCTCCGCCTGACTTTGTCTTCTTCTTGAGTCTGAAAACAATTTCTTTTTTGGAATTGAAAACAACTCCAAGAACTTTGGTTCCACCAATATCCAGACAAATGTTATATGATTCTGCCATAGCCTTACCCTCCTTTTTCAATCTGTTCGTTTACAAAAAAAATCAGCTTACGCCCAAAGCTGCTCCGTTAGCAGCATTTGCTTCACTATAACTCTTCTCGGAAGTGCCGTTCTTGTATATGAGAACCGGCTGCTTTCCTTCGACAATGCACTCTTTCTTGATGATGCATTCCTTAACGTCTTTCTCGGAAGGAATGTTAAACATAACATCTCTCATTGCGTCTTCGATGATGGATCTTAATCCTCTTGCACCGGTGTTCTGCTCGATTGCCCTGTCAGCAATTGCCCTGATCGCATCTTCTTCAAAAACAAGTTCAACGTCATCCATCTTGAGCATCTTCTTGTACTGCTTGATGATCGCGTTCCTGGGTTCTGTAAGAACTCTTACAAGTGCATCAGCATCAAGCTTATCAAGAGCTACCGTAACAGGAAGACGTCCGATGAACTCAGGGATAAGACCGAACTTCATAAGGTCATCAGGCTTTACATCGTGGAAATAGAAACCGCTGTTTCTGTCCTTCTTGGACTGAACTTCAGCACCGAAGCCGTACTGCTTCTGCTCTACTCTCTGTGCTATGATCTCATCGAGGCCGTCAAATGCACCGCCGACGATGAAAAGGATATTTGTGGTATCGATCTTGATACACTCTTCGTTAGGATGCTTTCTGCCGCCCTTCGGGGGAACATTAGCTACAGTGCTCTCAAGGATCTTGAGCAAAGCCTGCTGAACGCCCTCACCTGATACGTCACGTGTAATGGAAACGTTCTCGGACTTCTTTGTGATCTTATCGATCTCATCGATATATACGATGCCTGTCTGTGCTCTTTCGATATCGTAGTCAGCTGCGATGATGAGCTTAAGAAGAATGTTCTCTACGTCTTCGCCGACATAACCTGCCTGTGTAAGGCTTGTGGCATCAGCAACTGCGAAAGGAACATTGAGGATCCTTGCAAGCGTCTGAGCAAGAAGAGTCTTACCTGAACCTGTAGGTCCGAGCAAAAGGATATTACTCTTGGATATCTCTGTATCATCAGCGGGAAGATCTGAATAAACTCTCTTGTAGTGATTATATACAGCAACAGAAAGTGCGATCTTCGCATCATCCTGACCGATAACATAAGAATCAAGCTTCTCTTTAATCTCATGAGGTGTAACAAGCTTCTTGGGCTTGATGCTGCGCATCTTACGCTTCTTGTTGACCTTCTCCTCTTCAGCAACGATGCCGTATGCTGTTCTGATACAGTCAATGCAGATATAGCAGTTAACACCGGAGAAAAGTCTTGGTACCTCATACTCTGATTTACCGCAGAATGAGCAGCTCAAAACTTCTCTTGAGTCGCCGCCGTAGTTGCCATTCTTAGAATTAGCCATTAAAAATCTCCTAAAAAATGATATTTTTAGTCATGATATTTTATCACTACCTGCCATTTTAACAAATAATATATATATAAATATTTCAAAATGGTGATAATTTAGGCTCAATTACGCCGTGCCCATATAATTGTGTAAATTCAAAATAAAGAGCCAAGTGGCTTAACCTTGTATAATTTTAATTGCGACAAAAAATCAAGGAGGTTAAGTA
>CADAIP010000003.1 GCA_902787975.1 Oscillospiraceae bacterium
GAGCCGTACATCTCCAACCGGGAAAGTGATACAGGCGTTGAGATCTACTGCGAGTCGGCAGGCCTTACAGCAATGGACGGCATGGATCCTGATTCCCAGATGGATAAAGCAGTTAAGGAGATCTCCGGCTTCGGTATCAATTCAATTGAATCCAGAAGGGCAAATCCCGCCATTTACGACTGCAACGACCTTATACTGACCGTCAGGGATGAACAGGCTTTCTCCATAATCAAGGCGTTCCCCGAGATAAAGGACAAGGTGTTCTCATTATCGACGTTCGCTGCGGCAAACGGTCTTGTCATGAAGGATTCGTCAGGAAAAGTAATGTCCATTTCCGTTCCTGATCCCACGGGTGAGAACTACGAGACATATCTTCACACCGCGAAGGCTCTTAACGCCTGGCTCGATATCCTGTTCCCGTACATCATAAAAGAACTCGGTGCAGCAAGGATCTGATCTGTTTTTGGGACAGAAAAAATTGAGACTGGTCTCAATCTGCTCTGAAACAGTCTCAATCTGCTCTCAAAGGGTAGAATTTTGAATTTTTGGTTGTTATGATTTTCTCAGTAAGAATTTTAGGCAGGATGCGAACAAAGACAGCGGCTTTTGGCTTAGTAAATGCTTGACTTTGGTTGTATTGCTGTGTTATTCTTCTCGATGCCGCTTATATACGGGCGGTATCCTTGTACGGCGTGAGGGCCGTACCGTAAAGTCCAGAAGGAGGTGAATAACATGGCAAACCAATATCGTTTGATCACAATCCTTTCCACTGCTAAGGGTGAAGAGGGTATTGCTTCTCTTACTGACACAATTAAGGCTAAGATCGAATCAGGTGCTACGATTGACACATTTGATGCAATCGGAACACGTGAGCTCGCTTACGAGATTGATGGTCAGAAGAACGGCTACTATGTTCAGACAGTATTTACTGCCGATAGCGTTTTCCCTAAGGAAATTGAGCGTGTTCTCAAGATCACTGATGGTGTAATCCGTTATCTCATTGTTCGTGTCGGTGAGTAATCACTTAAGACAGGAAGGTAACAGTAAATGAACAAGGTAGAATTAGTCGGAAGACTTACCAAGGACTAATCACTTAAGACAGGAAGGTAACAGTAAATGAACAAGGTAGAATTAGTCGGAAGACTTACCAAGGACCCGGAAGTAAAGCTTACTTCAAACCAGACCCAGTTCTGCAACTTCACAATCGCAGTTGACAGACGCTTTAAGGATCAGAACGGCCAGAGACAGGCTGATTTCATCAACTGTGTCGCATGGCGCCAGACGGCAGTCTTTATCCAGAAGTATTTCCATAAAGGCAACCGCATCGGTTTGGTAGGCAGCATTCAGACAAGAAGCTACGATGATCAGAGTGGACAGAAAAAGTTCATTACCGAAGTCGTTGTTGACGAGGCAGAATTCGTAGAATCTTCCGGTGCGACATCCGGAGACGCATATCGTCAGGAGCCTGCTGCTCCTACGCAGTCTTTCAATCCCCCCGCAGCTGAATCAGTTGCAGCAAGTGCACCTACTGCTCCCAATATGCAGATCGATGCACCTACGATGGGCGGTTTTGATGAAGGTCAGTCCGGTGAGCTTCCATTTGAGATTTAATTAAAGGAGATCACTCAAAATGGCAGAGAACAGAGCACCCAGAGCCGGTGGTAGAGATTTTGCCGGCGGAATGAGACAGAGAAGAACACGCAGGAAGGTTTGCAACTTCTGCGCAAATAAGGTTGAGGCTATCGACTTTATGGATGAAGTTACTCTCAAGAAGTACATTTCCGAGAACGGAAAGATCCTTCCCAAGAGAATGACAGGCACATGCGCAATCCACCAGCGTGAGCTTACAACAGCTATCAAGCGTGCACGTCAGGTTGCTATCTTGCCCTACACGGTTCAGTAATCCGTTTTTGGGACAATAGCACCCGTGATTAACACAAATCACGTTAGCTAAGATATAATTTAAAAAATTAATAACAATCGGGCACCTCCAGGGCATATAATATGTTCTTAGGAGATAGCCCGATTGTTTTGTAAAAGATAATAGGGCAAAAGCGGAGGTTTATTGTTTATGAAGGTTATTCTTCTTTCAGATGTAAAGAATGTAGGCAAGACAAATGAGGTCGTTAACGTAAGCGACGGATATGCCAGAAATTTTCTGTTTAAGAAAGGACTTGCCAAGGAAGTAACTTCCGCAAATCTTAACGAAGTAAAGCTTCAGACCGGCGCCAAGGCAGAGCATGAGAGAAGAGCACTTCTCGCAGCCCAGGAGAACAAGAAGATCCTTGACGGCAAGGTTTTCAAGGTAGTTGCCAGAGGCGGTGCTGACGGAAGACTCTATGGTGCGGTTACTGCGCAGGATATTTCCGACAGCCTTAAGAAGGAAGGTTTTGATATCGACAAGAAGAAGGTCGTTATCTCTAACCCCATCAAGAACACCGGAATGTTCAAGACAAGAGTTAAGCTTCACCCCCAGGTATCTGCCGATATCAACGTTGAAGTCGTAACAGGCGCATGATAAGAATCTTATCGAGATATGGCTGATAATCAGGACTACATGAACAATCTCATCGACCAGGGCTCTTTCGACAACAATGAAGTCGAAGCCGAGATGGCCCTGCTCGCTCTTTGCATGCGCAAGGATACGGCTATCCTTGGCACAGTAGAGAACAGGATCGAAGAAGGCGATTTTACCGATGTGCGCAACCGCATCATTTTCAATGTCATCTCCGATATGTTCCTCGAGAACAAAAAGATCGACCGTATTACGGTTTATGCCGAGATCGACCGCAGAGGCCTCTCCGATAAGGCAGGCGGCCAGAGATATGTTTACCGTGTAGGTGACCAGACTGCCGTATCTTCCGCATTTAACGGATATATCGATGCTATCAAGGAACGCAGCAGCAGGACCAAGCTTCTTAATGCTGTAGAAGATATCAGGAAAAAGACATTGAGCGGCGGACTCCGTTCCAATGAAGCAGTCGATTATGCGATCGGTGAAATCTCGCGTCTTCGCGGTGTCGGCGAGACAAAGGGTTTTGAAGGCATGCCTGATATCCTTAAGCTCACGATGAACGAGATCACGTCTGAACTTAAAGATGACAGTTCCGGCGGTAAGGTCAAGCTCGGCTATCCCAGACTCGACTCGATGCTGGGCGGATTAAGACCCGGCTCACTTAACATTCTTGCTGCACGACCCAGTATGGGTAAGTCAGCTCTTGCCATAAACATGGCTGCCAATGTAGCAAGCTATCAGAATCCCGTTGCTATTTTCTCACTCGAAATGAGTAAGCAGGAGATCGCTTCGAGACTTATGTCAACATTCATGAATAAACCGGTCAGTGAGATCATCTACTCTCACAAGATGACCGACAGTGATAAAAAACAGATTGACCATGCACTCGAGAAACTTGCTGAATATCCCATCTTTATCGATGATAATTCGGATACCAACCCTATCACGATGAAGTCCAAGCTTCAGCAGCTGTTTGCAGGTCCCAATAAGCCGAGACTTGTAATCATCGACTATCTCCAGCTTATGACGATGCCCGGCAAGAGTGGAAGATCACGTAATGAAGAGGTTACCGATATTTCCAGAAGCTTAAAGCTCCTTGCCAAGGAATTTAATATTCCGTTTATTGCACTCTCACAGCTGTCCAGAGGCGCTGCACAGAGAGACGATCACACACCGCAACTTTCAGACTTGAGAGACTCAGGTGCGATCGAGCAGGATGCCGATACAGTAATGTTTATCGACAGACCTGATTACTATAAGAAAAAAGACGAGGAAGGCGGCTCAGAAGACGCTCCTGAACAGGTCAATTTCAAAGATAACAACGATGCAAAGCCTGCATTCATCTATCTGTCCAAGAACCGTCATGGTAAGACAGGCAGAGATTCAGTATGGTGGGTTCCCAGAAAGACGCTGTTTATCGAACATAACGAGAAAGATCCTGAAGAGGGCGGAAGTTCATATACAAGAACGGTTGACGGTGATGCCGCTTCCCAGAACTATAACTTTGACAGCGTGACCACGGATGAGGGTCCTATTCCTGAACCTCCCATGCCTGACAATGCGGATATTCCGCCTGAAGGTGATGATTTCTTTGCACAGGCAAATGACAGTTTCCCGGACGGATTCTAAGTTTTGAAAAAAGAAGAGACATCTGAGATCTTAGACAGAGTCCTTGACTTCGGTGTAAGCAAAGGACTTTTTGACTGCGGGATCATTGTAGTCGGCCTGTCAGGAGGCCCTGATTCCGTTGCGCTTCTTCATATTCTTAAGGGCCTTAGAAATTGTTTTGATATTGATTGTGATATCTATGCGTTTCACTGCAATCATCACTTAAGACCCGGGGTCTGTGATGAAGAAGTGGAACTTGTTAAAGAGCTTTGCAATGACAATTATGTTGAATTGAAGGTGCTGGATTTTGACTGCAAGGGTTTTGCAGAGATGAATCATATCTCGGAAGAGACAGCCGGAAGGGTCCTGCGCTATGAAGCTTTCGAGCAATATGCCATTGCTTTGGAAAAGAAGACCGGGAAAACAGTCCGCATCGCAATTGCCCACCACAAAGACGATATTGCAGAGACAATGATGATGAATCTTTTCAGGGGTTCAGGTCTCGAAGGTCTTGTTAATCCTAAGCCGGTTGCCGGAAGGATAATCAGGCCCTTATTATGTCTTAAGAAGAGCGAACTGGTAGATTATCTTGATACTCTCGGGGTCAGATACGCTATCGATCAGACAAATCTTTCTACAGACGGAACCCGTAATACCTGGAGAAATGATTTCCTTCCTAAGATCGGCGAATACTACAATGAAGATCCCGCAATGCCCCTTACAAGAGCCTATAAACTCTTAAGTGATGATCTGGATTATATTTCAGCGGAAGCAGGAAAAGCTTATGCTTCATCGAGAGACGAGCTGTCCGGACAACCGGTTATTTCCGCATCAAAACTCAAAGAGATGCATCCTGCCATAAGATCACGTGTGATCAGAGCCCTGTGGCTTGAGACGTTTGGAGATCTTGTCGATTTTGAAGAGATTCACTTAAAAGACTGCTTTTCGCTTATCGGACAGGAACCCTCCGGGCAGATGCTCCTTGATATGCCGTTTGGCCGTAAAGCCTTCAGACATGGGGACATTTTCGCGTTTGTGACTGAAGATAAGTTAAGTGGGCTTTCCGCAGGAATTGCTCAAAAAATGGGCTTTTTGACTTCAGAAGAGCCGTTAAATGTCGATATTGACCTGGAGAATTACAAAAAGGACAGTGATCTGGTAGTTAAAATCCCTAATTCTGCCCTAATATTAAAAGTAAGAATAATTGAGAATGAGAATGAGTTAGAGTATAATAACTTGTTGTGGTTTTGTCCCCGAAGCGCATTTGAGGACGGCAGGATCACGATTGGCAACTGCAACGGAATCAAGGGAACTCTAAGATTCAGAAGAGCCGGTTCCTCCGGCGGCAAAGATATAAACCGTCTGATGACTGATCTTAAGATCCCCGAATCTGCCAGAAAGCAGATCATCTTTATCGAAAGAGACGGAGAGATATTGTGGTTGCCGGGATACGGACACGGTATTGGTTTCACGAATGCCATAAGCCGTGAAAGATACATCGCAAGCATGCCTGAAGGCACAACGTCCGGAGAACTGATCATGTTTGCGGTAGAAAGGCAGTGAAGACAATGGCTATTAATACTGACACGGTATTGATATCTCATGACGAGATAGAGCAGATGTTGGATCGCGTAAGCGCCGAGCTTAACCGGGATTACAAGGGCGAGCCTCTTGTTGTTGTCGGAATCCTTACAGGAGCTTTCATTTTTACTGCCGATCTTGTAAGACGCCTTGAGATGCCTGTCATTGTTGATTTCATGCAGGTTTCATCTTATGTAGGCGAGTTCTCAACCGGAGAACTCAAGATAAAGAAAGATATGTCATACGATATCAAGGATATGAACGTTCTTATCGTTGAAGATATCATTGATACCGGAAGAACATTGGCTCTGCTCAAGGAAAAGCTCCTTGAAAGAGGACCAAAGTCACTTAAGATCTGTACAGCTTTCGATAAGCCGAGCAGAAGAGTGAATACACTTACACCGGATTACAACGGGATCACGATCCCGGATGAATTCATTGTCGGATATGGTCTTGACCTTGACGGCAAATATAGAGATTTCGACGATGTCAGAATCGTAAGAAAGGAATAAGAGAAAGTGTCTGATAAGGATAAGAGTGAAAAGAGTTTTAGACCGATAGGCGGAGGATTATTCTTCTACGTCCTGATGATAGTCATTTTGATCGCATTCTCGACTATCGTTTTCGGCGGCAACTATGGTCAGAAGGAAAAGGCTACAATGTCTGACGTCATGGCCATCATTGATGATGATGAGAATGAAGTCAGTCTTGTTGAGATCAAGGGAACGACAGTTGTCGTTAACTACAAGAACGAACAGGGTCTTGATGTTGAAGTTACCCAGGATATCCCTTATGAGTTTGTCGACGATCTCGTTTTGAAGCTCGACAAAGCAAAGGCTCTGGGTAAGATCGACGGTTACAACTATACTGAACCTTTCGACTGGTCGATCATAGTTAATGTTGTTATGTTCGGTATCTCACTGGTTATCGTGGTCGTACTGTTCCTCAGCATCACGAGACAGAGCAGAGACGGCAACAGCGTATTCAGCTTCGGCAGCAACCGTGCGAGAGTATCCGATCCCAACAAGGATAAGGTTAAGTTCTCTGACGTTGCAGGTTCAGTAGAAGAGAAGGAAGAACTTCAGGAGATCGTTGATTTCCTTAAGAATCCTAAGAAATACCAGCAGCTTGGAGCTAAGATCCCTAAGGGTGTTCTTCTCTATGGTGCTCCTGGTACAGGTAAGACATTGCTTGCAAGAGCCGTAGCAGGTGAGGCAGGCGTCAAGTTCTTCTATATTTCAGGTTCCGACTTCGTTGAAATGCTCGTCGGTGTCGGTGCTTCACGTGTAAGATCACTGTTCTCAGATGCTAAGAAGGAAGCTCCTTCCGTAGTATTCATCGATGAGATCGATGCAGTCGGCCGTAAGAGAGGCGCAGGCCTTGGCGGCGGTCAGGATGAGCGTGAGCAGACATTGAACCAGATCCTCGTTGAGATGGACGGCTTCGATGTTAACTCCAATGTTATCGTTATGGCTGCTACAAACCGTGTTGACGTTCTTGACCCCGCACTTCTCCGTCCGGGCCGTTTCGACAGACGTATCATGGTCAACATGCCTGACGCAGATGAGCGTGAAGCTATCCTTAAGATCCACGCACGCAAGAAGCCTCTTGCAAAGGATGTAAGCCTTCACGAAGTTGCTTTGTCCACAGTCGGATTTACAGGTGCCGATCTTGAGAACCTTCTCAATGAAGCCGCTCTCATGACTGCACGTCACAATAAGAAAGAAATTACGATGCAGGAGATCACTGATGCTACATTCAGAGTTCAGATGGGTCCCCAGAAGAATTCCAAGAAGCTCAGCGACAAGGTTAAGAAACTTACTGCTTACCATGAAGCAGGTCACGCTGTTGTTCTCCGTGCTACATCAGAGTTCGAAAAGGTTGACCGTGTAACCATCGTTCCTGTCGGAAGAGCAGGCGGCTTCACAGCTTACAAGCCGATCGAAGATACTGATTTCTACACAGAGAAGATGCTCCTTGATACCATCAAGATGTCTTTGGGCGGCCGTGCCGCAGAAGAGGTCTTTCTTGGTGAAGTATCAACAGGCGCTTCCTCTGACCTTCAGCAGTGCAACAACATCGCTAAGGATATGATCAAGCGTTATGGTCTTTCAAAGAAGTTCCGCAACCTTGTATTCGGTGATGAGAATGAGGAAGTCTTCCTTGGCTACTCAATGGGACAGGTCCAGAGCTATTCTGACCAGACAGCAGCTGCGATCGACGAAGAGATCAAGCAGATCATCGATACATGCTATGAAGATACAAAGAGAATACTCATCGAGAAGAAGAATATCGTTGAAGGTCTTGCTACAAGACTTATCGACAAGCTCACAGTTGATGGTCCTGACTTTGAGAAGATCTACGAGGCAAACGGTGACTTGAGCGCTGTTTATCCTCAGGATTATTCAGGAATCGACACAACTTCTTCTGTAGATGTTGAGAAGACGGAAGAGACAACATATGTTGCTCCGGCTCCCGCACCTGCACCCGGACCTTCCGAGTCAGTTTCCGAAACACCGGCTGACAACGATGATCCCATCGAACCAGGTCCGACAGACTGATCCTGAAAAACAACATAACAACAATAAGAGGTTGCCATATGGCAACCTCTTTTAAGTTTCAGTATTACTTTACGCTGATTACTTCGAATTAATATTCTCGAATGTAAGCTTGAATTTCTCGTTGTGATCGATGGCCCAGTCGACTGCCCATTCGGACTCGAAAAGAACTACCGGTTCATCGTCTCTGTCCAAGACGAGAAGTGATGTTGATGTGAGAGTGAGATCCTTTGCATCGAATCCTTCGACTTCTGATTTTGCCCAGCGTGCGAGACGGTAGGGCAGAGGTGTTCTTACGATATCAACGTTGTATTCTGACTTGAGTCTGTATTCAAGAACGTCGAACTGGAGGATACCGACAACGCCCATTACGTATGTCTCGGTACCGATGTTCGGCTGCTTGTAAAGCTGGACTGCGCCTTCCTGTGAAAGCTGCTCGATACCCTTAAGGAACTGCTTACGCTTCATTGAATCCTTAGGCTCTACACGTGCGAAGTTTTCGGGTGCGAATACCGGGATCGGGTCGAATTCGAATTTGCGGTTTGTAGATATGATCGTATCGCCGATCCTGAAGTTACCGGGATCGAAGATACCGATGATGTCGCCTGCATAAGCCTCTTCCGTGATGGCTCTGTCCTGTGCCATAAACTGCTGGGGCTGGGCAAGAGTGATCTTCTTGCCTGTACGCATGAGGTTAACAGTCATGTTCTTCTCATACTGGCCTGAGCAGATACGGATGAATGCCATACGGTCGCGGTGTGAAGGATCCATGTTTGCCTGGATCTTGAATACGAAGCCTGAGAACATCGGATCTTCAGGTTCGATAATGCCGTCTGTCGTGTTATGAACGGCAGGACCGGGACTCATCTTAAGGAAGTGTTTAAGGAACGGCTCAACACCGAAGTTGGTGATTGCCGAACCGAAGAATACGGGTGTCAGCTCTCCTTTGAGAACCTTATCCATATCAAGCTCGTCGCCTGCCATGTCGAGAAGTTCGATGTCGTTTCTGAGTGTCTCGAGGTGGCCCGGCATGAGCATCTCATCAAGCTTCGGATCTTCGATGCCCGATACGCTTTGAGTAACCATTGATGCACCGTGGTCGTTATTCTCACGGTCGAAGAGAAGAACGTTTCTTGATTCTCTCTCGTAAACGCCTTCGAAGTCACCGTCGGTGCCGATAGGCCAGTTGATGGGGACTGATCTGATGCCCAATACCTTTTCGAGTTCGTCCATGAGATCAAAAGGATTCTTTGCGGCACGGTCCATCTTGTTGATGAATGTGAAGATCGGGATACCGCGTCTTCTACATACCTGGAAAAGTTTGATCGTCTGTGTCTCGACACCCTTCGCACCGTCAAGGACCATTACTGCAGCATCAGCTGCACACAGCGTTCTGTATGTGTCTTCCGAGAAGTCCTGGTGACCGGGGGTATCAAGGATATTGATGTGGCAACCGTCGTATTCGAACTGCATTACTGATGAGGTTACTGAGATACCACGCTTCTTCTCGATCTCCATCCAGTCGGATGTGGCATGGCGCGCAGCCTTACGGGCTTTTACCGAGCCTGCCTGATGGATGGCTCCTCCGTAAAGGAGAAGTTTCTCTGTGATAGTAGTCTTACCTGCGTCCGGGTGCGATATGATCGCAAATGTGCGGCGCCTTTTAATTTCATCAACTGAATTCATTTTACCCTCAATAAATGTATAATATTCTAATTAAAGATTCTTGTTTCAAAGACAAGTAATTATATATAAGAAAGAAGGGAATTACAAATAATGATACGTGGCGGAGGCGTTCTGATGCATATCAGCTCACTCCCGGGACCGTTCGGTACGGGCGTGATGGGACAGGAGGCAATTGACTTCGCAAAGCAATTGGCATCTCAGGGAATGAAATACTGGCAGGTCCTGCCGTTCTCATATCCCGGAATGGGTAATTCCCCTTACCAGAGTTTCTCGGCATTTGCAGGCAACTGGCTGTTTATCGACCCGAGAAGACTTTTAGACAGAGGACTTCTCTCACCTGCAGAGGTACAGCAGGCAGAGTACACACAGAATAAGTGGAGAATAGATTACGATTTCTTAAGGACCAACAGGGATGAGCTTTTAAGAAAAGCTTTTGAGCGTGCAGACAAAGATCTTCTCGCAAAAGCAGATAAGTTCATCAAGGACAACAAGTGGGTCCAGGACGTTGCAGCTTACCAGACGGTAAAGGATGCAGACTTCGGAAAGCCGTGGTGGGAATGGTCTGATTCAAGACTCCGCAATTATGACAAGTCTGCTGTTGCAGAACTTAAGAATGATCCCAATTACAGATATCACGGTTTTGTACAGTATCTGTTCTTCGATGAATGGGCACAGATCAAGAAGGAGATCAACGATCTCGGAATCTCTATTATCGGTGATATCCCGTTCTATGTTTCCGGTGATTCTGCTGATGTCTGGGCAAGCAGGGATATGTTCAAAATGGCTTCGGCTACCAAAGTGAATAAGGTCCTGAAAGATTATGAGAAAGCTCTGGACAAGTATAAAAAGGCACTTGAAAAGGGTGAGACCGATAAAGACGGTGAACCTTTGAAGGAACCCAGAAAACCCAAGCCGGAGGCTCTTGTTTTCGAGAGCGTTGCAGGCGTTCCGCCGGATTATTTCTGTGAAGACGGCCAGCTTTGGGGCAACCCCATCTACGACTGGAAGAAGATGAAAGAAGACCACTATGCGTGGTGGATGAGCAGACTTGAAGATAACTTCAAGCTCTTCGATTACTTGAGGATCGATCACTTCCGCGCATTCTCATCTTACTGTGAGATCGATGCGAATGCAGAGAATGCCAGAGACGGTAAGTGGATTCCGGGACCCGGCCTTGATTTCTTCGATGCATACGACAAGAAGTTCAAGGACAGATCACGCCTTATAGCAGAGGATCTTGGTGAGGTTACACCTGACCTCATGGAGTTCATGGGCAAGGTCGGAATCCCCGGCATGAGAGTTATGGAATTTGCATTCTATCCCGGTGATAACAGCTCATTCCTTCCTCACAACTTTGTCAATAACTGCGTTGCTTATACAGGAACGCACGACAATAACACATTGCTCGGATGGCTTTGGGACAGTCCTGAGGAAGTCAGAAAGACATGCCTCGAATACTGCGGTTTTACAGGCGATAACTGGGGCGACGGCGGTACGCACAGCGGTTCCTGCAGAGCGATCATCAGGACACTCTGGATGAGCCACGCTGATGTTACGATCATTCCGATCCAGGACATGCTCGGATACGGCGGAGATACAAGAATGAACATTCCCGGAACGCCCATAGGCAACTGGGTCGTAAGGTTTACAAAGGAAGACTTTGATTCAATCGATAACGACTGGTACAGAAATCTCAACAGGATCTATTTCAGATAAGGAGGAGCCTCATGAGATATATTCTTTGCATCGATCAGGGAACTACTTCGACCAAGGCATTTCTTCTTGATGAAGAAGGTAATCTGTCACAGGGTACGCACGTGCCTTTCAAGCAGTATTATCCGCAGCCGGGCTGGGTAAGCCACGATGCAGAGGAGATATATGTATCCGTCCTTAAAGCTATTGCGATGCTGTTGAAAGAACACCCGGAAGCAAAGGGCAGTATCGTCAGCATTGGCATCACAAACCAGCGTGAGACGACTGTCGCATTCTCGCCTTCCGGAAAGCCTTTTACTCAGGCGATCGTGTGGCAGTGCAGAAGAACTTCCGACATTTGCAGACGCCCTGAGATCAGGGAGCAGGGCAGAAGGATCACAGAGATAACAGGTCTTAAGATCGACCCGTATTTCTCTGCCACGAAGATGCTCTGGCTGCTCGAAAACATCAAGGGTTTAAGAGAGCGCTGCTTAAGCGGAGAAGCCTGTCTTTCAACGATCGACGGGTTCCTTGTATACAGACTTACAAACGGAAGTTCTTATGCTTCGGATTATTCCAACTGTTCAAGAACGATGCTTTTCGACATTTCCAAAAAAGCATACGATGAAGAGTTTTTGGAGCTGTTCGGAATACCTGTAAACACGCTTGCAAAACCTCTCGAATCCTGCGCCGATTACGGCGTGATCGAACTCGATGAAGAGTATCTCAGAAACAACGGTTTTACTGATGATGAGATCAAGGATCTTATGTCGGTAAACGGTGTTCATATCACAGGCGTTCTTGGCGACCAGCCGGCAGCATTGCTCGGCCAGAATGCAATAAACAAAGGCGATTCCAAGACCACATACGGAACCGGAAGCTTCACTCTCATGAATCTCGGTACAGAACCTGTTTTCTCCAAAAACGGACTTCTTACTTCATGCGCATGGTCCATTAACGGAGTGACAAACTATGCTTTGGAAGGAAGTATCTTCCAGGCAGGTTCAGTCATAAGCTGGCTGAAAGATGAGCTCGGATTTATCGAAAATCCTAAAGATTGTGATGAATTTTGCAATTCCATTGAAGACACCGGCGGTGTATATTTAGTTCCGGCATTTACGGGTTTGGGCGCACCATACTGGAAGCCTGACGCAAGAGGTGTTTTAACGGGCCTCACCAGAGGAACGGGCAGAGCACAGATCATCAGGGCCGGTGTTGAATCGATAGCATATCAGGTTACCGAACTGGTTAACCTCATGACTGACGATACGGGCATTAAGGCCGGACAAATGAAGGTGGACGGCGGAGTGTGCGCGAGCAGCTTCCTCATGCAGCTTCAGTCTGATCTTCTCGGAGTCACGATCACAAGAGCTTTAAGTGACGAGATGACCGCCATGGGTGCGGGACTGGCAGCAGGAATTCAGGCCGGGATTTTCGAGTCTGTTGAAAAGACGGGTGAGTTCTATAAGGCAGGTGCTTCTTACGAACCTGATATGTCAGCATTTGAAGTATCCGAGAAGATGGAGGGATATCGTTCTGCCGTAAGAGCAACACTTCTTTCCGGCAACGACTGATCTAATGGTTCAGGTTTACATCGTATTTTTCAAGATATTCGTTTTTCTGCTCTTAGGTTTTGCATTAAACAAATCCAAGGTGATAGGCAGCACAGGTGAGCGTGCATTATCGGATATCCTGCTTAAGGCTGTTCTGCCTTTCATGATCATCAATTCAAGCCAGCATACGTATTCCACGGATGCCGTAAACGGAATGATCGCATGTGCCGCTATTGCGATCGGATACTATGCGGTATCTCTTATCGCTCTGAGATTATCTTTGAAGAAAGTCAACATTCTTGAAGATGAGAAGAGGATAATGATCACCTGCACTGTCTTTGCGAATACCGGTTTTGTAGGTTTCCCTCTGATGGAAGCGCTTTACGGAAGCTACGGACTTTTGCTCGCTGCAGTATTTAATCTTTGCTATAACCTATTCTTTTACACATATGCTGTTTATCTGTTCTCGAAAAAGCCGAGATTTGCACTGCTCGACATGTTCAAGAGTTCGGTATCGGTTGCATCGGTCGTTGCGATCGTCATGTTCATCATTCCGTGGAGAATGCCCGGATTTATATCAGATACGTTTAAGCTCATCGGTGACATGACTGTTCCGATGTCCATGATGGTAATGGGTTCGATGCTTGCAAGCGTTAATATCAAGAAGCTTCTTACTGACAAGAAGGCATACGTCGTATCAGCATTAAGACTTATTGTCCTGCCGGCTCTTGTCATGGGCGCCGTGCTGCTTATCTCAAACTGGGTTACAATAGCACCGGAGACAAAGAGCGTTGCCGTTCTGATGTGCGCTTTGCCGTGCGGCTCGATGAATGTTATATTTGCCGAGAACTACGAAGTGGCTCCGCATTTTTCCGCGCGCACGGTATCGTTATCGATGGTATTCATGCTCGTTACGATAATGTTCTGGGCATGGGCAGTTAAAACCGTATTCTGAAGATAAGAGGATAAGGAAATGAGTGAAGATTCAAACAAGATCGAGAGAATAGAAAATGAGAAGCTGGTAGAACTCTTAGGTTCCATCCGCAATGATAATTCCGAAGAGAACATGATCGCTGTCTTAAAAGAAGCGGCAGTTGCAAAATTCCTGGTTCCCGTTGACGGTACGGACGGAAATTACAGTTTCCATGCCGTAAGCGATTCCAAGGGCAAAAAATATATGGTCGTATACTGCGATTCCGACAGCTTTGAAGTTGCTTTCGAGAATAAGAAAGAACCTCAGAACGGCGTAATAGCTGGCTTTGCAGATCTTATCGATGTGGTTATGTCTCCCAAGATGGATCTCTCGGGATTCGTCATCAATCCCGGTTCTGAGGAAGTTCTCTTCGGTAAGGACATGCTCAAGATGATCGCAGCACAGATGGGAATCGGAGGCGACGGCACTGCAAAGGTCGGAGAGCCTGACCGCTATCCGCCTGAACTTAAGAAAGCTTTGGAAGGGTATCTTCTCATCGAACCCACGGTATCAGACATCTGGGTAAGACTCATGCGTGAGAACGGCACCGACAGACTTATCTGGCTTGTGGTTGCAAATGCCGAAGGCGAGGGTGAACCCTTAAAATACACACTCGAAAACTTAAGAAAATACTGCCTTCCTTATCTCGATAACATGGATGCGATGGTCGTATCCAGCAATGAGGATTTTGCAAAGCAGGTAATCAATAACGTTAAACCCTTCGTAAGCAGGAAAGACTGAACATGAGTAAGGGCAAGGCTGGGCTGATAGTACTTGTTTTTCTGGCGGTTGGCTTCTTCTTTTTCATAGCCATGCTGTTTGGTTCGAGTACGCAAAGACAGGCTGTCATTGACAGGAAAGTAAATCTTGAAGAAAAACTTGATGCCATAGCACAGACCGACATAACGATTTACTGGATAGGTGAAGTGCCGGCAGAATTAGAGCATCTCATGCCTGTAATCAGTGTGGTAGACCCCGCATCTGTTTCAGATGAGACACTTCCCGTAAAAGGTTTGGCTTTTCATTACGCAGAATACACTCCGGAAGGAGTTCTCATCTCCGAGGAGCTTCCCAAGGATTATTCTGATCACATGCTCATAGTCATATGCGGGAACCCTGAGATCACGGATAAAGGCAGGGAAGTGCTGCTCGATGCGGTCTCGCAAAACGGCGTGCCTGTATTGGCTATAGGAGATGAAGCCTCTGAACTTCTGGGCCAAACACTTTATTACAACAGGTTCCATAAAGGTCCCAATACGTCCCTTTACTATTGTCTGGGCTCCGGTTATACCGAAAATCCCATCCCCGAGGAGGCTGTTAAGGCCGGAGGTATGGATCTTGCAGAAGTCATACCTGACGTGATAGCACTTGCAGAGTCTGATTACATACCGCAAAACTGACAATTATTTGAACTGAAATAGTGCTAAAAGTAGTGCCAATTAAGTTTGACACTATTTTGTAATAATTATAATATTATTAACGTGGATAATTACTTGGGGAGGTGATCAGTATCCGCGAGTTAGAACAAAGGATCCTTGAAGAAGGTCAGATCCTGCCCGGCGAAGTGCTGAAGGTGGGTAGTTTTCTAAACCAGCAGATCGATACGAAGCTCCTTAAGGATATGGGGGATGAAATTGCACGGCTTTTCGCATGTAACAATGTTACAAAGGTGTTAACCATCGAATCTTCGGGCATTGCCATTGCTTTTGCGGCTGGCCTTTCCATGGGTCTTCCGGTGGTCTTTGCAAAGAAGCATTCCACGTTAAATCTCACCGGAAATATCCTCACATCCAAGGTTTATTCCTACACCCATCAGCAGACTTATGACATCGCAGTGTCGAGTGATTACATCACTTCGGAAGACACCGTGCTCATTGTCGATGACTTCCTTGCAAAAGGAAATGCCCTTGCAGGACTCATCGAGATAGTAAACGAGGCAGGTGCAAAACTTGCCGGCTGCGCTATCGCCATCGAGAAGGGGTTCCAGGGCGGAGGAGACAAACTCCGTGCCGAGGGTATCAGGGTAGAGTCACTGGCAATTATCGACAAGATGACCGATGACTCGCTCGAGTTCAGGCAGCAGGCCTGAGTCTTAATTTCAGAATATGCATTTGCTCTGCATATAAATTTTTGAACTGGAGGCAATTTATGAAGAAGTTGATTTCTTTGATAGTCACGGCAGCTCTTGCGGTTACTTCCGTATTTGCTCTTGCAGGCTGTAATGCGGCTAAAGAAACAGAGGGGGACAAGGGTGCGGCTTCTGACTTTAAGGTTGGTGCGATCTACATCAACAGCCAGAATGACACATCAGGTTATACCTATGCTCATCATCACGGCATCACCGAAGCTATGAAGCAGGTTGGTCTTGATCCTACAAAGGATCTCTACATCGTAGATAACGTACCTGAGGATGACGAGAAGGTTAAGCAGGCTATCGACCAGCTCGCCGGTAACGGATGCAACATCATCTTCGGTATCAGCTTTGGTTACCTCAATGCTTTCGATGAGAAGGCTAAGGAATATCCTGACATCATTTTCTCACACGCAACAGGTTATCTTTCAAACGATACAAACTTCAATAACTATTTCGGAAGAATCTACCAGGCACGTTACCTTGCAGGTATCGCAGCAGGTTACAAGTCTCTTGCTACAGGCAACAACAATTTGGGTTATGTTTCTGCCTGGGGTACAGAGTACGCTGAGACATGCTCAGGCATCAATGCTTTCGCTATGGGCGCTTTGGCAGTTAACCCTGATGCACAGGTTTTCGTTTACGAGATCTCTACATGGGGCGATCAGGAACTTGAGAGACAGGCAGCTGAGACTCTCATCGACACATACGGATGCGGCGTTATCGCTCAGCACTGTGACTCCGCTCAGCCTCAGATCGTTGCTAACGAGAAGGGCGTTTTCGGATGCGGCTACAACTCAGACATGACAAAGGAAGCTCCCAATGCTCACCTCGCAGCACCTGTATGGAACTGGGATGCTTACTATGCAACAGCTATGAAGGCTGCTATGGAGAATCCTGCTACATTCATGACAACAGTAGGTAACTACTATGAAGGTCTCAACGCAGGTCTCGTTGACGTTTCCGAGCTCTCATCCAACTGCGAGCCTCAGACAAAGGAAGCAATCGAGCTTGCCAAGAAGATGATGATCTCCGGTGAGTGGGATGTATTCTCAGGCGTTAAGCTTTCTTTCAGCGGCGATACAGGATCTGTTGCAGTAGAGAAGACAAATGCTGCTCTCATTGCAAATGACGGTACAGAGATCGTAGTAGCAGGCGGCCCTTCCGTTGACGACGGTGTTATCCAGGGTTCAATGAACTACTACGTAGAAGGCGTTACTCAGGTTAACTGATAACAAGTAATTTGATTCGAGGGGTGTTTTATGGAATATGCCATAGAGCTAAAGGGAATATCTAAAAGCTTCGGCCCTGTGGCGGCCAATAAAAACATCAATCTTTCTCTTGCCAAAGGTGAGATATTGGCTCTCCTTGGCGAGAACGGATCAGGAAAAACGACACTCATGAACATGCTGTCGGGCATCTATATGCCCGACAGCGGTTCTATTTTTATCGACGGAAAAAAGGTAGAGATCAACTCACCTGAAGACTCCGGCAAACTTGGAATAGGAATGGTTCACCAGCACTTTAAGCTGGTCGAGAGATTTACGGCTCTCGAGAATATCCGTATCGGAATGAGGGGAGAAGGACGCATCTTCCATGGTGCAGACGTCCGCAAAAAAATAGAAGATACAGCCGCTAAATTCGGCTTTGATATAGATCTGGACAAGGTAGTTGCCAATATGGCAGTTTCCGAGAAACAGACATTGGAAATCCTGAAGGTCCTTTGCTACGGCGCGAAAATAATCATCCTCGACGAACCTACTGCGGTACTTACCGTTCAGGAGATAGATAAACTATTCGCCGTGCTCCGCAAGATGAAGGAAGAGGGACATTCGATCATCATAATCACACATAAGCTCAATGAAGTTATGGCAATCTCTGACAGAGTCGCAGTCTTAAGACACGGCGATTATATCGGAACGGTCGTAACCAAAGAGACTGATGAGAAGACTCTTACCGAGCTCATGGTAGGAAGAAAGATCACACTTAACATCGACAGACCCATTATCGAGAAGACTCATCCGCTTCTTGAGATAAGAGATCTTACGGTGAAAAATGACGAGGGCGCCATTGCCGTCGATCATATCAATTTCTACATCAGAGGCGGAGAGATCTTAGGAGTTGCGGGCATTGCAGGTTCAGGACAGAAAGAACTCTGCGAAGCCATTGCAGGACTTCGTAAGATCGAAGACGGACAGATGATACATGAAGGCGAGAGCATCGTCGGAATGTCTCCTAAAAAGATACTGGATCACGGCATCTCGATGAGCTTCATTCCTGAAGACCGTCTCGGCATGGGACTTGCGCCTTCGCTCTCGATTACGGATAACATGATCCTCAAGAATTACAATGAAGCAAAGGGTATTTTTGTTGACCGTAAATCCGCACGTGAGGAAGCTCAGAAAGTAATCGACAAGCTTGAGATAATCACACCTTCGACTGAGACTCCGGTAAGGCGTCTTTCTGGCGGTAACGTACAGAAAGTCCTGCTCGGCAGAGAGATAAAATCAGGTCCTAACGTACTCATTACCGCATATCCCGTAAGAGGTCTTGATATCAACTCTTCTTACACGATCTATAACATTTTGAATGATGAAAAGAAGAAGGGAGTCGGCATTCTTTTCGTTGGTGAGGACCTTGACGTAATGCTCTCACTTTGCGACAAGATCATGGTCATCTGTCACGGCAAACTTCAGGGTGTCGTTAACAGCGATCACACTACTAAAGAAGATATCGGTCTCATGATGACGGGCACTCTTAACATCGTAAACAAAGAAGGCAAGACAGACGGTATTGCCAAAGATTCCGCTATTACTGATGAGGAGGGCAAAGCCTAATGAGAAGATATCATCTGGTAAGAAGAGCGGATTCAAAGCTCTCACGAACACTCATCTACTATGCTATCGGACTTCTTGTATCGCTTGCGATAGGTGCGGTCATTCTTGCTATTCTCGGCATCAATCCGTTTGAATATTACGGCAAGATGTTTACGATCGGACTTGTCGGAAACAAATATGGTTATAAGAGCATCGAAGGACTTCTTAAGATCTTCGTTCCGCTCCTTATCACATCACTTGCATTGAGCCTTTCATTCAAGATGCGCTTCTGGAATATCGGAGGTGAAGGTGAGTTCCTGATAGGTGCGATCTGTGCATCGATCGTGGCATTCAACTGTTCCGGAGTTCCCAATTTCATAACAGTAGTTCTGATGTGCCTTGCGGCAATGATCTCAAGCGGAATAATCGGTGTTGCGATTGCTGCCCTCAAGGTTAAGTTCAACACGAATGAGACACTCATGACATTGATGCTCAACTACATAATGCTCTATGTCATAAGGTATATCGGTGATACAAAAGCAGACTGGAATTTCTTCTTAAGAGAAGACTCCGAAAGACCTATTTTCGGGTCATTCCCGGAGTCTGCGATAATGGGCGGAATCCCTCTCGGAAGGTTCAAGCTTTTGTGGGCTGTTATCATAGCAATATTACTTACTGCAGTAATCTACATTTACCTTAAATACACAAAGCAGGGTTATGAGATCTCAGTCGTCGGCGACAGCAGTGCAACTGCAAAATATGCCGGCATGGGAGTAGGCAAGATCGTTCTGAGAACTATGTTTATTTCTTCTGCTCTTATCGGTCTTGCAGCAGCGCTTACTGTATCTTCTGCAGGCACGATTTCCGACACCATTACAAATGACGTGGGCTGGACGGGAATCATCGTTGCATGGCTCAGTAAACTCAGCGTTCCTGCAGTTTTTGTAACGTCAATCCTCATATCGATCCTGCAGTACGGATGCCAGGCTGCAGCAACGCAGTATCCTGCCATCGACGTTAATTTTGCTGATCTTTTGCAGGGAATAATCCTGTTCTCTGTTTTGGTTGCAGACTTCATTGCCAACTTCAGACTCGTAAGAAAGGAGGACGCTAAGAATGCTTGAAGTATTTACGTTGTTCCTCTTTAACATAATCGTTTATAACATACCGCTTCTTTACGGTACGACAGGTGAGATCATGATCGAGAAATCAGGCTCACTGAATCTCGGTGTCGAAGGCACGATGGCAATAGGCGCAGTAGCAGGTTATCTTGCAGGCGCTAAATGCGACAGCCTTTTTGTCGCATGTCTTGTAAGCTTCATCGCATCAGGACTTGTCGGACTCTTATTCTCGTTCTTAACTGTTACTCTTCAGGCAAACCAGAATGTAACGGGTCTTACGATAACAACATTCGGTGTTGCTTTCTATTATTTCATCGGAAACGCATTGTCCAATAGTGCAGGCGGATGGCCGCAGCTTTCAGGTACAAGATTTGATGCTCATTCGCAGCCGATACACATTCCCGGTCTTTCTGATATTCCGTTCCTCGGAAAAGCAATTTTCTCTCATGGAATCCTTGTTTATCTCGGCATCGCCATCGCGATCTTAATGTGGCTCTACTTTAAGAAAACCGTACCCGGATTAAAGCTCCGCGCAATCGGTGAGAACCCTGCAGCTGCAGACTCTTTAGGAGTCAATGTTGCTATGTACAAGTATATTCACATCATAATCGGTTCAGGCATCATGGGCTTGGGCGGTCTTTACATGGGACTTAACATGGGCGGTACGTTTGAAGGTTCTAACTGCTGGATCAACGGTTACGGCTGGATTTCTATAGCACTCGTTATCTTCGCTAACTGGAGCCCTGCAAAGGCAATTCTCGGAACTCTCATTTTCGGTTTCTTCAACACGTTGAGAGTCCAGAACGCAGCACTTGCATATACCTTCCCGGATGCACTTGGCTGGCTTACCAAAATTCCATCACACTTCTTCTCGGCATTGCCGTTCATCATAACGCTCCTCGTACTTATTACTTCTTCGCTTTCAAAGAAAAAGCAGAGCGGAGAACCTGAGGCGATCGGACGCAATTACTACCGAGAGGATAGATAAGGAGAATCTATGTATAACATTAGGAAACTTACTGATGATCTGACGTGGATCGGAGGGATCGACCGCAAGATTCAGAAGTTCGAAAACGTATATAAGCTGAATTCCGGAATGAATTATAATTCATATTTCCTTGACTGCGGCGCTACCGTTTTACTTGACACGGTAGGCAGTGAGACGGCTGATATCTTTTTCGAGAATCTGGAGTTTTGTCTTGCAGGACGCGCTCTTGATTACGTTGTCGTTCATCACATGGAACCCGATCATTCCGCAACCCTTGCTGAAGTTCTTGATGCGAATGCGGATGCTAAATTGATCGTTAACGCAAAGACACTTCAGTTCATTTCGCAGTTCTTCCCAGGGAAGGATTATTCTGCAAGAGCCGTTGTTGTAAAAGACGGTGATGAACTGTCATTGGGCAATCATAAATTCAAATTTGTATTCGCACCTATGGTCCACTGGCCAGAGGTCATGCTGAGCTTCGATGAGACAGAAGGCACACTTTTCAGTGCTGATGCTTTCGGAAGCTACGGCGCAATTAACGGATCCATATTTGCAGACGGCAAGGACTTTGAAAAAGATCTTCTTGGCGAAGCACGCCGCTATTACACAAACATCGTCGGCAAGTACGGCATGCAGACCGTTGCCGCGATAAACAAAGCTTCACAGCTTGATATCAAGATGATCTGCCCTCTGCATTCTTATGTATGGCGCAAGGACATCGATAAGATCATCAACTGCTACAAGACATGGGGTTCTTATACTCCTGAAGTTGAAGGTGTATTTATTCTAACTGGTTCTATCTACGGACATACTGCAAATGCAGCAGAAGTCCTCATGACAGAGCTTGATAAGAGGGGAATCGATTCTGTTATCCTGGATGCATCGGCTACGGATATTTCCGACATCATTGCCGCAGCTTTCACATACAGCCACATCGTCATCGCAACCCCGACATATAATAATAGTATGTATTCTCCGGTCGAGCATGCGGTAAGAGAGCTTGCTGCTCACGGATTGACCGCAAGGTCGTTCTCTGTTATAGAGAATGGTACATGGGCTCCGAGTGCAGCGAAAAATATCCTTACGTTGCTCGAAGGACTCAAAAATTGCAAAATTACCGGGGAAACAGTTACAATCAAGTCATCCGGCAATGATGCGACGAGGCTTGGCATCGAAGCGCTTGCCGAAGCCATTGATAACGATATTAAGAATAAGTAAATACAAAAAGAGGTGAACAAATGCATTGTCCGAATTGTGGAAAAGAACTTAACGGCTCCGAAAAGTTTTGCGGCGGATGCGGAAATGATCTGACACATCTGGTGTACACGTCAGCTCCTGCAGCCGGCTCTGCTCCGGTAATTCCCGCACCCATTGTTGAACCGGCATCTGCTCCTGTGGCTCCGGTAGTTCCTGTAACTCCCGTAACTCCTGTTGCAGAAGTAACGCCCGAACCAGTCGTTGCAGCTCCAGTAGAACCCGCTCCTGCACCGATTGTTGAACCCGTTGTAGAGGCAGCTCCTGTTGAACCTGCACCGGTCGTTGAACCCGTTGCAGCGGCTGCTCCCGTTGAACCAGCACCCGTGTATACAGAAGCAGCACCTGCCCCTGTAGCGGCTCCGGCTCCTGTAGAAGCAGCAGTTCCTGCAGCACCCGCTCCGGCACCTGCTCCGGCTCCTGTTTATGCAGCTCCCGCACAGTCTGCATTCGGCGATGCAGCTCCGGTTGCTCCCGCAGCACAGCCTGCAGCTACGACTGAAGCACCCAAGAAAAAGAAGAAGGGTGTTCTGGGACTTATCATCGGTCTTGCTGCAGCTGGTCTTGTAATTATCGTCGGCGCGATAATCGCAGTTGCAGTTTTCATTAACAATAAGCCGGAAGAAACTGAGCGTACAAAGAGAACAACAGAAGATGAAACAGAGACTACTGCTACAGAGCCTGTTTCCGAACTCGCCGAAAGAACCATCATGGTATATGCGATCGGAACAGACCTTGAGTCTACTGCTTCCTGCCTCTCTGCTGATGTAAAGGAAATGATGGCAGCTACACCTAATTCCGAACTCAACCTCGTACTTCAGGTAGGCGGCTGCACTGACTTCAGAAACAATTACATGACAGACGGCATTACGCAGCGTTTCTCCATCGCAAACGGTAACATCGAGAAACTTTCAGATCTTGGTGACGTAAGCATGGTTGAGCCTGAAACTCTTGAGGACTTCGTTAAGTTCTCAAAAGAGAACTATCCGGCTGAGAAATACATCCTCGTATTGTGGGATCACGGCGGCGGAGTTCCGTTGGGATTCGGTTACGATGAAATTCACGACGGTACACTTACTGAGATCGAGATGGCTCAGGCTATCGGTAACTGCGATATCGAATTTGAGTCGATCATTTTCAATGCATGCCTCATGGGATCTCTCGAAGTTGCAAAGGCACTTGATCCTTATACTGAGTACATCATTGCAGCAGAGAGCCCTACATGGGGAAGTGCTTACTATGATATCGGTATCAACTATACAAACTTCCTTAACTACATCGGACCTGACTTCAACGGTACTGCCAAGGACTATGGTGAGTTCATCGTAAGAGATTACATGGATACCGTAGAAACAACACAGCAGACCACAGGATACTTCGGTATCGATACATGTATGTCTGCTATTGATACTGACAACATTAATGAAGTATTTGAAGCATATGAAGGTTTCATTGCTGCTTTGGACAGCAGAGTATTTACAACAGAGGGTTATATTGAGTTCGTACAGCTCAGAGATGACTGCGGTTCATTCGAATCAACAGACTCTGTAGACCTTACAACTCTTGCAAACAAGTACATCAACTGCGGTGATCCTAACATTGAGAGAGCTGCAAGCAAACTTGTAAACGAAGTAGGTAACTGTGTTTTCACCGAGAGCAACAACTCTTACACATATGCTCACGGTATGACAACATATTCACCTTACCTCTATCCCCAGTACTACGATGAAGCAAGACTTACATTCGTTACATTGGGTTATAGTGACACAACGATCCAGTTCTATGACAAGTTTGTAAGCAAGGAACTCTATATCCTTCAGGCTACAAACTATGCAGGTGACTGGTATGTCCAGCCTGCAGATGCTAACTCCATCGAATCAGGTAACGTATACGATATCTCCAGCCTTGTCGTTGACATGGGTGAATACGAAGCAATCACACTTACAGAGGAAGACTGGAAGATCATCCGTGAAGTCAAGGTAACTCTTGCGATCGTTGATCCTGATGAACCGGACAAAATCAACTATTTAGGTACAGATGACCAGTACACAGTTGACAGCAACGGATACATCATTCTCGAAAACCCGATCAACTGGGTTTATTTCAAGAGTTTCGGATTCGTAACCTGCGAGTGCCTTAAGTATGAGATTGCTGATGACGGTAAGTGGTACAAGTACATCGGTGCCGAGGCACTTGTAAACGGTCAGACAGCATATGTTGTAATTGCTTTCAGCTCTGACGATAAGGATGGTACGATCATCGGCTATTATAATGCTGATATCATTAACGATACATATGATGTAAATCAGGGCAGCCAGTTTACCGAAAATGATCAGATCATATTCGTTGAGGAATACTATGACGGCAATACCCAGACTATGGAATACTCTGAACTCGGTGATGCTGTTTCATACGAGAAGGCTCTTGAGCTTTACAACTATTCAACGGTTAATTACGACGACGTTGAGTGTTATATCGCATTCGATCTTTATGATGTATACAACAATGATTATTATCTCCCGTTAAGACCCGGTAAGCCTGCTTACGAAATCGATGTACAGAGAGGTGACAACGGCTTCTCAAACGGCGGCGACTACGATGAGGGTACACTTGATGCAACAACAATGCTCGGTTACATTGTTACTTATGATTCAAGCAATGTTGTCGGTTCTGCAGAAGAAATTGAATGGGTACTTGAAGACGGAACTTACTCCGATGGCATATTCCCTGCAGGTACTTCAACGATCTCGCTCGTAGCGTATATTTCAGAATACTCTGATGAAGAATACGAATATGATATCTACTACAGCCCTGACACCATGTTCTCTGACAGGGAACTTCAGGCAGATGTATATAGCGGTGTTGCTACATGTGTCGAAGAAGGTGACGGATATGCATATCACTTCGATTATACAGGCGATGTACAGCCGGGATATTACATTATCACCATAAGTTTAAAGGGCGCAAAAAACAGAACTATCATCTCTGTCTGCCTTGTTGAATGAGATTGATCAAAGTAGAGGATTAAAAGAATGAAGATGACCGGAGCACAGATACTTGTCGAGACCTTGTTAGAACAAGGTGTTGATACGGTGTTCGGTTTTCCGGGCGGAATGGTCGTAGATATCTATGACAAACTCTACGACAAGCAGGATAAGATCAAGCACATCCTGACCGCTCACGAAGAAGGTGCTGTTCACGCAGCAGACGGTTATGCAAGATCCACCGGAAAGACCGGAGTCGTTATTGCGACTTCCGGTCCCGGTGCAACCAACCTTGTCACGGGAATCGCCACGGCCTATCTTGATTCGATCCCGCTTGTTGCCATTACGGGCAACGTAAGCAATTCCATGATCGGAAGAGACTCGTTCCAGGAGATCGATATCACCGGCATTACTCTTCCCATCACAAAACACAACTTTTTCGTACACAAGATTTCCAAGCTCGCAGATGTTGTGAGAAAAGCTTTTGAGATAGCACAGTCCGGAAGACCCGGTCCTGTCCTGATCGATATTCCGAAAGATGTTCAGGAGGCAGTTTTCGATTACAAGAAAAAGCCTGTCGAGAAACCTGAAGTTCTTCCCGGCTGCAACACAGAAGATATCGATAAAGCAGTACAGCTTATCAAGGAATCCAAAAGACCTTATATCTATTTCGGCGGCGGTGCCGTAAGGACAGAACTCGGCGAAGACATAATCAAACTTGCCGACAAACTCGATGCCGTAATCGGATGTTCCATGATGGGACTTTCCGAGATACCTTCCGACTCTCCGAGATTTTTGGGAATGCAGGGAATGCACGGACGTTATGCATCCTCTGTTGCGCTTGCAAAAGCAGATCTGATACTCGCTCTGGGCGTTAGATTTTCGGACAGGGCAACGGGAAAAACGGAGAAGTTTTCTCTCTCCGCTACAAAGATCCACGTTGACTGCGACCGTGCAGAAATCGGCAAGAATATTCCTGTTGATCTCGGTGTCTGCTGTGACATAAAAGATTTTGTAAAGCATCTTACACATGCAGTTCCCCAGCGCAAGAATACGGAATGGATCAAGAAAGTTGAGCAGCTCAAGCAGAGAGAGGCAGACGCATACGAAGGTCTTCCTTTCCTTCCGCGTGATACGATCAACATCATTTCCGATATCGTAAAACCCGACACAAGGATCGTTACTGACGTTGGTCAGCATCAGTGCTGGACAGCCCAGTTCTTTAAGTTCAGAAACAAGCGCACCTGGATCACATCGGGCGGTCTGGGAACCATGGGATTCGGTCTTGGCGCTGCCATCGGAAGCTATATGGGAACAGGTAAGAGAAGCGTTCTTATCACAGGTGACGGAAGCTTCGGCATGTGTCTTAACGAACTTGCAACTGCAGTAACTTACAATGTCCCCGTAACGATAGTTATCTTTAACAACCATGCACTGGGAATGGTAAGACAGTGGCAGAAGATATTCTTCGACGGAAGATATTCAAACACCACTCTTGACCGTAAGACAGACTTCGTTAAGCTTGCACAGGCTTTTGGTGCCAAGGGATTTAAAGCAACCGACAAAGAGTCTTTTGAAGAAGCTTTTAAGAAAGCTTATAAGGTTAAAGGACCTGCTGTGATCGATCTTACGATAAAGACCGACAGCGTTGTTCTTCCGATGTTAAAACCGGGCGGAACATTCAACAATCTCATCTTGAGAAGGGAGGATATCAGCGATGCAGAAAAATAAGATAATCATTGCGATCTACGTTGATAACCAGTATGGTGTCCTCTCACGTGTTACCGCCATGTTCACAAGACGCGGATATAACATCGATTCCCTCACGGTAGGTGAGACGGAATCTCCTGAATATTCCCGTATCACTATCACTTTAAGTGCAGAGAAAAACGAGAAGGATCAGGTTGTATCGCAGCTCCGTAAACTCTACAACGTTAAAAAAGTCATCGTTCTTTCTGCAGAAGAATGTATCAAGAGAGAACTTCTTCTCATAAAGGTCAGGAACACCGAACAGCAGCATGCTGATATTGTTGAAGCTACAAACATATTCCGCACGAAGATAATCGACTTCACAGATGAAGCAATCAGCATTGAGGCTACCGGTGACAGCCAGAAGATCGATGCATTCATCGAGTACATGAAGAAGTTCGACATCATCGAGATGTGCCGTACCGGCCTTGTTGCTCTTGACCGCGGCGGCGCAAACATCTGGTCTGAGCACGAAGACTGATGAATTAATACAAATTTAACTTAATTCGCTCCCTCAATCGTTTATAATTTAATCAAAGGTCAAAGCCTTTTGAAACTTCAAAACGGAAGGGAGTGATTTTATGAAGATCACTACACAGGGCAACGGAATTCGCATCGGTACAAGACTTGAAGAGAAGATCGCCGCCAAGATGTCTAAGTTCGACAAGTACTTCGGCGATGAAGGTTCACTCAATGTCCGTATCAGACCTGAAGGTCCCGAGATGATCGTTGAGATCACAATGAAATTCGACGGCAAGATCTTAAGGGCTGAGGCAAGTGATGAGGATATCCTTACAGCAGTTGACAGAACAGTCGATAAGCTTGAATCTCAGATCAGAAGACAGAAGACCAAGTTCCTTAAGAGAAAGAAGGACTTCCCGGGAATCGTTAATTATCTCGAGGATGACGGCGGAGCAGATTTCGACTTCGTTGACGAGAAGGATGATAAGATCACAAAGCGCAAGCAGTTCGCTTTAAGACCCATGACATCCGAAGATGCTATCCTTCAGCTTGAGATGCTCGGACACGATTTCTTCGTATATCTCGACAGTGATACAAATTCAGTATGTGTTGTTTACAAGAGATATGACGGAGGTTACGGATTACTCGAACCTGAATACTGATATCTGATCAAGTTAAAAATATACACAGAGGCTGCCTTAGGGCAGTCTCTTTTTTACCCACTAAACGACGGAAAATCCCGAGTTAGTGGGTATTTTAGTTTCTTTTTCGTTTATGTTTTCGATGAGAATACCCACTAAACTTCAAAAAGTAACTGGTTAGTGGGTAAGGAATCATTTAAATCGCGTTATAACTTCGAAAATTTACCCACTAACTCGCAGAAATTCGATGTTTAGTGGGTAAATGATCTTGTGAATTAAGTTTCGGCTTTGGAAAATTACCCACTAACTTTATAAAAATCGGAGTTTAGTGGGTAAGTACCTACTAAAAACGGTTTTCGCGATTTAGTAGGTATAAAAAGAGGATTCAGAACTTCGATTTTCTGGCAAATGTACCTACTAAAATGCAAATTTGAAATTTAGTAGGTATCGCGAGCCTCAAAATCACTCTATATTCTCGAAAACTATACCTACTAATTTGCGTTTTCGAATTTTAGTAGGTATGTTCTTCGGTTTCACGCACTCTAACATCTCGAAAACATACCTACTATTTTTCATTTTCGCGATTTAGTAGGTACGCCCGCACTTTTGCAACCACGACCCCACGCGTGTATTATATTTCCAAAACCAAAACGGAGATCAAACATGGATTATAAGTTCCTCGGACATGAGACAGCAGATACAGTAAAACCGGTTGATAACAGTGAATACAGGATCGATTCGCTTCTGGATCTTTTCGATGTGCTGTCGGATGGCATCTGGAGGATAGAGACATGTGCGCCGAGGCTCCGTGTTGACTGGAGTGAAGACAACATTACTTTGGGACAGTGCTCCATCACTGCTTTTCTTGTGCAGGATATTTTCGGCGGAGAAGTATACGGGATCTTAAGACCGGGCGGAAACTACCATTGCTATAACGTGATAGACGGGAAGCAGTATGACCTTACCATCGAGCAGTTCGGTGATGAGGCCGCAAGCCTTGTTTTCGACAACAGCAATCCGCAGAGCCGTGAGGTTCATTTTGCAAAGCAGGAGAAATACGAAAGGTATCTTTTGCTTAAAAGCCTTCTTAAAGAGGTGCGCGGAACTTAATCACCGTGCATAAATAAACGGCAAAAAGGTCCGTTATTCTGTAACATAAATGTACCACAACTGCTTGTGACACCGTGATAAACTAGCGTGGGGAATTTAGGAGTATCACAAGGAGATTGATATGGTTAAGAATATTTTTGCAGTATTTATCATGGCGGCTATTACAGCTGTTCTCAGTACTGTTGCATGGGGTTGTGAAGTAAGGTCCGGCGCGAACAGAGGCTGGGTCTATTCCGGTGATGCCGCTTTCTATTATGATGAGCACGGCGAAGAATATTCGGGTATGCACGTTATGCCTGAAGACGGAACCAGAAGATACTTCGATGAAGAGACCCACATCATGGCTACGGGCGAGACCGTTATCGACGGCAGCAAGTATATGTTTGATGCAGACGGCATAATGATGACAGGTTTCCAGACCGTAAACGGTGCTCTCAGATACTACAGCGTTGAGACAGGCATCATGAAGACAGGCTGGTATAAGTCTGATGAGGGTACATTCTATTTTGATCTCAACACGGGTAATGCCGCTTCAGACTGGACTGAGATCGACGGCAGCCTTTATTATTTCTCACCTGAAACTTTCACTGTTACAAAGGGCCTGTTCGGCAATGAGGACGGAAAGTATTATGCCGATCCCGACACCGGAAAGGTATCAAAGGGTCTCCAGATAATCGAGGACAAGCAGTATT
The DNA here is from genome assembly GCA_902787975.1 of Oscillospiraceae bacterium. Lineage (GTDB taxonomy): Bacteria > Bacillota > Clostridia > Saccharofermentanales > Saccharofermentanaceae > Saccharofermentans. The sequence goes on from CADAIP010000003.1 coordinate 30,115, forward strand.
ACTTTGATGAAGATACAGGCCTCATGACAAAGGGCTGGGTCAATATCGAAGAAGACAGATATTATTTTGATGAGATAACCGGTGAAGGAATCGACGGAATCATTGAGGTTGAAGGTTCAAGACATGGTTTTATCGCAGGCAAGATGATCAGAAATGAGAGAGCTGTCGGAGATAATCACCTTTACTATTTCGATGATGAAGGCAACATCACACGTGAGGTTGACGGCAACCAGCCGATGGTCGCTTTAACTTACGATGACGGTCCTTCGATCTATACGGATGCGATCCTCGACGTTTACGAAGAATACGGACAGAAGTGCACATTCTTCATCGTAGGAGACAGGATCTCCTGGAATGAGGAAGCAGCCATCCGTGAATATGAGCTTGGCTGTGAGCAGGGCAACCACACATACAGCCATAACAGACTTACCGATCTTGACGGAGAAGGCCAGCTGGATGTTCTTAAGGGAACAGATGACGAGCTTATCAGGATTACAGGTAAGCCCTCCACATGTTTAAGACCTCCTGAAGGCAGATGGGATGATACGCTTAAAGAAGTATGCGGATGTCCGATCATCTTGTGGAGTGTCGATTCTCGTGACTGGGAAAGCAGAAATGCGGATAAGGTATACAATGCAATAGTAGGCAAAGTAAAAGACGGCGACATAGTCCTTATGCATGACCTCTATGAATCTACTGCCGATGCTACGGCAAGGATCGTTCCCGCGCTTGTTGATGCAGGTTTCCAGTGCGTTACCGTAGAAGAGATGGGAATCCTTAAGCAGGGCGGACTTGAAGACGGAGTTGTTTACTATTCAATAGAAAACAGATAATCTTAATGTATGGATAACATAACTGATTATGTCCGCTGGGTAGGCGGTACCGGCTTTGAAGGCAGGCCCTTTTCAAGAGTCGATAACATCGTGCTCTGTCAGTTATCTTATCTCGACCTTAAAGACATTCCCGAGATCAACGAAGAAGACGGCGTGATGACGCTCAGGGAAGCAGTCATGTCGCTTACCAATCTCGGTTTTTCGATCAGGAAAATGGCACCCGATGACAGCGAGCGTTTTACCGCGCTCGTAAAGGTTGCCGCCAATTCTAAAAGATTCGGAGACCTTTATATCTCATCCTTCACGGATATCCTCAACGAAGAAGACTCGATACAGTTTTCCGCAATGACTTTCTCACCAGAAAAGAAAGGCGGCTGGGCCTTTGTGGCTTACAGAGGTACAGACAGTACGATTGCCGGATGGAAAGAAGATTTCATGACAAGCTTTATGCTGACTTCTTCACAGACCATGGCAGAAGATTATCTCCGCAATGCTCTTAGATCTTTTGATACCGTACTTGTCGGAGGTCATTCAAAAGGCGGTAATCTCGCTGTTTACGCCGCAGCTGTGTTGCCCGATGATCTTTTCGACAGAGTTGAACATATTTATTCCAATGACGGTCCGGGATTCTGTCCGGAAGTTTTAAAAGAAGATCTCATAAAGAGAGCAAATCCCAAGACAACGAGGATCGTTCCTGAGTTTTCCGTTGTCGGAAGTTTATTTGCACCTGAAATAGATGACAGTTACATCATCAAAAGCGACAAGCAGATGGCCGAGCAGCATGAACTCTGCTCCTGGGGGATCGACCATGGTGATCTTCTTTTATCAGCTGACGGTCTGGATCCTTTGGCTGAAAGGATCAATATGGGCATCGATAAGTGGATTTATTCCGTTGACATTAACGAGAGAAGAAGATTCATCAATGCCTTCTTTGATTCCATGAGTGAAGATGGAACTCAGACTATTGAAGAATTCACTGCCCAGGGTACCAAAGGATGGGAGAGAATCCTTAAAGTTGTATTAGGTGACGATGAAGGTTTCAGACTTGCGGCTGCTTCGCTTCCGGATCAGATGTTCTTAGACGGGGAAGGCAAGAAGCTTAATAAATCAGGAGTAGTAAGACAGTTCAGAAGATCAGACCTTGCTAAAGGTCTTGCAATGATACTTGCAGGTTCCATTGGATTTCTTATTCCTGAAGATTTTCTTTTCGTATTTGTAAGCATTCTTTTGGTTACTGCTACGGTCATTTCAATCGTTCTCACCATAAAGAAAATGAAGAAAGACAATTGGAATTTCCAGCCGCATCTTGTAGATGCTACGGTTTCCTTTGCGCTGCTTGCAACTACTGTAATTACGTTTGTAAAGGAAGGCGCGCTTTTTGTAATGGCGAGTGGTATCTTTGCGGCTCTGCTTTTCGCAGCAGCCTATAACGGAATGGCCAAAGCGAAAAAGACACACAACAGAAAATATGCGGTCATCATGATAATCCTAAGTGCGGTTTGGGCAGTCAGCGGAATCTACATCCTCTTTGCGCCTGAAAACACCCTGAAAGTTTATATGATCATCGTAGGATCGGTTGCGATATGCGATGGTATCGTAAGAGTAATCAGGACTTACAGACGAAGACACCGCTGGTATGTAAAGTAAACAAGCAGGGTGTTTTGTGATATACTCAATTTATTATGACAAGAAGGGAGCTCTCATATGGCAGACGATTTGAATGATAAGATGGAACCTGAGATCTCTGAAGCTTCAGAAGCAGCTGAAGAGGTTGTTAAGGAAGAAGCTGCTGTTGTAGAAGCAGCTGAAGAAAAGGCTGTTGAAGAAGTAGCGAAAAAGGCTAAAGATACAGGCGCAGCAGTTGCAACGGCTGCAGTGACAGCTTCCGCAGCAGGTAAAGAAGTTGCAAAAGAGGCAGCTAAAGAAGCTGATGCAGCTGCTAAGGCTGCCAAGAAGGCAGAGGAGCAGGCTGCCAAAGAGGCTGCCAAGAAGCAGGCTGCAGCAGATAAGGAAGCAGAGAAGGCAAAAGCTGCCCAGGAGAAGGCAGATGCAAGACTTGAGAAGAAGAGACAGAAGAGAGCTGCACAGCAGGCACTTATCGATGCATGCCCTCCGCAGTACAGACCTGTATCCACATCCAAGTATTTCTGGCTCGCATTCTTAAGCGCTATTCCGTTTATCGGGTTTATCGTTACTATTTTCCTTTCAATTGCAGGACGCAACAGAAATGTTAAGAACTTCGAGAAGGCAATCCTTGCTTATTACATCATTGCAATAATCATCGCTCTTATTGCACTTATCGTTATCGGAGTTGCTCTTCCCGCTGAGATCAGAAGTAACGTTCTGAATAGTTTGAGAGAGATCGCCGGTTCAGTAAGCGTTGGCACCTGATCGTCCGGATTGTAACAATGGTATAAAACTAACCCCTGCCGCTATGGCGGGGGTTATTTGTTGCCTTCTTTTTATCCTGATGTCTCATGGTTGTAACATTGTTATTCTACAATCGGGATATCAAGATAAGAAAAGAGGGGAAATGGTTTTATGGACGACAGACTTATTTCAAAGAAAGATCTGCTTGCTAAGGAAGGAATCTCTTATGGTACGCTCTACCGCTGGAAGCGTCAGGGCCTGATTCCCGAGAGCTGGTTTATTCACAAGGCAACGGAGATCGGACAGGCTACATTCTTCCCCGAAGAGAAGATCACTGCAAGAATTGCACGTATCAAGGATCTCAAGAGCGAGCTTTCCGTTGACCAGATGCAGGAACTTTTCTCTGCTAACGTAGAGAGCTTCAAGATCCCCATGCAGGATTTCAAGGATCTCGAGATCGTCGGCAGAATGTCACTTACTGCTTTCACATCTGTTTTCCCTATGAAGGATCTTCTTGATTTCAACGATGTTTTCGCAATGTACGTAATCGACCATCTCATGAAGCTTTCCGGAATCTATCTCGAAGACGCAAAGCAGGTATTAAGACTCCTTTGCAAATATCTCTCCTCTGAGACATCCAAGGAATACCAGCTCATTCTTCTCCGCAAGATGGGTGTTCCGATGACAGTTCTCGTAAGAGGCGAAGACGAGATCCTCCTGGAAGACAATGCTGAGATCATCGCCTGTGCAAATCTCGGTGAGTTCGAAGAGGCTCTCAAGGATCAGCTCATTGCCTGATAAATCTTATGGCTGAGATCGAAGAACAGCTTATCGAAGTATTAAGTGTACTGTCAGAAAGTGTCAGGTTTAAGATCCTGTCCCTGATTGCTTCGAAAGGCGAGCTTACGGCAAAGGACATTCTCTCCGAATTCGATTTCACGCAGCCGACTTTGTCACATCACATGTCATGCCTTACTGAAGCAGGTCTTGTGAATGTGAAACGCAAGGGAAGATTTGCTTACTACTCCGTAAACAAAGACACGATCGATCTTGCACTTTCAGGTATTGAATCTCTTAAGTCAGGCCCGAAAAAGTCAGAGAAAGCAAAAGACATTTCTGATGATGCAAACAAAGAGCTGAAGAAGAGCAAGAAAAAGAAGAAAAAGGATAAGGGCAAAAAGAAGAAGAAGGATTGATCCGCAATCTTAAATAAATCCATAAACGGCCGGGATCGAATTTACAAATCCCGACCGTTTTCGTTGGTATAACTTATTTTATTACCGTGAATGTTGTGGAATTCATTCCGGAATAGATTACAGGGGGGGGGAGATTTATATGGCTTATTGCAGAAAATGCGGGGCACAGCTCAAAGAAGATGATGTGTTTTGTTTCTTGTGCGGACAACCAATCGACAGGCAGGCAAATAAGGAAGCTTTTGCTGTAGCTGAAACCGGCAATGAAACTGTGGTATCTGAACAGGCACGTCCACAGATGAGCAAAGAAGAGAGCATTGCACTTGCTGAAAAACTCAGGGATGAGTATTCGGCTATCGAGAGACTTCAGAGGGAGATTAACGATAATCAGACAGCGCTTAAGAAACCTGTTGTCTTATCAGGCAGACGTTATTCCATGTTCAGATTTTTCTGGCCGTTTTTCATTTTCGCATACCTTGCTCTTAACGTTATTTATATCGTAGGCATCATTATCAGTGCCGGAAATGATAATGAGGACGGATTTCTCGCCTCATTTTTTATTGCTATAGCTGCTGCTGTAGGTATTCTGATCTTTGGCGGTATTCATGCCAGCCGCAAAAGAGACAGGCTTAACGAACAACTTGGTGAAGAGGAATACATGATCCGTAAGAGACAAAGAGATCTTGAGACACATACTGCAGAGAGCAAGAGAAAGCTCACCATCAAGAAAAAAGGCGTCAGCGAATATCAGAATCTCGTTCCGTCAAGATTCAGGGCGAAGCATTACATGGAAAGGGTGCTTATCCTCATCCGGACTGACAGGGCGGCAGACTTTTACGAAGCGATCGGTATGCTGGAGTAAAAACTGAATAACTGAGCATCAAAAAGGGCACCTCGGATGAGATGCCCTTTAATCTTTAAGTTAAATAACCTGATGTTATTTTTTTGCTGTCTGTGCCTTGAGGGAGTCTCTGATCTCTGTGAGGAGCTTAACTTCTTCGGACGGCTCAGGTGCAGGTGCGGGTTCTTCTTTCTTGCCCTTCTTAAGTTTCTTGCCAATACCGCTCTTAAGGGTATTGATAGCCTTAAGCATAATGAAAAGGATGATAGCCATGATAAGGAAATTGATGATGGCTGTTATGAATGCACCATAGTTAAGTGAAAGGCTCTGGATCTCTTCAAGAGTGAGACCTGTATAGTCAACCCAGGGAAGCCTGATAGATCCTGCAATCTCAGTTCCGCCGACAGAAGCGATCAAAGGATTAATGAAACTGTCTGTAAAAGAAGTAACGATATCCTTGAATGCAGCACCGACGATAACACCGATAGCCATATCAACTACATTGCCCTTGAGTGCGAATTCCTTGAATTCTGAAATTAAACCCATAATTTTTTCCCTCCTGATGGATTGTTTATTAAAAACCCCGGGCCTGCTTTAACAGACCCGGGAAGTTTTACGGTATTAAATTGTAGATCAGGCAAACTTTCTTGCTTCTTCAGGAAGGCTGTCGATCTCGCCACTGTAAAGGATAGTAGCTGTAACAGGTGTGTCCTTCAAGAATGCGTCAAGCTTCAAAAGGAATGCGCCGAGGCCTTCGGGATCGTAGTTGTTGGCAACTTTGCAGATCGCGTCAACATAGATATGTGTTAAGTCGTAATCTTTGGAGCAGATACCGCAGATGAAAGCGAGAACCTGGTCAAAACCTTCGATGGGGTATTCCTTCATATTTACAAGACGAACTGTGGGCTTGAGAAGCTGGTCTAATCTGTTACCGCGTTCGAGGCATACTACGTTACTGTCTGTAGCTGCAACTGCGTTAATGTCATCGACGAGCTTTGCTGTCTTGCCCGTGCCCTTAGGTCCTGCAATAAGTTTAATCATAAAATGTCTCCTTTGGGGATCATATTTCCATTGGATATTTGGATATGTTTATTTTAGTATAATTGACACCTGAAATGAATATTAAAATGTAAAAAATCAGGAACATTTTTCGGTTTGCGTTATTTTTTCTAATATGGTAAAATTACCGAGTTCATAAAAGAGTTTTTATCGAACGGACAGCGTTTTGCGTGTCCGTTTTTTGTTGTAAAAGGAGAAATAAATTGGCTAAAAGATCTAAGGTGGCACAGGAAGCGTTTGAACTCGCTGAACCTGTCGTAGCCGGACTCGGTTTTGACCTTGTTGACTGTTCTTATGTTAAAGAAGCCAGGGGAATGGTCCTGACGCTTTACATCGACAAAAAGGGCGGCATCGGAATCGATGACTGCGAGACTGTAAGCCGTGCGGTAGATCCCGTCATCGATGCTTCAGCTTCAATCGACCCTGATTTCTTTGAAGTATCCTCTCCCGGACTTACAAGACCTCTGGAGACGGAAAAGGACTACAACAGATACAGTGGAGAGAAAGCAGACGTTACTCTCTATAAGCCTTTGGAAGGCAAGAAGAACTTTACTGCGGTCATCAAAGGCGCAGAAGGTGATAAGGCAACATTTGTGTTTGATAACGGAGAAGAGCTGACCCTCGCATTAGAGGAGATTGCTAAGGCCGTACGTCACATAGAATTTTAAGCAGGAGGAAATATAAAATGCCCAGAAAGAAGAATGAAGAGGAACCTAAGGATACAATAGTCAGTCTCGTTAAGCTCCTCGCAGAGGAAAGAGACATCGACGAGGAAGAAGTATTCCAGGCGATCGAGAGCGGTCTTGTAGCTGCATACAGACGTGAGTTCGGCGGCAACAAGCAGGATATCAAGTCCGTAAGCGCCGAGATCGACAGAGAGTCAGGCGAGATCTATGTATATAAGCTCGCTGAAGTTGTTGACGATGTAGTAGATGAGGCAAACGAGATTTCCATCGAAGCTGCTAAGGAGCTTGGTTATGAGGATGTTGAAGTCGGAGACGAGATCGAGATCGGTATCGACGTTGAAGACTTGGGACGCCTTGCTGCAAGTGCTGCAAAGAATGCCATCAACCAGAAGCTCAGAGATGCTGAGAGCATGAAGATCGAGAAGGAATTCTCCGGCAAGATCGGCGAGATCACTTCCGGCACCATCGTTCGTAAGGACGCTAGAAACGTATATGTAAATATCGGCCGTGCTGAAGCTATCGTTAAGCACGACGGCCAGATCAGAAACAACAGAAACGAGCATTACGATCAGGACAGGATCATGAAGTTCCTCGTAATGGGCGTTGAGGAAGCAAACGGCAGACCTTCAGTTGTTCTTTCAAGAACAGATGCAAGACTCGTAACAAAGCTTTTCGAGCTTGAAGTACCTGAGATCAAGGCAGGCGACGTTGTTATCAGATCAGTTGCAAGAGAAGCAGGTTCCAGAACAAAGATCGCTGTTTACTCAAAAGATCCCGATATCGATGCAAAGGGTTCCTGCGTTGGCCAGAGAGGCCAGAGAGTCCAGCAGATCATGAACGAGCTTGCTGAAGAGAAGATCGACATCGTTGACTGGAAGGAAGATCCTGCTCTCTTCATCAGTGAAGCTCTCCAGCCTGCAAAGGTTTCAAGAGTTGATACAGAGATCACAACAAACGAGAACGGAGAAGTCGAGAGATACGCTAAGGTTATCGTACCCGACCAGCAGTTCTCTCTTGCAATCGGTAAGAGCGGCCAGAACGTACGTCTCGCTGCAAGACTTACAGGTTTCAAGATCGATATCAAGAAAGAGTCTGACGAGAGCGTAGAAGCATCCAAGGCACTTATCGATGACTTCACTGTTGTTGATGATGAAGCCGGCAAAGAGGAATAATCCTGCAGAGCGTTAATGTTATGAAGAAAAAGCCGCAAAGAAGTTGTGTATCATGCAGAACCGTAAGAGATAAAAGTGATCTCCTGCGTATTGTCATGACTCCCGAAGGAGAGGTTATGTTCGATCCCACCGGAAAGCTTTCCGGGAGAGGAGCATATCTCTGTCCCAGGGAAGAATGCATAACTGCTGAGCTTAAGAAGGCAGCAAAGCTTTCCAAGGGACTTAAGAAGCCTTTGACAGATGAAGAGATAAAGGCCCTTGCAAAATCACTTTTGGAAAGAATCGAAGAGAACTGATGACTGAAAAGGAAAGAGCATTTGGAATGATAGGGCTTGCAGCCCGCGCCGGAAAAATCGTATCGGGAAGCGATGCGGTAAAAGGAGCGATCCGTTCGGGCAATGTCGAGCTGCTGATAATAACCCGTGACATTTCAAGGAACTCTCTCGATAAGATACTGAAGAACATGACAAGTGATAAAGAGATTGCCTGCTTCAGTTTTGCGACATCAGATGAATTAGGAGATGCATTAGGCAAGCCAAACAGAACAGTTGCGGCTATTACGGACAAAAGCTTTGCGGAAGGGATTTCCGCCATACTCGAGAATATCAACGAGGAGGAAGATACTTGATGAGTGAAGATAATGAGAACAAGAAGAGCGGCCTGACTGCCGGAGGCGTATCCGGCACCAAGAAGATGAGACTTGGCCGTGTACATAAGAAAAAGACTGAAGATGCACCTGAAGCTCCTGCAGAAGAAGTAAAGGTTGAAGTTGCGGCACCTGCACCTGCTCCCGTAGAGGCAGCAGAAGAGAAGCCTGCAAAGAAGACTGCAGCAAAGAAGGCAGCAGCTTCTGAAGAGGCGGCTGAAGAAAAGCCCGCAAAGAAGACAACCAAAAAGGCTGCTTCCGAAGATAAGGCAGAAGAGAAGCCTGCAAAGAAGACTGCAGCAAAGAAGGCAGCAGCTTCTGAAGATACGGCTGAAGAAAAACCTGCAAAGAAGACAACCAAAAAGGCAGCTTCTGAAGATAAGGCAGAAGAAAAGCCTGCCAAGAAGACAACAAAGGCTGTTGCTCCCAAGGCTGAAAAGAAGGCTGAGGAACCTGAAAAGAAGGAACCTGAAGTAAAGCCCGAAGAAAAGCCTGAAGCAAAGGCTGAAGTTAAGGCTGAAGTCAAGGAAGAAGCTAAAGAAGAGAAGAAGCCTGAAGTTAAGGCTGAACCTGTAAAGGAAGAAAAGAAGCCTGAAGTTAAGCCTGAGCCTGCAAAGCCCAGACTTTCTTCTGCAGTTATCTCACTTCCTGACGTTCCCGCAAGAGGCGAGACGATCAGAAGTTCAACTGTTATCACATATTCCGGAAGAGATAAGAAGAGCCCGATGAGAAGCGGCGGTTCCGGCGGATACCAGAACAACAGAGGCGGCGGATTCCAGAAGCAGGGCGGCGGCGCAGGCTTTGATAAGGATAAGGACGAAGACGGTTCACGTCCGCAGTTCAAGAGAGCACCCAAGCCGAGAGCAGAAGCTCCCATCGAAGACGCAAAGAAGAGCAGATCTTCTTATGCTGAGAAGAGTGCTTTCGACAAGAAGCATAACAATGCCGACAGAAGAGACGGCGAGAAGAACGCTAACATCGATAAGAGAAAGCAGTCCCGTACATCACAGTTCACAGGACGTGTTAACAGCGACGGTGATTACGACGATTTCTCATTCAGAAAGAAGAAAAAGAAGCAGGAAGCACAGCAGGCTGTTGTTGAGCAGGTAATCACTGAGATCAAGATCCCTGCATTCATCACAGTTAAGGAATTTGCTGAAGGTATCGGCAAGAAGAGTTCCGACATCATCATGGCTTTGATGAAGCTCGGCGTTATGGCTACTATCAACCAGGAACTCGATTTCGATACGGCATGCCTTGTTGCTGACAGCTTCGGAATCAATGCAGAACTTCTTGAGGAGAAGACAGAGGAAGATATCCTTTTCAACGATGAGGATAATCCGGAGAACCTCGAGACAAGACCTCCGGTCGTCGTTGTTATGGGTCACGTTGACCATGGTAAGACATCACTCCTCGATAAGATCAGATCTTCCAACGTAACCGAAGGCGAAGCCGGCGGTATCACACAGAAGATCGGTGCTTACACCGTAAGACTCAAGGGACGTCAGATCACATTCCTCGACACCCCTGGTCACGAAGCGTTCACCACGATGAGAGCAAGAGGTGCACAGTTCACCGATATCGCTATCCTCGTTGTAGCTGCAGACGACGGTGTAATGCCTCAGACGATCGAAGCTATCAACCACGCCAAGGCTGCTAATACAGAGATCATCGTTGCGATCAACAAGATCGATAAGCCGGGTGCAAATCCTGACAGAGTTAAGCAGGAACTTACACAGTATGGTCTCATTTGTGAAGAGTGGGGCGGCCAGACGATCATGGTACCTATTTCCGCTAAGCAGGGTACAGGTATTGATGACCTTCTCGAGAATGTTCTCCTTACAGCTGATGTCATGGAACTCAAGGCAGATCCCAAGGGTCAGGCTAAGGGTGCCGTTATCGAGGCTAAGCTCGATAAGAACAGAGGTGCTGTTGCATCAGTTCTCATCCAGCGCGGTACTTTGAGACAGGGCGATACTGTTGTATGCGGACCTATCCTCGGTAACGTAAGAGCTATGTACGATGATAAGGGTACTCCTATCAAGAAGGCTGGTCCTTCTATCCCTGTTGAGATCTTAGGTCTTCCTGAGGTTCCTCAGGCAGGTGAGATCCTCTTTGCAGTAGACGATGATAAGACAGCAAGACAGCTCGTTGAAAAGCGTAAGATCAAGCAGAGAGAAGAGCAGCTCCACAGATCATCCAAGATGAGCCTCGATACACTTGCAGCCCAGATGGCAGCAGGCGACGTTAAGGACCTTAACATCATCATCAAGGCTGATGTCCAGGGTTCTGTCGAAGCCGTTCAGCAGTCTTTGGAGAAGCTCACAAACGAAGAAGTTAAGATCAATGTCATCCACGGCGCAGTCGGTGCGATCAACGAGTCCGATATCGTTCTTGCTGACGTATCCAACGCTATCATCATCGGCTTCAACGTAAGACCTTCACAGATGATCATTGATAAGGCTAAGGAAACAGGCGTAGACATCAGACTCTACAGCGTTATCTATAACGCTATCGAAGATGTCGAGAACGCTATGAAGGGTATGCTCGCACCTAAGATCGAGGAAGTTGTCTGGGGTCATGCAGAAGTCAGACAGCTCTTCAAGGTCAGCGGCATTGGTACTATCGGCGGATGCTATGTTACTGATGGTAAGATCCTTAGATCTTCCAACGTCAGAGTCATCAGAGACGACGTCGTTGTTTATACAGGTGTTCTCGGTTCATTGCAGCACGAGAAGGATTCTGTAAAAGAAGTAGTATCCGGACACGAGTGCGGTCTTACAGTCGAGAAGTATAACGACATTAAGATCGGCGACGTTATCGAGGCATTCGGCAACGTCGAAGTTAAGAGGGACTGATATGAAAAACAGAAGACCTGAGATAGTCGGAGATGAGATCCAGAAGATCATCTCGACAATAATCTCGACAAAGTTAAAGGATCCCAGAGTTCCTTTGCTGACGTCTGTTACGTCTGTCAAGATGAGCCGCGACTTATCTCATGCGACAGTGTTCATCTCCGTATACGGCGATGAGAAAACACAAAAAGAAGCTATGGAAGCCATAGAGCATGCAAAAGGTTTTATCCGCTACGAGACCGTACAGGAGATAAACTTAAGAGTCGCTCCCGAGCTCAGCTTCAAACTTGATAACACTCTTAACAATGCCCTCAGGATGGAGGCTTTGATCGATAAGACGATCAAGGAAGACGAAGCAAGACGTCTTGCACGAGAAGAGAAAAACGGAACTAAGGAAGAAGGTGGCGAAGAAGCGTAACTGCTTCTTTGCCACTCCTTTTTACCAGGAAGATTAGAACGGAGATTCGTAATGAGAGAACGCTATAAAGAAGGCAGCGCAAGAAGCGCGAAAAACATCTTAAGCGTTATTGAAAAAGCCAAACAGAATGACGAGGTAATACTGGTCTTTCTTCACAGGAGCGTTGACGGAGACTGTGTAGGATCGGCATCGGGAATCTGCTCCATGATCAGAAGTTTTGGAGTTTCTGCTTATGTTGCCATTCCTGAAGCTTTGCCTGAGAACATGAAGTTCTTAGGGATCGAAGATCTGTTTTTCCGTCCCGACGGTAATACGCATCTTGCAGAAGAATTCACAACATCAGGAACTCTTGCAGGCAAGAAGATCGGTGCTGTAATCGCGACTGATATTTCCGAATCTTCAAGAATGGGAATATGCGGTGAGATATTTGATTCAGTTGAAGCTAAGATCGTCATCGACCACCATGCTTCGGTAACTTTAAGATCCGATAATCTCTGGATCGATCCCGATGCTTCATCTGCAAGTGAGATGGTCTTCTATGTAGCAGAGCAGATCTCTGCCATTACCGGAAAGGAAATGAAGGACATTATTACTTCCAATGCTGCTAAGGCAGTACTTGCCGGAATCGTTACGGATACCGGAAGATTCACATTTAAAAATACGCGTCCCGAGACGCTTGAAACCGCAGGGCTTCTCATTGAACTCGGCGGAGATATCTCAGAAGTCTGCTATAACCTTTTCGACAGAAAGACTAAGCAGAAATTCCGTTTGTCCGCAAAGGCAAGATCGGAAGTTCAATTCTATTATGATGATAAATTCGCAATGACTGTGGTTCCTTATTCACAGTTCGTTGAATATAATGCCGGACCAGATGGTGTTGATGATGTTGTATCCGCAATGCGTGACATTGACGGCGTTGAACTTGCCATTGTCTTGAGAGAACTTGAAAGCGGCGAGATCAGAGGCAACATCAGATCACAGGATTATTTTGACTGTTCCAAATTTGCCGAGATCTACGGCGGAGGCGGTCATTTGAGAGCTGCAGGTTTTACTGCAAAGAATATTGAAATTTACAAGCTTGCCGAAGAAATCGTGAGCAAGGTTCAGGACGCTTTATGATTCAGGACGGATTCATCCTTGTAGATAAGCCTGAAGGATGGACTTCATTTAAGACCGACCGTTTCGTCGGCGGTCTTCTCGGCACCAGAAAAGTCGGACACCTTGGAACGCTCGATCCGTTTGCGACGGGTCTTCTTCCTGTGTTTGTCGGCAAGGGCTTAAAGTTCTTAAGATTCTGCGAAGGCTTTGACAAAGGTTATTCCTGCAGATGCATTTTCGGTGCGAGAACAGATTCAATGGACAAGACGGGAGAATTCATTTCCGAGAACTATCCGACTGAATCTGATCTTGATGAACTCTCCCGTACTGATTACAAAACGGTACGTGATGCATTCTTAAAAGTCAAGGCCATAAAAGAGCAGCTTCCGCCTGCGTATTCAGCGAAAAAGATAGACGGCAAAAAGGCTTATGAACTTGCAAGAAAAGGCGAGCTGCCTGATCTGAAGCCTGCGCCCGTAACGATCTATTCGCTTGATATAACAAACATAGAAGTGCCGGAAAAAGGACTTGCAGTTGATTTCGACTGTCTGTGCTCAAAGGGAACATACATAAGAACGATCTGCTCTGACTTGGGTGACATCACAGGTTACGGAGCTTATGCAGAATCTTTGAGAAGGACCATTAACGGTCAGTTCAGCGTAAAGGATGCATTTACTCCCGATGAACTTCAGAAGATGGCCGAAGCAGGTGATTTCTCATTTGTGCGAGATGCTTCTGAGACGATTACTTTCCTGCCTGAGATAAAGCTTGATGCAAAGCAGACTAAGGACATCAAGTTTGGCAGAAAAATCGCTTTCCCTTTTGATGTGAAGACCGAAGGTGAAGAACGAATCTACTACAGGGCAACATCTGAAGATAAACTTATCGCCGTTGTTTTCCCTGCAGTCGAAAAAGGTGAATTGGTAATGAGAATAGAGAGGCTTTACGCTCATGATTAAAGTGTGCAATACATACAGTCTTAATGATCTGCCTCTTGGAACAAAGGGAAGAGTTTTGGCGCTCGGCATGTTCGACGGCCTTCATATGGGCCACCTCGACATAATCAAAAAAGCTGTTTCAGTAGCTGAAAGAGACGGGCTTACTTCAACTGTCCAGACGTTCAGGAATCTTTTCAAGCAGGACGGCAAGACGCTTTATACTCCGGCCGAAAGATTAAAGCTTGTAAGTCAGACAGGTGCTGACGAGCTTCTGGTATTGGATTTTGATGAAGTTAAGGACATGGAGCCGGAAGATTACTTAAGAAACATCCTGCTTTACCGTTGTATTGCCGATACGCTCATCATGGGCGAGGATTACAGATTCGGCAAAGACGCAAAAGGCGATGTTGCCATGATAAAAGCATTTGCAAAGGAAAACAATATAAGAGTTATCGTTGTTAAGGATCATCTGCTTGAAGGCACGGACAAAAAGATATCTACGACATGGCTCAGGGATGCGCTCTCTGAAGGTGATGCCGATATTGCAAGAGACCTGTGCGGCGGAAGAGATTACGTTTATTCCGGCAGATGTGTTCAGGGTAAGCAGATGGGCAGGCAGATGGGATTCCCGACAGCCAACATCATCGTGCCTGAAGATAAGTTTGTCGTAAGAAGAGGCGTATACGTATCGCGCGTCAGTTTGGGAAAAAGAACTCTTTACGGCGTAACCAATATCGGCAGAAGACCAACGCTGGAAGATGCCGTAAACGATGTTGTCGAGACATTTATTTTCGACTTTGACGAAGATATCTACGGTGCTGATCTTGAGATCGGTCTCATGCACTTCTTAAGGCCCGAGTCGAAGATGACTTCCAAGGAAGAGCTTATAAATGCCGTAAACCTTAATAAGGAACAGGCTTTGGAATACATAAAAAACCACACTTAAACCGCAAAAAAGAAGTGCCGAAAGTTATATACTTCGTTTTGTGGTAATATATCAGGGATTTACTGACCCTTATTAAAAGGGCAGGGAGGATAAGGAAACATGATAAATTACGTTGATGTTAAGTTCCCGGGACTGGGATGGACACTGAATGTTAATCCGGTTGCATTTACCATCGGAAGCATTGAGGTTTACTGGTACGGTCTCCTGATAGCTGCTGCGCTTGTGTTGAGCGTTATCCTGGCTGTTAAGCAGGCCAAGAGCCTGAAGTTTCCTGAGGGACTTGTTTACGATACGATCCTTATGATCATTCCCTGTGCGATCATCGGCGCAAGAGCTTATTTCGTCGCATGCAACTGGGATTACTATGGCAAGAACTTAAAGGCCATCTTTGACTTAAGATCCGGCGGACTTGCAATTTACGGCGGTGTCATCCTCGTATTCATCGGCGGCATCGTTATGTGCCGTGTCAGAAAGATCCCTTTCATGGAACTCGCTGATTACTGCGTTGTTTATCTGCCTCTGGGTCAGGCTATCGGAAGATGGGGCAACTTCTTTAATCAGGAGTGCTTCGGTACTACAACAACGCTTCCCTGGGGTATGACAAGTTCTACAATCCAGAGCTACCTTGAGACAGAATGCCCGAATCTCGTATCAACAATGCCCGTTCATCCGACATTTTTATATGAGTCACTCGCAGATCTCGCTATCTTCTTTATCCTGCTTTATATCAGAAAGCGTTCGAAGATCCCTTTCGAGACTTCATGCGCATATTTCGCACTTTACGGAACAGCAAGATTCTTTATCGAAGGCATGAGAACGGATTCTCTTTATATCGGTCATACGAGCATCAGAATCTCACAGCTTCTCTCTTTGATCTTTGTCATTGCTGCCCTCATTTATATTGCATATGCAAGAACCAAGAGATTCGAGAAGAAGGGTTTCCCCAAGAAGCTCTTTGCAGAAGAGACATCAGGAGAAGGTAAGAAGTAATAATGGATAAGGCTGGTTCCGGCGTTGTTAGACTTCGCGGGAAAGACGGTCTTAAGACCGTCGACTATTATCTTGTCGTGCCCGTGCTGGCAATGACGATAATCGGCCTTTATGTTCTTCAGAAAGTTCTTTCAAAAGGTTATGCCGCATATCCCGGTAACTACTACAGACAGATAGTTGCCACAGTAGGCGGTATCGTCGGCGCTCTCGTCATCAGTTTGCTTGATGAACATCTGCTTAAGATCGTCGGACGAATCTTATATGCGGCTTCGCTTTTTCTTTTGATCCTTGTACCTATCGACGGTTATTCATTGGCTGCATCCTGGGGTGCTGACTCGTGGCTCAATCTTCCTATCATCGGTAACTTCCAGCCTTCTGAGCTTGCCAAGCTCGGACTCATCATGATGGCGGCTGATATTTTCGAGTCGATGCACAACAAGGAATATACACTCCTTAAAGGCTTCGGCATCATGGCTGCAGTTTATGCGCCACCGATGCTCCTCATCCTTGCCCAGCCTGACTTCGGTACGGCGATGGTTATCGTATTTACATTCGTATGCATGCTGTTTACATGGGGCGTAAGATACAGATACTTCCTTCTTGCGTTCTCATCCATCATCGTTATCGTTGTTCCTGCGGTATGGTTCTTCTACTTAAAGCCCTATCAGAAGGACAGAATTCTGTCACTCGTTTTCCAGGGATCAGACCCGCGTTCGGAGTATAACCTGATGCAGTCTAAAGCTGCCATCGCATCCGGCGGTCTTACCGGAAACCACACGGGAATCCTTACGAGCGTTCCGGTTAAGGAGAGCGACTTTATTTTCGCAGCCATATCAGAACACATGGGATTCATCGGCACGACAGCCGTCATTATCCTTGCGTTCTTCTTCCTGTGCAGATGCCTTTACGTTGCGGCCAAGGTTCCTTCCAAATCTGCTTCGTACATGCTGACGGGATTTACCGGATATTTCGCATTCCATTACATCGAAAACATGGGCATGGCAGTAGGACTTCTTCCCATCACGGGCATCCCGCTTCCATTTATCAGTTACGGAGGCACGGCCATGCTGATCAATTATCTTGCATTCGGGGTTATACTCAATATTTCAATGTCGCGGAATACCTGACGTCAGGAGGATTTGTCATGAAGGGTAAGTGGAGACAGAATCTTCATATCGAACCGCCGGAAGGCTGGATGAACGACCCGAACGGACTGTGCTTTTTTGACGGCTTTTATCACGTTTATTTCCAATATTCGCCTGGCACTCCCAATGGTGAGAGCACAAGACGTTGGGGCCACTATGTAAGTCCCGATCTGCTCTCGTGGAAATACAAAGGCATCGTTCTTGATGCCGACCTTCCTGAAGACAAGGACGGAGTATTCTCCGGTTCTGCCGTGACGTTCGGAGATCATGTTGAATTCTTCTATACAGGCAACGTAATGGAAGACGGTGATTACGATTATGTTCTTGAAGGACGCGGTGCGAATGTGATACATGTCACTTCTTCTGACGGTTATGAGATTTCATCTAAAAAAGTCCTTCTCAGAAACAGTGATTATCCTTCGTTCTGTTCATGCCATGTCAGAGACCCCAAAGTAAGTTTTGAAGACGGTGTTTATAAGATGGTTCTCGGAGCGAGAACTGTTGACGATAAAGGATGCGTTCTTCTTTATGAAGGTAAGGACATTGATTCCTTTGAATACAAAGGCTGCCTTACTGCTCCTGATATGGGCTACATGTGGGAGTGTCCTGACATGTTTGAATTGGAAGGCAGAAAGTTCCTGGCTTTTTGTCCGCAGGGAATCCCTCAAGGCGAATTCAGATTTCAGAATATATTTCAAAGCGGATACTATACATTTAACGGCGATGCCCTTGATGGTTTTGAAGAACTTGATTACGGTTTTGATTTTTATGCGCCGCAGACTTTTGCACTTCCTGACGGAAGAAGACTTCTTATCGGATGGATGGGCATAGGTGATGATTCATATTCTAATCCCACTGTTGAACTTGGCTGGCAGCATTGTCTGACGCTGCCGCGCGAATTAAGTGTCGGAAGTGACGGTGTGTTATTGCAGAATCCTATCCGCGAATTATCTTCATTGAAGAAGAATACAAAGAATGTCGGTGGCGAAGCCTGGGAAGGACTTCCGTTTGAAGTCAATGCATCAGAGTTTGCGCCGGACTTTAAGCTTTCAGTATCAGGTGCGGAGATCACATGGAATAAGTCTGAAGGAGTATTCAGTCTGCATTTCACGAACGGAGAAGGTTATGGCAGAAAAGAGCGGAAGATAAAACTCGCTTCGCTTGATTCGCTCCGCATCATTGCAGATGTATCTTCATTAGAAATATATATTAATGACGGCCGCTATGTCATGTCGACAAGATTCTATCCCGAATACCGTCAGGTAAAGATCGAAGTGAATGGTGCTTTGGCAACTGTTACTGCATTGAGACTGAATGACACCCTTGTTGCGATCGGCGAAGCGCTTATCGATTTTATTCCTGACAAGAAGGGCTGTGAGTTTTACGAAGTAGGTGCATTCTCTCCTGCGGCAGGCGGCGCACCTGCCAATGTATGTGGAGCGTTTTCAAAACTCGGCGGCAAGTCGCGCATGATCACGCAGCTTGGATTAGATCCTTTCGGTGACATCATCACGAGAACCCTGAACGACGCAGGCGTAGATACTTCTTTTGTTTCTTATACATCTGCTGCCAATACGGCTCTTGCTTTTGTAAGCCAGACCAAAGAAGGCAAGAATACATATTCGTTCTACCGCAATCCGTCTGCCGACATGCTTTTCGATGCATCACAGGTAACAGGCGAGATGCTGGATAGCTGCTATGCACTTCATTTCTGCAGCGTGTCTCTGGGCGACTTCCCGATGAGAGATGCGCACCATGCGGCAGTCACCATAGCAAGAAGGCAGGGCGCGCTGATAAGCTTCGACCCCAATCTGAGATTCATGCTCTGGGATGACAAAGAAGAATTGAAGCGTGTAATTTGGGAATTCATTCCTGACTGCGACATAGTGAAGTTATCAGATGAGGAACTTGAGTTCATTGCAGGAACCGCTTCGATCGATGAGGCACTGCCTGTTCTTTTTAAGGGTAACGTCAAGCTCGTGATACTTACGAAAGGCAAAGACGGAGCAGATGCTTACACTTCTTCGGGATGCGTTTCGTCTGTCAGTCCTGCTGTTAATGCGATCGATACTACCGGTGCGGGTGACGGATTCATAGGTTCGTTCCTGTGGAAGCTCAGATCGTCAGGTGTAGGGAAGGATAACTTCGCCGATTGTCCTCTGCCGGTAATCAAGGTATGTTTGGATTTTGCAAACCTCTTCAGTGCCATAAGCGTACAGCGGAAAGGCGCGATACCTTCGTATCCCGAATATAAGGAAATAAATTAATACTTTAAAGGCGGCTTTCATAGCCGCTTTTTTCTTGGAGTGCACCGGGAGGACACGTTTTTGGTCTGAATCGTGTCCTTTTATGACAATTTCCTCCACTTTTGTGTCACGGACGGAATCTGTGGCAATGTCGTGGGATATTTGGTGCAAAGCGCTTCCGGAATCGCATGGCTATCCATACAGAAAACCGCTCAACTGTATGAGATTTTCGAAAAACGGGCGCGGCTGAAACGGCCTGGAAAAATTTTTTTACAAATTTCCGAAAAATTACAAAATTCCCCTTGCATTAAAAGAATGTTACGAATAAAATACAACTGTGTGGTGATTTGGGGAGAAAATTCCCATAATGGTGGAGGAAAGTGGCTGATTTCAGCAATGATACCCTCCAAACCTCGCAAATTCAAGCTTGTAAGAGACTCAGAATGAGAGACATTAAGAAAGTAGACGCTAAAGGAAGATTCTTTATTCCTTCAAAGCAAAAAGAATTGCTCGGCGCAGAGGTTGTAGTAACAAACAGCCTCGATGTCGGCTATTTGTGCGTTTACTCAAAGGATCATTTTGAGAATGTGGTAAAGCCCCAGCTTTCAAAGCTCAATACAATGGATGCCAATGCACGTAAGATCAAGAGAGTGATCATTGGTGAGGCTTGTGAAGTCAGCGTTGATTCACAGGGCCGAATTTCCGTTAACAGCGAGCTCTGGGACAGGATCGGTGCTAAACCGGGTGATGAAATCTGCGTTTTTAATGACGACGGTAAATTAGATATATGTACAAAGAATTTCTATGACAACGAAGATCACGACTTAAGCGGCATAGAAGGATTGGAGACGAAGTATTATGTTGAAGGTCTCTGATTTTGACCACATCCCGGTATTGCTCTATCAGACGGTTGACGCACTTAACGTCAGACCCGGTGGAATCTACGTCGATTGCACGGCAGGCGGCGGAAGCCACAGCGCTGAGATTGCACGCAGAATGAAGGGGCAGGGAATCCTTGTCTCGATAGATAAGGATGATGCAGCTCTTGCAGCATGCATGGAGAGAAGAGAGGCGTTTGCAGGCATTGACTGGATGCCCGTTAAATCAGACTACAAGGATATCGATGATATTATCCGTAGTCTTAAGATCGGCAAGGTCGACGGCATTATGGCGGATCTCGGTGTCTCATCATATCAGCTTGATACAGCTGAAAGAGGATTCTCATATATGAAGAACGGTCCTTTGGATATGAGAATGGATCCTAACGAATGGCTCACAGCTGCTGAAGTCGTTAACAGATATTCGAGAGATGATCTCGAGAGGATCTTCAGAGAATACGGTGAAGAGCATCACGCAGGAAGAATTGCAGACGGCATCGTCGAGAGAAGAAGAACAAAGCCTTTCTCAAGAACGACAGAACTCGCTGCAGCTATTAAGGAATATATGCCGGGTCACGGAAGAGGTGAGGACCAGCATCCCGCCAAGAGATGTTTCCAGGCTATCAGAATCGAAGTAAACCACGAGCTCGACGGTCTTGAATCACTTCTTCAGGACGGAATCAGAAAGCTCAAACCGGGCGGAAGAATGGCGATCATCTCATTCCATTCGCTCGAAGACAGGATCGTAAAAGAAGCGTTCAGAACGGCAGAAAGTCCGTGCACATGTCCGAGAGATTTCCCTGTGTGTGTCTGCGGCAAGAAGTCACTCGGAACGGTATTGACCAAAAAGCCTATCGAACCGACACAGGAAGAGATCGATATCAACCCGAGAGCAAGAAGTTCAAAACTCAGGGTATTCGAGAGAAACGATAACGAACAGTACAACTAATAAAAACAAAGGGTAAGTATATAAGGTAATGGCAGTTAAGGTAACATCGAAAAGAAAAATAAAGAGCTTCGATGTGGGCGCAAACGATGAAGCGCTTAATGAAGTGCTGTCTGCCGGAAAGACAAATCTTGTCTATAAGAACGGTGAAGTCTTACCTGACGTTGCTACCCTGATCGAAGACGAGCCCCTGATCATTGAGGAAAACCCCGTTGTATCTTACGAAGCAGTTCACGAAAGAACTGTTCAGTACGCAAAAGATCACGAGGACAAGAAGATGAGGCTCGAGAATAAAAAGAAGTCCAGAAGATTAACCGGAAGAAGATTTTTCGAGACCATTATATCGATCGGTCTTGTTATCCTTTTAGGTTTCTTCGTAATGCTTCTTCTTTATCCTCAGACTGAGCTCTCTGAACTTGCAAGAGACAACTCAAATCTTAAGGACCAGATCAACACTTTAAAGAGAGAAATCGTTAACGCGGAAGAGGAAGCAAACGGTATTGCGGACATGGATGTTATCCGTGCCCAGGCAATCGCGCTCGGAATGCAGGATCCTAACCAGAACCAGGTAATCAATCTTCCTATTCCGAATACGGATTCTCTCCGTACAAGAGCTAACTATAATTCAGACGGAATCGATGATGATGAACTGAACGATTCCAAGGATGCTTTGGCTGATTACTATGCAGCGCACCCCGATAAGTAATGACAAAAAGCCTGTAAAGGGCAAGTCCATAATACCTACTGAATCTGAGGTCAGAGCACGGGCGGAGAATAAACCCGAACAGCCTCAGAAAGAAGTTCAGCCTAAGGCTCTGAAGCAGAGAAGATCTACTTTCTGGGCTAAGTTCTGGGTTGGTTCTGTAACAGGCATCGTTCTTTTGTTTTCCATATATCTGATCTATGTCCTGTACGAGACTACCGTAAAAGATTATGACAAGTATGCGAGAGCAGCTGCTGATGAACAGTGGACGCTCATGACATACAGCGCGAGCAGGGGAATGATCTACGATGCGAACCTCGTTCCTCTTGCTTCAAATACATACGACTATACTGTTATCTGTTCTCCTAAGATGGTTACTTCCACCGAACTTACAAGAGAGCAGATCATTCAAAGTTGTGTTTCCATGCTCGGCGTAACATACGAGAAGATGGATTCGATAATCCCTGTGGATCCGACTGATAAGAACGATAAGAGAAATGACGTTGCAGGGTGCGACGTCATCAAGAACGTCCCCCAGGATAAGAAGGATGAGTTTGAAGCTTATCTTAAAGAAAATAAAGTCAAGGGATTCGGTTTTGTAGCGGTTCCCCAGAGATATTATAACTACGGTTCACTCGCATCCCAGGTAATCGGCTATGCGAAAAATGACGGTGTCAGCCTTAATGGTCTTTATGGTCTTGAGGCATATTACAATGATGTCCTTTCAGGTTATGACGGATACAGATATTCTGAGACAGATGAAATCACCGGCGGTGTCCTGCCGTATTCTGATGCCACTACGATACCGGTAACAGATGGAAATAATATCGTTACGAATATCGATATTAGTATTCAGAGAATTGCCGAGGAAGCCGCTAAGGAAGCGTACGATAAATTCGACCCTATCGACGGTGTCTGCGCAATCGTAATGAATCCATATACCGGTGCCGTTTATGCGATGGTATCGCTCCCGAATTACGACTTGAACGATCCGTATGCCATGCCGTACGGAACTGATATGGATACATGGAATTTCATGAGTTCTGAAGACCGCGTTCAGTACGTTATGGCAAATGCATGGCGTAACAGATGCGTTTCCGACACATATGAGCCGGGTTCTACATTTAAGTCGCTTACAACATGCATGGCATTCGAGGAAAACCTCACTAATGAAAACGAAATGTTTGATGATGCTCCGATCGCGATTTCGTCACAGCACACGATATCCTGCTGGATGCAGAAATCAATGGGTTATAACCATGGCATGGAGACACTGGAAGATGCATTCCACAACTCATGTAACCCTATCTTTACACAGCTTGCTTACAGAATAGGAATTACAAAATACTATTCTTATGTTCGTATGCTCGGCTTCTATGATTACACGGGAATCGATCTTCCTGCTGAAGGTAAGGGAATCTTTCATAAAAATCCGACAGCAGTCGATATGGCCGTTCTCTCGTACGGCGAGTCTTCGACGGTTACTCCTATACAGCTCATTACTTCTTACTGTGCTATCATCAACGGCGGTGACCTGCTTGTTCCGCATATCGTTAAATACATCACGGATCCTGAAGGAAACATCATCGACGAGATCGAGCCTGAAGTAGTACGTACAGTATTCTCTGAAGATACATGTAAGCGAGTCAGAGTCCTGATGGAAGGCGTTGTATCCGACGGTACAGGTTCTGCAGGTAAAGTCGCCGGATATTCAGTCGCAGGTAAGACATCAACATCCACGATCGACGTCGGTGAACTTAAAGGCGCACACGTGCTTTCGTTCTCCTGCTATGCACCCTCTTACGATCCGAAGATCGCGGTTCTCGTTGTAATCAACAAACCGAGAGATTTCTCTGTAGGTTCATCTTCTGCCGCTTCCACGGCTGCAAAGATCGTTGAGGGAACACTCGCTTACATGGGTGTTGAGAGAAGATTCACAGAAGAAGAATACGATGAACTTTTGAAGGAGTGGTACGTTCAGAAGGTAGACGGAATGCCCGCTTCACAGGCAGCTTCAAGAATCTCCGTAAACGGACTTTCGACTCTTTACGGAACACTCGACATGACTTCTGATACCATCGTCGCAAGAACATATCCTGACTACTATCACACGCTTTATAAGACCGGTGTCGTTGTTCTTTATCCTGAAGGTGTATCGCAGGAACAGATGCTCACTACCAGAGTTCCGAATATGATCGGTATGTCTGCAATCGAGTGTATCGAAGCGTGCCTTAAGATGAACCTTAACTGCAAGATCAACAGCGACAGTGACATTGAGGGTATCTGTACTGCACAGAGCGTAACATCAGGTTCGACGGTTTACGCGGGTGACATTATCTACGTAACCCTGACGAATACCGGAACAGTAAGCCAGCCCCAGCCGACGCCTACTCCGACACCTGTGCCCGGAGGAGAAGACGGTGTTACAGACGCACTGCCGCCCGAACACCATGATGAAGATGATACATAGTGGTCTGCCGCACAAACATATTTGTGTCAACTCCGCTAATTTCATTCTTTTTGCCACAATAGAATTTGATCTTTTTGATTTAATATAGTTGTCGGTCAATACGCGAAAAATATCGCGCTACAAAACAGAAGAGGGTATAAGTAATGCAGCTGCGGAAAGTTCTGAGCGGACTTGAATATAAACTTATTTCCGGTGATCTGGATACAGAGATCACTTCAGTTGAATTTGATTCAAGAAAAGTAATTCCCGGTTCTCTTTTCGTATGTGTCTGCGGCTTTACCGTAGACGGCCATGCATTTGCTTCCAAGGCTGTTGAGCAGGGTGCTTCCGCGATAGCTGTGGACAGCAGAAGAGAAGGTTTCCCAGAAGAGGAATTGAAAGCAATATCCGGCAGCACTGCTGTTATCGAGATTGAAGATACCCATAAGCATCTGGCTGACTTAAGTGCAAATTTCTACGATCATCCTGAGAAGAAGATTTCCGTATTTGGTATTACCGGAACAAAGGGCAAGACTACTACGGCTTTTATGTTAAGAGAGATCCTCGAAAAGAGCGGAAAGAATACAGGACTCATCGGAACCGTATGCAACATCATCGCAGGTGAGAAGATCCATTCATCACACACCACGCCTGAATCAAGAGAGCTCTATGAGATGATGGATAAGCTCGTAAAGAACGGCTCTTCTGATCTTGTCATGGAAGTCTCTTCACAGGCTTTAAAGCTCGACAGAGTAAGAGGTCTTAAGTACCGCACCGCTGCATTTACAAATCTTTATGAAGATCACATTGCTCCCAATGAGCATCCTGATATGGAAGATTACATCACATGCAAGCTCAGGATCTTCGACAGCTGCGAAAAGGGAATCCTTAATGCAGACTGTGCTATCGCAGACAGAGTAAAAGATTACTGCAAAGGTAAAGTTGGTCTTTTTACATATTCCGTTGAAGGCAGTGCTGATTTTGTTGCCCGTAATCTAAGACCTGAAAGAAGAGGTCATGTCACTGGTACTGTTTTCGAGCTCGATTCTGAATATTACAAAGGTGATATCTTTGTAGCCCTGCCCGGCAAGTTCAACGTTTATAATGCACTTTGCGCAATCTGTTCAGCATATGTTGAAGGAATAGATATCGAAGCAGTGAAGACTGCTCTGGAGACGATCAGTGTACCCGGAAGAATGCAGTCTGTTGAAAATGACTTCGGAGTAAACATCCTGGTCGATTATGCACACAATGCGGCTGCTCTTGAGAGCGTTCTTGATACGCTCAAAGAATATACCGAAGGCAGGATAATCACTGTTTTCGGATGCGGCGGAAACCGCGCGAAAACAAGACGTTTTGAGATGGGTGAAGTATCAGGCAGAATGTCTGATCATACTGTCATCACATCTGATAATCCGAGAAACGAAGAACCTGATGCGATCATTCAGGATATCGTTACCGGCATATCCAAAACAGAAGGAAAATATGAGATTGAATCTGACAGAAGCAAAGCTATAAGACTCGCTGTCAACATGGCTTTGGAAGGTGATACGGTTCTTATCGCAGGCAAGGGTCATGAAGACTATCAGATCTTTGCAGATAAGATCATCCATTTTGATGATCTTGAGCAGGCAAGAGACGCAGTAATAGAACGGGAAAGAAATATATGATGTTTACCCTTGAAGAAGTTAAGAAAGCTGTCGGAGGAAAACTGGTATCAAAAACCGATGCCATCGTTTTTGCAACGGCGATAAATGTCAACGGAGTATCGACTGATACAAGAACAATAAATGAGGGTGAACTCTTCATCGCTTTGCAGGGCGAGAATTTTGACGGTAACAAGTTCCTTGCAAAGGCAATAGAACTCGGTGCCTGCGCTGTTGTTACAAACGACGAGGAAGCAGTACCCGCCGGTGCCGTTGCGATCATTGTGGAGGACACTGTAAAGGCACTCGGACTTCTTGCAAACCACTACAGATTCAAGCTCGGATGCAAAGTGATCGCGATAACGGGTTCAGTCGGAAAGACATCGACAAGGACTATGATCACCGAAGTCCTTAAGACCGGTCTTAAAGTTCATTCGACAGTTGCCAATAACAACAACGAGATCGGAATGAGCAAGACTATTCTCTCTGCACCTGAAGACAGCGAAGTCATTATTGTCGAGATGGGCATGAGAGGCGAAGGACAGATCTCTTATCTTACTAAGATAGCAAGACCTGATATTGCGATCATCACCAATGTCGGTTATTCACATATCGGTATTTTGGGAAGCAAGGAAGCCATCTTAAAAGCGAAGATGGAGATCTGCGAAGGACTTACGGACGGCGGTATCATTGCCGTCAACGCAGATGACAGAAGACTTTTCGATCACTGCGTAAAAGAGCTTCCGATAAACAATTTCATTGCAGGCATAATGGCGGGTTCAGAAGCTGGCCTTCCTTGTCCGCTTGTCGTATCCGCAACTGACGTTAAGGAGACAGACAGCGGTATGTCTTTCCGCGCTGTGCTGAGGAGAATGGATGAGAGGTCTGAATTCCAGGTGCCTCTCAACGTCGGAATGTACGGAGAGAGCTGCATCAGGAACGCGCTTTTTGCGATCTTCTGTGCATACATAACCGGCATCACAAGTTCGTCTGAAATACAGAAGAAGATTGCTGAAGTTATCAGCAACAGAAGTGCGATGGATGGAAGAGGCGCGATCACCGAAACCAAAAAATATATGATCATGAACGATGCATATAATGCATCTCCCGAATCAATGGAGAATGCGTTTCTCAATTTCTCCAAAAAGGCCAGGGGACACCGTAAAGTATTAGCTTTGGGCGGTATGCTCGAACTCGGCGATTTTGCTTCAGGCCTTCATGAATTAACAGGTAAGGACTGCGCTTCGTATGATTTTGACAGAGTGTTTGTCACGGGTGAGAATGCCGATGATTTTATCAGAGGCGCACATATGATAAATATGAAGCTTGAAATAGTAAAATGTAAGGATACGGAGGACGTAAGCAGACGCCTCGAAGACTATGTAAGAGACGGTGATGCAATACTCTTCAAGGCATCTCACAGCTTCGGCTTTGAGAAAGTTGCTAAGAGTTTTATCGAGAAAGGAAATGCCTGACGGATGGCAGAGAAAAAGAGACAATCGATAATTCCTGACATGCCGGGAACCGAGAAAATTCACACACCCGAACCCGAGCATGCACATGTAACGGATATAGACCGTCTTATTGAACCGCCTCAAAAGAGTGTGATGGAAGGCATTAATGCCGCATCAATTGAGAAAGCCGTAAAGTCAGCTAACATACCGATGATCATCATGATTTTTGTTATGATCGTATTCGGGCTCATAATCCTTTATTCGGTATCTGGTCCTGATGCTTACGGACAGTTCCAGGATTCTTCATGGTTCCTTACAAGACAGATAAGATTTACTATTGCGGGACTTGTGGTAATGTTCATAGTGGCATTCATCCCAATCGACTTCTTCAGACAGAAGTGGATATGTTATTCTGCATATATCCTGAGTTTCGCCCTTGCAGTTGCAACGCATATCCTCGGCGTAGGACGTGAGCACGGTGCGAGCCGTTGGATCAATATCGGACCTATCCAGCTCCAGGGTTCCGAGATCATCAAGGTTGCTCTCATCGTTGCATTCGCAGGTTACCGTTCAACTATCGCAAGACTCAGAAGCGAAGGCAGGATCAAGTCACCGAAGACACCTTTTTCCAAGACTCTTGTTAATGCTACAGTTGACTTCATCGTACCGGTCGCTCTCTGCATAGTTGTTGACGTTATCATTCTTTTGCAGCCGCACCTTTCATGCTTCATCATCGTTGCTGCAGTTGTGTTTATGTGTGCCCTTGTTTCAGAGATCTCATCGAAGTCTTGGTTTACCGGAGTTACTATTCTTGCAATCGCCGGAATCATCGCAGGCGTTCTCGTGCTTGCAATCACACCTGCCGAAACGCGTGAGAGATTCATGAATAACTACGCTCACGTGTTCAAGCGAATCGCTATCTTTAATGCGGATGAAGAAGAACTTGATAACGAGGAAGAAGGACTTACAAGAGACGATACCAGACAGGTTGATAACGCCCACAATGCCCTGGGTTCAGGCGGAATGTGGGGTGTAGGCCTCGGTAATTCCAGATCAAAATACAACTACGTATCAGAGGCTCAGAACGACTACATTTTCTCGATATATGTTGAGGAGACAGGCTTTGTCGGAGGGGTCCTGCTGATACTGATGTATATGGTAATGTTCGTTATGTGCGTCATTGTGTGCTGGCGGGCTAAAGACGTGTTCTCGCGAACGATCGCGACCGGGTGTACGGCCCTGATATTTGTCGAAGTTTTAATGAATATATCGGTTGAGTTGCAGGTCATTCCTGCTACCGGTGTAACGTTGCCGTTCATCAGTTACGGCGGAACGGCGCAGGTCACACTTCTTATAGCGTACGGTCTTATCCTGTCTGTATCCAGAAGCGGAACATTGAGTCTCGAGAGAAAGAAGAGACAGGCAGAGAAGAGAATGCTTAACCGCGGAGCGTGACACTGATGGAAAGACGCTTCATGATCACAGGCGGAGGAACGTCAGGGCACATAAATCCTGCCCTGGCTATTGCTGATCTTCTTGTCGAAGTGGCAGAAGAAAACGGCGATGAATGCAAGATCATTTTCACGGGAAGAAAGATCGGACTTGAAGGTGAACTCGTACCCAAAGCAGGTTATGAATTCAAAGATGTTGAAGCTCTTCCTATGCCCTATAAACCCACGCCCAAAGCTCTTAAAGCACTAAGCGCGAACAACCGCGGAAAGAAGCAGTGCATTAAACTCATAAATGAATTCAAACCTGATGCAGTCATAAGCACGGGCGGATATGTAAGTGCTCCTTTGATAATGGCTGCCAAGAAGTGCAAAGTGCCTGTAATGATCCATGAGGCAAATGCTTTCCCGGGAAGGGCAAATAAACTCTTTGCAAGAGGCAGCGCGCTTGTAATGACCGGTTTCCCCGGACAGGAATCCATTTTCGCAAAAGCCAAAAAAGTTGTTTATACCGGTAATCCCGTACGAAGCAACATGTTCGGAAGAACGAGGGAAAGATCAAGACAGGAGCTCGGCCTTTCCGAAGATACAAAACTCGTATTCATAATGGGTGGTTCTTTGGGTTCTGCCACGCTGACGAATTTTGTTTTCGACACTGCGAAAAAGGAAGCTTTCAAGGATGTTCATTTTGTGATTTCCGTAGGAAAACACAATTCCGTCGAGATTAGCGATGCGGTAAGAAAAATCCCTAATCTGGAGATAAAAGAATACATCGACAGGCCCGATCTTTATATGTCTGCTGCGGACTGTTCCATCCTCCGTGCAGGTGCGGTCACCTGTGCTGAGATCACTGCCACGGGTGCGTGCGCCATCATGGTGCCTTACCCGTTTGCGGCTCATGACCACCAGACTTACAATGCAAATTCGCTTGCATCAAAAGGTGCCGGCATAGTTGTCAGCGACAACGACGTAAAAGAGGGAAAACTCGAAGGCATACTTACAGATCTTCTGAATGATCCCAAGAGGCAGGAAGAGATAAGAAAAGCCAGTCTGGGACTTGCCATCAAGGATACGGGAAAGCGAATTACCGATGCGATAATCGAGGCGCTTGGGAATGGTCAGTAAACTGATACAATAGTACCTATGGATGACAAAGAATTAGACAGATTATTCGGACGCGACAGCGGTTCAGCCGAAGATAATGAGACCTCCCAAAAAAACAGGAAGGCCTCATCCAAAAGGCCTGAAAAGGAAAAGGCCGTTAATCCTGAGCCCAAACATGAGCGCAAAGAAGAGTCATCCGAAAAAGAAGAGACTCCCGAAAAAGAATCCGTAAAAGAAAAAGAGCCTAAAGTAAAGGCTGAGAAGCAAGCTGAAAAAGAGAAGGCCAAAGAGCCTGAAAAGGAAGAAAACACTTCATCTGACGACAATTCTGAGGATAAATCATCTGAAGAAAAAGATGAGGAGCCGGAAGATAAAGAAGATGCTGATGAGTCTGAAGAAGAGGCAGACGATAAAGAGCCTGAAAAGGATGAAGGATCCGGAGAAAAGACTCCCGAAGAGAAGAAATCCAGGCCTCAGGAGAAGGACGCTGCACCTGCTAAAGAACGCAGGCAGAATGCTCCAAGAAAACCTGTTCCTGCAGAAGAGACTAACCTGAGAGATGCTATTCCGCTCTCGGGCAAGAGCATATTCGCGATCTTTCTGGCCATTGCAGTCGTTGTCATGGTCATCCTTTTTATGTTCCTTCCTGCTTTCAGGGTCAGGAATGTCACGGTTGAGGGCAATATCGCATTGACCGACCAGGAGATCCTTGCTGCGGCAGGCCTTGAATACGATGCCCATCTCATGAGCGGCATCAGCGGCAATATTTTTGATATCCTGAAGCTCGATTACGGAAAGACAGAAGACCGCATAATGAAGGAAAACCCTTATATCGAGGACATCAGGATCACGATCAAACTCCCTTCGACCGTTGAGATAAAGGTAAAGGAACGCAGTAAGATATGCTATATCAGGACGCCTGACGGCTATGCAGCCCTTGATAAGGACGGAATAGTCCTTGAACTGTCGTCTTTTGATTCCGGAAAGGACGTCAGGCCCGTTATCTGCGGACTTGAGGTCAAGTATTGCGAATTAGGAAAACCGGTTGTTATCAACAACATGAACGATTATAAGAAGTCGATAATCGTCCTCGGAGCCATTCTGGCGGCGGATAACGCAAGCGTCGGCGGTGACTACCAGATGTTTGAGAATACGTCGGAAGTAAGGATACTCCCGAGCGGTTATATCTTCCTGACCATTTATTCACCGTCAGGACACCTTATCCAGATAAAACTCAACGGTACAGAGTCCATTGGAGACAAGATGGCCTGGCTTCTTTATGTGTTCAACGGGGACGGATTCGACAAGATCACGGTCGACGGAGCCCTTGATATGACCGGAGACGAGTACATTTTCGACGAATACGACTGAAAATACTTGCTTTCAGCCATTTAGTGCTAATATAAATATGAAAGTTTCTTTACATTCGCACAGTAAATCGTACTGTGCGTATTGATTGAAACCTGTGTTTAGGTTAAAATTTTGAATGGTTAATAATATTTATTTAATCAAGAATTCTTTCAATTATCGGTTGGAACTATAAAAGGATACGGAGGAACAAAAGGATGTCTGAGAGCAAGCACAGCTATTCAATGGACGAATCTAATGTTGCAAGCATTAAGGTAATCGGCGTAGGTGGCGGCGGAAGCAACGCTGTAAACCGAATGGTCGAGAGTGGTGTCCAGGGCGTCACGTTCATCGCGATAAATACGGATAATCAAGCTCTTGCACGTAACAAGGCAGAGATCAAGATACAGATTGGTGAGAAGGTTACCAGAGGTTTGGGCTGCGGTGCAGATCCCAGCGTTGGTGAGAAGTCAGCAGAAGAGTCCAGAGACGAGATCGCTGAGGCTATTTCCAATACAGACATGCTCTTCATCACAGCAGGCATGGGCGGCGGTACCGGTACAGGCGCAGCTCCCGTAGTTGCCCAGATCGCAAGAGACCTCGGAATCCTCACAGTTGCAGTAGTTACAACTCCTTTCACATTCGAAGGTGCAAAGAGAGCAGCTAACGCAGAGCGCGGAATCAGAGAACTCCAGAAGTCAGTAGATTCCCTCATTGTAGTTTCCAACGATAAGCTCCTTGACGTAGTTGATGACAACACAAGCTTCGAAGAAGCATTCAACATGGCAGACCAGGTACTGAAGTTCGGTGTCGCAGGTATTTCCGACCTCGTAGCTATCCCCGGACTCATCAACCTCGACTTGGCAGACGTTACACGTGTCATGAAGGACGCAGGTATCTGCCACATGGGTATCGGCCGTGCTTCCGGCGAAGACAGAGCTACAGTTGCTATTAAGCAGGCTATCAATTCGCCTCTCCTCGACACAACGATCGAAGGAGCTACAGGTGTTATCCTTAACTTCACAGGCGGAAGAGGAATGCGTCTTTCAGAGATCGATGCAGCTTCATCCATCGTTCGTCAGTCCGCTGCACCCGAAGCAGAGATCATCGTTGGTGCGGTTGTTGACGATTCGCTCGAAGATGAGCTCATGATCACAGTCATCGCTTCCGGTTTTGACGGAACAGTTAATGCTTCTGCTGGTCACAGAGCAAGCACATCAGTTCTCTCCAGAGAGAATCCTACATTGATCAGTGCTAGACAGCCTGTAACTCAGCCCAGAACAGACTATACTCCCAGACAGGCAGAGCCCGCACCTGCACCCGTACCGGTACAGAGAGCACAGCCCGGATTCAGATTCGGTGACGATTCAGTAGCTCAGCCCGCACCTGCACCTGCTCCGGCTCCTGCACAGGCTCCCGTTCAGCAGATGCCCGTACAGCAGGCTCCTGTCCAGCAGGTTCCCGTTCAGCCGGTTTCCCAGCAGGCAGCTCCCCAGCAACCCGTACAGATGGGTGGCAGACCTCAGGCTAACGTAGCTCCTCAGGCAGATGAGAAGGCTCAGAAGTCAGCTAAGCCCTGGTTCATGTTCGGTAAGGACGGACAGTAATTTAGGGGAGTCAAGTCCGTGATCTGTCCCAAATGCGGCGAGAACGATGACAAGGTCCTAGATTCAAGACCGACAGATGATGGCTTTGCTGTCAGAAGAAGACGCGTATGCCTCGTTTGCGGAGCAAGATTTTCGACAATTGAGAAGATTGAGGGCTTGAAGCCCATGGTCGTCAAGAAGGACGGAACAAAGCAGTTATACGATCCGGAAAAGATAATGAGAAGTCTGGACGTTGCCTGCCAGAAACGCGGAGTGTCGCAGCAGGTCAAAGAAAATATCTGTTCCGATATTACACACCTGATTGAGTCCAGATTCAATAAAGAGATAACTTCGTCAGAGATTGGCGAGTTTATTATGTCGAAGCTTATGGACATTGACCGTGTGTCATACGTCCGCTTCGCATCGGTTTATAAGAATTTCACTGATCTGGATTCTTATACGGCCGAGATTAATAATTTCGATGTAGGAAGCGGTGCTTCTGTCGAAGATAATAAGGGTTTGTAACATTGTTACAGACAAGGAAAACCTAAAAAGTTGTAGAGCAGGGGTGATCTTATGGCAGCTAACAAGGTTTTGCTCGTTGATGACGATCCGGGCATTATTGAAGTTCTCAAACTCTATTTTGAGAAAGAGGGATACCAGGTATCCACATGCATGCAGGGCGACAAAGCCGTTGCAGCTTTCAACAGTTTCGTTCCGGATATTGTGATCCTGGATCTCATGCTTCCCGGCATGGACGGTAATGATATCTGCCGCGAGATCAGAAAGACTTCTGAATGTCCGATCATCATGCTTACTGCAAGAACAGATACTCTCGATAAGATCGTAGGTCTTGAGCTCGGAGCTGATGACTATATTCCGAAGCCGTTCGAGCCTAAGGAAGTACTTGCCAGAGTTAAGGCTGTTTTAAGACGTACAGACAAGCGTGATTCAGCACCTGCTGCTTCAGACAGCAAAGAAGGTTCCACAGACGTTATTACATATCCCGGTTTCTCCGTTGATAAGATCCGTTACGTTGTAAGTGTAGACGGCAACGAGATCTATATGCCCCCCAAGGAACTTGAACTTCTGTTCTTCCTTGCATCAAATCCCAACAGAGTTTTCACAAGAGAACAGCTCCTTGAGAATGTTTGGGGTTACGATTTTTACGGAGAATCCCGTACGGTCGATGTACACATCAAGCGTATCAGAGAGAAGATCGAGAATCCTGACAGAGAGCAGAATTGGAGCATCAAGACCGTCTGGAGCAAGGGCTATAAATTCGAGACGAGGTAATTGATCGATGGCGCCGAGAGCTGATGGTAAGCAGATGTCGGCGGGCTTTGCCGTTTTTCTCATATCATTTCTAGTACTCACAACACTGATTGTTTTCGCAGTCCTGTTGTTCCTTTCCTATGAGAATATGTATAACAATCTCATATTAAGGGTCGAGCATAGCACACAGGCAGCCGCAAACGATCTGTCGTCAGACATTACTTCAGTTATTTCACTTCAGAGTGAGCCTTTCGAATATACGATCAATGATGACGGATCGGATAATTTCAAGAACTCCAGAATCATCGATAAGTTCGTTAATTCCCAGACTTACCGTTCAAACGGTTCAGTCTATATCACTGACAATAAGGGAAAGGTATATTGCCGCAATTCCTATGTAGTCGATGTAGCGGATAACCTTCTTACAACAAGCGAAGGACCGCTCTATATTGCACAGTCTGATGTTCTTGCCCTTCTTGAACAGGCAGACCAGATCGGTTTTGCGAGGACAGGATCCCACAACACCGGAAAAGTCATTTCGATCAGCTGCGTAAGGATAGTCGGAACACCATATTTTTGTATCGTAAGCAACAGCGAAGATACGGCTGAGACAAAGGATGAATATGTAAATATCATTCTTATTCCTGCAGTCGTTGCGATGATAATCGCCATCGTGCTTTATGTCGTATTCGTTTACTTCAGTCTCAAGCCAGTTAAGGACATTTCTCAGGCAATAGCAAAGGTAGCTGAAGGAGATTATTCTGTAAGAGTAAGTCCTAAGTATTCAGATCCCAATGATTACACAACCCTGTCCGTCTCATCCGAGTTCACCGAGATGGGAAGGACCGTTAACAAG
Source organism: Oscillospiraceae bacterium (assembly GCA_902787975.1). Classification (GTDB taxonomy): domain Bacteria; phylum Bacillota; class Clostridia; order Saccharofermentanales; family Saccharofermentanaceae; genus Saccharofermentans. The sequence goes on from CADAIP010000003.1 coordinate 65,243, forward strand.
ATGATCGAGTCGCTCGAAAACCAGGAGCACGACAGAGAGATGTTCATCTCATCGATCGCACACGACATCAGAACTCCTCTGACATCGATCAACGGCTTTGTAACGGCCATGATCGACGGTACTATTCCTGAGGATAAACAGGATCATTATCTTGAACTCATCAAGCAGCAGACTGACAGGATCAGAACGCTCGTAACACAGATGACAGAGGCTTCTTCTCTGTCACATCCCGATCCTGACATGATGGAAGAATTCAATATCAACGACATGATCAATGACATCGTTGATAACCTTGAAGCACAGCTTACTGACAAGCAGATAAGGGTAATCAAGTCACTTGATCCGGGTCCGGGCATCATGGTATACGGCGAGGCACAGCAGCTTTGCAGAGTAATCATCAATATCATTACGAATGCCATTAAATTCACGCCTCAGAACGGAGAGATAAAGATATCCACAGAGACTAATCCGAAACTCCGCAAGGTCATCATCTCCGTCGAAGACTCAGGCGCCGGCGTTGAAGAGTCCAAGCGTCAGAGGATCTTCGAGAGTTTCTATCAGGCAGATCCTTCGAGGAAAGCAGAAGGCTTCGGCCTTGGTCTTTATATTTGTAAGCAGATCCTTGCAGGTCACGGTCAGACGATCATTTGTGACGAAGGAAGAGAATTGGGCGGTGCTAAATTCGTTTTCTCATTCCCTTATCCGCCTGAGAATCAGGAGCAGTAAGTTTGGCCGTTAACAGCTCGAAAAACAAGGCTCTCGCAAAGCAGACTTATGATGCACTGTCAACGGAATTTCCTGACAGTACATGTTCACTGGACAACGATTGTCCCCATAACTTAGCTGTCAGAGGCATATTGTCCGCACAATGCACTGATAAAAGGGTTAATATAACTGCAAAGGATCTTTTCGCGAAGTATCCTGACATGAAGCAGATCGCTGATGAGGATCCTGAAGTCATTGCGTCCATCATCAAGCCCTGCGGTCTCACTGCTTCTAAAACAAAATCAGTAATCGCTTTTGCTAAGAAACTGACTGAAGAGTGGGGCGGCGTGATCCCTAACGATGCTGATCTTCTTATGGAAGTTCCAGGCATCGGAAGGAAGATCGCAAATCTCATTGTCGGAGAGGTCTACGGCACACCCGCAGTCGTCGTTGATACACACTGCAAGCGTGTCATGAAAAGGATCGGTATTACAGAAAGTGAAGACCCTGCAAAGGTCGAGAAAGACATAATGAAGGTATTCCCTGAAGAACAGTGGATCAGCATTGGTCATCTGTCCGTTGATCTCGGACGTAAATACTGTACGGCAAAATCGCCGAAGTGTGATGAATGCCCGCTCTCATCCTTCTGCAAGAGGAGGATTTAAGATGGCTGCAATTCATCTTTCGAATCCTGTTAAGGACCTGTACGGCGTTGGTCCTGCAGCAGAAGATAAGCTTGCGAAGCTCGATATATATACGATCTACGATCTCATTGCATTTATCCCATGGCGCTACGACGACTGGTCACATGTCGGGACCATCGGTTCTTTTGACATGAATGACAGGTTTGCCGATAACACGGGCTTTGATCTCTCATTCAGAGGAACTATATCAACCAATACTTCGGTCAACGTTACGAGCAGAAAGAGACCATTGAGTTTCTTTGTAAGCGACGGCACCGGAAGGATAAAACTGACATTTTTTAATTCACAGTATCTGGCAGGTAAATTCTCTCTCGGTGATGAGTGTTTTGTACATGGTTCCGTTACTCTTTTTAACGGCCAGATGCAGATGGTAAATCCTTATATCGAGAAAGCTGAAAAGATAGAAGATACATCACTTGTAAGGCCAGTATATCACCTCACGGCAGGGCTTACTTCAAACAACATAGCCAAGTGGGTAAAGACGGCATTGAAGCTCTGCGGAGATGAGCTTTTATCATGCATTCCCATATCGATCGCCGAGCAGAAGGGTTTTGTATCACCAAAAGAAGCATATGAGATGGCACACTTCCCGGCTTCTCTTGAAGATGCAAGAAGAGCAAGGGAACAGCTGGCTTTTGAAGAACTGATCCTACTTGGAATCGGAATGAAGTTATACAGCAGCGGACATGGCGTGAAGGAAGTTGCAGAACAGGTAATACCTTCAGGTCCTAATGGTATCGACGGTGAATTACTTCAGAAGTGGAAACTCATCAAGAGCAATCTCGGATTTACTCTTACAGATGATCAGGCATCGGCATTCCGTGACGTTCAGACAGATCTTATGTCAACAACACCCATGAACAGACTTATCCAGGGAGACGTCGGTTCAGGCAAGACAATGGTTGCTGCTCTTTCCATGCTGATAACGGCACTGATGGGCAAGCAGGCAGTACTTCTTGCGCCCACATCAGTCCTTGCATCACAACACTACAGGACGATCTCAAAACTGATGCAGAACAGCGGAATGGAGCCCGTTCTCCTTCTCGGTAAGACCAAGCCTTCTGAGAAGGTAGAGATAAAAGAGAAGATCGCTGACGGCAGGGCAAGGGTAATAATCGGAACGCATGCGCTTTTAACGGACGATGTTAAGTTCAAAGATCTTGCACTCGTAATCGCAGATGAGCAGCACCGTTTCGGAGTTAAGCAGAGAGAAAAACTGCTCTTCAAAGATACGTTAAATGACGGTGTAGTTAAGAGCGTTCACAATCTGATAATGACGGCTACACCGATCCCGAGAACCCTTGCGATGGTTATCTACGGCGACATGGCAACATCGGTCATAAGACAAAAGCCCATGGGCCGTCAGGAGATCACGACATGGTTTGTAAATTCCAAGAAGAGCAAGGCGATAGAAGAGATGATGAGCATCAAGCTTGCCGCCGGAGAGCAGGTCTATATCGTCTGCGCCAAGATCGACAAGGATGAGACCGAAGCAGGTGCCGACAACATGATCGGCGATCCTGTCGGAGAAGACGATACGGTCACCAATGTTTTCGAGATGAAGAAGATGGTCGATCAAATGAGCAATCTGTCGCAGTATTCAAGTGCCGTTCTGTACGGTTCCATGAAGGAAAAAGACAAGCTCGAGACCATGGAGAGATTCCTTGCAGGAGATATTAAGATCCTCATATCAACGACCGTTATCGAAGTAGGCGTGGATAACCCCAATGCGAATGTAATGATCATAATGGATGCTGACAGGTTCGGTCTTTCAACGCTTCACCAGCTCAGGGGAAGGATCGGAAGAGGAGATAAGAAATCCTTCTGTCTTCTGGTATCAGAATCAAAGTCTGAGCTTGCGCTGTCCAGAATGAAGATGATGTGCGAATCTTCCGACGGTTTTGAACTTGCAGAGAAAGACCTTGAATTAAGAGGTCCCGGTGATTTCTACGGCACAAGACAGCACGGTATCCCTACATTAAGGGCCGCAAACCTGTATACTGATATGAAGATCGCGACGGAAGCGACGGAAGCCGTCAACCGGATAATCGAACAGGGCGGTGAGGAAGCTGACCGCTTAAACGATGCGATAAAGAAAATGTTCGAACTCAGGTTCGCAAGAAAGATGGAGCAGATCTGATGCCGAGAGTAGTAACGGGAAGATTCAGGGGGACCATATTGCAGGCGCCTGAGGGCGACAAGACAAGGCCTACGACCGATAAGGTAAAGGAGGCTCTGTTCTCCATTATCCAGTCTTATGTGCCGGATTCCGAGTTCCTAGACCTTTTCGCAGGCTCCGGACAGATTGGAATAGAAGCATTAAGCCGCGGTGCAAAGCGCGTTACACTCGTCGAGCGAAGCGGTCAGGCAGCATCCATAATCGCAAAGAATATCAGCAAGATCAGGATGGAAGGTTCTGATGAGATCAGGTTTCATAAGAAGAGCACGGCCCAGGCATTAGAGCTATTAGGGCAGGCCGGCGAGAAATTTGATATTATATTCATGGATCCTCCCTACAAGGACGTGCCGCAAAGGCTGGAAGAGACTGCGAAGTACATTCATGACTTCGATATGCTCTCTCCCGAAGGCATGCTCATCGTCGAACATGACAAAGATTGTGAAATGCCTGAAGAAATAGGCGGTTTGAAGTGTGTTCGTTCTTGTAGTTATGGTCTTACAGTGATAACATTTTTTAAGGTATAATTTCGGAGGATAGGAATTTTGAAGGTAATGCTCTTTCCGGGGACGTTTGATCCCTTCACAAGAGGACACAGGGACATCGCCAGAAGAGCTTCAAGGCTCTGTGACAAGCTGGTTGTTGCTGTAATGGAGAATGCCGCCAAAACGCCTTTATTCACTCCTGAAGAGAGAGTTGAGCTTATCAAGCTCTCGTTGAAGAACGACGGTTTGGATAACGTCGAGGTCATGGCTTGGGGAGGCCTTCTGGTCGATCTTTACCAGCAGCTCGGATGCTGTGCTTCCGTAAGAGGCATCAGATCAGAGTCTGACTTCAGATACGAATCCGAACACGCACTCGCCAACCGCCTGCTTTATTCAGGCTACGACGCTGTGCTCCTGCCCTGCAGAGACGATCTGTCGCTGATCAGTTCTTCGATGGTTAAGGAAGTGGGTTCATACGGAGGAGACATCTCAAAGATGGTTCCTGCCGAGATAATAGATCTTGTAAAGGATAAATTATTGAAAGGAAGGACATAATAATGGAGAACAGCAATTTCAATCAGGGCGGACAGCGCTACGACGCTATCAAGCATATCGATTACCTTATCGATATGGTCAAGGATGCATCCAGCGTGCCTTTCTCAGATAAATGCTCTATTGAGAGAACAGAGACGATCAACTCACTTCAGATCTTAAAGAATAATCTTCCTGCTTCCGTAGCCCAGTCCAACGACATTGTTGCAAGAGCTCAGGACATAATCAGCACAGCAAGAGAGAAGAATAAGAAGATCATCGATGACGCTAACCGTATGTATGCCATGAAGGTCAACGATCACGAGATCACAAGAGGCGCAAGAGAAGAAGCTGCCCAGATCATTGCAAACGCTGAGGCACAGGCAGAAGAACTCAGAAGAAACGCTCACATCTATGTTAAGTCTCTCCTTGAGAACGTTAACGAGACACTTTCAGATAATATGGCCAAGATCCAGACAAACCTTACTGAAATCAACAGCACTCTTGAAGAGACCGAGTGACGATAGGGTTTTGTTATTTAACAACAGTTTGAGAAAAGCATCAACGGCCGCGTGACATTTTTCGCGGCCGCTTTCTTATAAAGGAGGTGACCGATAATGATCCTTGGAATTGAGATCCGTAACTTCGATGTTTTCGACAGTGACAAAGCAGGCATCCTGATAGAAGATTTTATAGAAAAAAAGGACGGCGGAAAATCTTATAACAGTCTCCGCGGTCTTAATGCTTTTATTGGCCGCAACAACACCGGTAAGACATCCTTCATGGGATGCATGGCTTTCCTCAAGGACTGTATCACACAGGGCTGTGCGGTCGCTTCCATAAGCTACGGAAGGCCGGGCTTTGCCAACATGACTCCGGACATTTCAAGTCCTTCCACGTTCAGAGTCTTCTTCAAACTGGAAGATAAAAAGAACGGCTGCCCCAAGTACATCCAGTATGAACTCGGCATAGTTACGAGCAGATACATGAGCCCTGTTATCGATGAGGAAAAGATCATTCTCGTCACCGAGAAAGACGGCGGGAAAACGCCTGTCACCATCCTCGACATGAAATGCGGAGAAGGCTTCATTATCAATCTTGATGATTCGCCCGACAAGTCTGATATCGGCGTTGAAGACGAGCACCTTACCGCACTCAGCCTTTACGGAAAGATCAGCGGATACAGGGATTTCGTAACGCTCTATAAAGAGATATCCTCATGGTTCTTCTGCAGTTTCTCTTCAGAAGAACAGAGCTCTTATTACTACGATGGCGGTGCTCCCGGCGGACATAAGCACCTCAACAGTTCCGGCTCCAACGTAGGAAATGTTCTTGAATACATCAAGATGAATGACGAGGAAGAATATGAGCGCATCGTTACGGAGATCAAGGATAAGATCCCTGCAATGAAGCACAAGAAGAATCTTCCGCTGGCGCTTAAGGAAAGCCCCGATAAGCTTTTCCTTTATCTGCTCCTGCTACGTGACAAGAGCCCTAGATCAACGATCTTCATTGAGACTCCTGACAAGGACCTTTATCACGACATGGTCGATGTTTTAAGCGACGAGATGCGTGAATATACGATGAAAAATCACTATTGCCAGATAGTATTCTCAACTCACAATCCCTACATCATTGAGACACTGTCTCCCAAGGAGATCTGGATCTTCGAGCGTTCCTTCGAAAAGGACAGCGGCGACGTCAGTATCCGCTGCGCGGGTGAAGATCCGCTCGTAATGGAGATGTTCCACCAGGGCGTCGGCATGGGTGCCATCTGGTACGGCGGACACCTTGATACCAGACCTGAAGATGATAACTGAGGCTTATAAATGCTGATCGAGATACTGTCAGAAGATAAATCGGGAGCTGTAGTAGTACAGCGTCTTGCAGAAAGAATAGCAGAGAATGAGGGTGTGGATTTTGAACTGCACGTTCATCCGCACAGAGGCTGCGGAAGCTTTCCTAAGGATATGGATTCCGCACCGCCGAAGTTTGCAAGTTCACTGTTAGATCTTCTTCCCGCAAAGCTCAGAGCGTATAACAAAGTATACGGCGGCAAGGATGTTATCCTCATTATCGCCATGGATTCCGACGATAACGATCCCCAGGAATTAAGACAGATGCTCTATTCTTGTGCTGCGAAATATGCTCCTGATATCAGAAGCATTGTCGGTCTTAGCACCGAAGAGATCGAAGCGTGGGTTTTAGGTGACAGGGATGCGATCCGCACCGCATATCCTGACAGCAGGATGGACGTTCTTGATTCCTATGAACAGGATTCCGTATGCGGTACGTGGGAAGTGCTCTGCAGAGTCATAAGCGAGAATGCGGAAGAACTGATCGAGATCGGTTATCCCGCCATTGGTCACTACAAGGCTCTGTGGGCTGAGACCATATCAAGATACATGGTTCCGGAGAAGAATATCTCGCCGAGTTTTAATACGTTCAAGATGGCATTCATCACGGCTCTCAAAAACCCTGTTCCAATCTACCGCAGGCGTGAGTTCTGATGGCAAGACATATCTACGTCCATAATCCTTTCTGCGCGCGCAAATGCCCCTATTGCGATTTCTATTCGGTAACGGATCACTCATGCATTGAAGAGTTCTACAAAGCCGCGATTAAAGAAACTGAACTTATAGGTTCAGTTATTACTGATAAGACAGGTACCAACCCGCTTACAGACGCAGACGGAAAAGATACCGTTTATTTCGGAGGCGGTACGCCGTCTGTTCCTGACAGTCACCTTATTGCAGAACTCCTTGGTTCGGTAAAGAAGAATTTCAACATTTCAGATGACGCTGAAATAACGATAGAAGTTAATCCTTCTTCTGTCAGGGAAGATAAGCTTGAAGAGTATCTTAAAGCAGGTTTTAACCGCATATCTTTAGGCGTTCAGTCCTTGCACGATGACGTGCTTAAAACACTTGGAAGACTGCACGATTCAAAAGGTGCAGTTGATGCGATAAAGAAGATAACTGCTGCGGGTTTCACGAATGTATCAGCAGATCTTATCACAGGTGTTCCGGGAGAAACTCTTGAAGGAATAAAGCAAGACATAAAGACGTTTCATGAGCTTGGTGTAAAGCACATCAGCACATATTCTCTGAGCATAGAAGAAGGCACGCTTTTTTTCGAGAGATACAGTAAAACATTAGAGGATCTTGTATCACCTGATGACGAGCGGAAGATGTATCACGGCACCCGCGAATTCCTTCAGAGTCTGGGTTATGAGACTTATGAAATCTCTAACAGTGCACTGCCCGGATTTAAGAGCATACATAATTCTTCTTACTGGAATTCGTGCGAATATTTCGCAATCGGAGCCGGTGCCCACGGATATCTGGGTGACATGAGATACGGCCATAAAGACGATGTTATTTCTTACATAAACGAGATGAAAGATCTCACTTCAAAAGACTACAAAGATTTTATTGAAGGCAGAAAGAACGATCTTGTTTCTTTATATGCTGAAGAGATGCTTTCCAAAGAAGATAAGATGAGAGAAGTACCTTTCTTAAGACTCAGAACAACGGAAGGAATACTGCTTGATGAATTCTTTAAGATGTTCGGTGAAGAGTTCGAAAATGTTTTCGCAAGGGAAGTAGAGGACAACATCAAAAAGGGATTATTGGAGCGCAAAGAAAGAACGCTCCGTTTAACACGGAGCGGTCTTGATCTTGCCAATAAAGTTATTGAAGATTTTCTTTAAAGCTGAGCCTTTGCTGCTGCTTCCTGCTCTGCTCTGTACTTAGCCTCGTCGGCCTTTCTGATCGCAGTACGCATGATCTTGCCGCTGGTGGTCTTGGGAAGCTCATCAACGAACTCGATAACTCTCGGATACTTATAAGGAGCCGTAGCATTCTTAACGTGGTTCTGAAGTTCCTTTATGAGTTCGGGAGAAGCCTTCTCCTTATATGCTTTAGTAAGGACGATAGTTGCCTTAACTACCTGACCTCTCATGGGGTCGGGAACAGCTGTAACTGCGCACTCGAGAACTGCATCGTGTGTCATGAGAGCACTCTCAACTTCGAAAGGTCCGATACGGTAACCGGAACACTTGATAACGTCGTCATTTCTTCCTACGAACCAGATATATCCTTCAGGATCTCTCCACGCCGTATCACCTGTGCTGTAATCTGCACCGGGCCACTGGTCAGCCATTGCTTCAGGATTTTTGTAGTATTCGCGGAAGAGTCCTGTGGGTTTTGAAGAAGCGTTCTTGATAACGATATTTCCTACGATACCGTCTTCTACCGGAACACCGTTGTCGTCAACTAACTGAATGTCATAGATAGGTGTGGGCTTGCCGGTAGATCCGGGCTTAACATCGAGCCAGGGGAAGTTAGCGAAAAGAACGCTTCCTTCTGTCTGACCGAATCCTTCACGGATCTCAAGGCCTGTATACTTCTGCCACTTGTAGAATACTTCAGGATTCAAAGGCTCGCCTGCCATTGAGCAGTGCTTGATGGAAGAGAAGTCATACTTTGTGAGGTCTTCCTGAATAAGATATCTGTAGATAGTGGAAGGTCCGCAGAATGAGTTGAGCTTAAGCTTCTCCATGATCTCGAGCATTCTTGCTGCCTTAAATTTCTGTGTATCGTAAGTAACGTTAACCGCACCGCAGATCCACTGTCCGTAGATCTTGCCCCATGCAAACTTTGCCCAGCCGGAATCAGCCTGGGTGAGATGTCTGCATCCGTCGTAAACCTGCTGCCAGTATTTAGCTGTAACGATATGGCCCAAAGGCAATGTGTAATCGTGCAGGATCATCTTAGGCTCACCGGTAGTACCTGATGAGAAGTAGATGAGCATCGGGTCATATGCGTGTGTAGCTTCGTCACCTGTGGGGCGCTCGAAAACAGGAGATGCATTATCGATATCATCAGTAAGTGATCTCCAGCCTTCAGGTGCCTCTCCGATAACGCTGCAGTACTGAACTGTCTTGCAGTCGGGACGTGCCTTATTTACATGCTCAATGATCTGCGGATCATCAGCGCAAACGATCATCTTAACGTCTGCAGCATTGCAGCGGTAAACGATGTCATGATAAAGAAGCTGGAATGTAGCAGGGATAACGAGCGCACCGAGCTTATGAAGACCAACCATGGTGAACCATACTTCAGGACGCTGGCGGAGCATCATGAGGACTCTGTCGCCCTTCTTAATGCCAAGGTTCTTGAACATGTTGGCAACGCGGTTGCTCTTCTCGCTTATATCCTTAAAAGTGAAGTGTCTTTCGTTGCCGTCATCATCGCACCAGATAAGAGCTTCCTGATCAGGAGCTTCTTTTGCATATACATCTACAACATCAAAACCGAAGTTAAAATCTTCCGGAACAATGATCTTGAAATTCTCTTTAAAATCCTCGTAACTGTCGAAATCAATTCTGTTAACAAATCTGCTTAATAAATCCATGGGTATATACTTCCTTTTTCTACTTCAAATTTTTCCGTGAGTTGGGGTAGAACTGCTAAATCACTCGTTGATGATCGTGAGGAACTTAGCAGTCTCCGTCACGGCTCTCTGTCCGTGAGGCTTCTCAGGATTGAAGTAAATGGAATCTCCTGCCTCAAGAGTGAATTCCCTGTCGCCCACGACAACCTTGATGGCGCCTTCGATGACATAGTTGAACTCCTGTCCGCCGTGGCGAACGAGCTCAGCTGTCTCTGATTTAGACAGAGTAACGATCATAGGATCCATCTGTCTGTGCTTATAGTTGAAAGCGAGGGCGCTGAATGAATAGCCGGGATAACGCTCGACTTTAACGCCGTTGCCGCCTCTTACCACTGTATAATCGTCCATTCTCGGAACGTCGCCTGTCATCAGCACCGTAGGATCCACCTTGAAAACGCTTGCAACCTTATAAAGGATGCTGATCGGAATCTCCTTTTCGCCGTTTTCATATGCTAAATACTCTTCCTGGCTCACTCCGCAGCTTGAAGCGACTTCTTCTGCAGTCAAGTCAAGGATGTCTCTAAGCTCTCTGATCCTGTCAGATATCTGCTTAATGTATTCGTTCATATTGGCCTCCTGATATTTACAGTGCATTATTAATTCTTTTAGCGAATGTACATTATAACAGATAAATAAAAATGTTGCTCGAAAGAATACCCTGAAACCAAATACAGCAAGGTTAGTGTTGACTAACTCGAATCAGCGTTGATAGAATCGTTCACATTGAGGGAGTAGCAGACGCGGAAATAGCGTCGTTTAAGTCAACATACTGGTGATAAAACCTGGCTTATTCTTCTGTGTGAGACTCAAGGCAAATATAGTGGCCTTGGGTTATTTTTTTGCCCGGGCAGAGAGGATAATATTGTGTTTCAACTGATCTTTAATGCAGTCCTTTTAGGTGCAGGTCTTGCTATGGATGCGTTCTCGGTATCTATTGCCAACGGTATCCTGGAACCCGCCATGAAAAAAAGACGGATGTTCATGATATCCGGCGTTTATGCTTTCTTTCAGTTCATTATGCCGATGCTCGGCTGGGTCCTTGTTACCACATTGGAAGAAATGTTTACCAAATTCAGCATCCTGATCCCGTGGATAGCATTGTTCCTGCTTCTGTTTATCGGCGGTAAGATGATCGTTGAGGCTATCATCGAGAAGCGGAAAGGCAATCAGCAGGAAAAAGAAAAACCCAAAGCAACCAGGCTTACATTTAAAGCTCTGATCGTTCAGGGCATTGCCACTTCGATAGATGCGCTTTCAGTAGGTTTTACGATCTCCGACTATTCGGTTTTACGAGCATTTGCCTCATCTTTAATAATCGGAACCGTTACGCTTATGATATGCTTAATCGGGTTGATCTTCGGCAAGAAGATCGGCAGTAAAGTATCAGGCATTGCTTCTGTTATCGGCGGCGCGATCCTGATCTTTATAGGAATAGAGATATTTGTTAAAGGCATTTTCGGCCTTTAAAAGAAAGGAATTAACATGGCAAAAGTTGCAGTATTTATAGCAGACGGCAGTGAAGAGGTCGAGGCAATCACACCCGTAGACCTTTTGAGAAGAGCTAAGGTTGATGTCGATGTCGTATCGATCATGCCTTCACTCGAGATCACCGCTTCAAGAGACATAAAGATAAAGGCTGATAAGCTCTTGGACGAGATTACTTTTGATGAGTACGATCTTCTTGTCCTCCCGGGCGGCGTAAGAGGAACAAATAACCTTAACGCATGTGAAGAACTCAAGAAGAATCTCGTTAAGTTCAACGACCAGGGCAAGGGTATTGCGGCAATTTGCGCAGCTCCGACAGTTTTTGCTAATCTCGGACTTCTCAAAGGCAAAACATCCACATGCAATCCCGGTTTCTGGGAAGAACTCCGCAAGGGTGATGCAAATGTCATTGAAGACAGCAAAGTTGTAGTAAATGGCAATATCATTACCAGCCAGGCAATGGGAACATCAGTTGATTTCGGCCTTGCTCTCGTAGGTTATCTCTGCGGTGAGGATGCCAAGGAAGAATTGCGTAAAAACATAAGGTTTGGCGCACTTTAACATTGTTACACAGCGCCTTTAGTTGAATATTCAGAGCTAATCTATTACAATAAGGCGCATTTGGAGACGTATCGAAGTGGTCATAACGGGGCGCACTCGAAATGCGTTTGCCGGGCAACTGGCACGAGAGTTCGAATCTCTCCGTCTCCGCCAGATTTCATTAACCCGTAGACGATTAGGTTTACGGGTTTTTACTTTTTGTGATGTTATTTAATATCTCCTCAAGTTGATCATCGCTAAGACCTTTGCATTGTTCAATCAAAGAGAAAAGTAATTGGTTGTCATTTTTGTCAATTACAAAATAATCAGGAAGAGATTGATCGCTGTCACCAAATAAATAGGCAGTAGAAACATTAAATGCTTTTGCAATCTCTTTTGCGACTTGTATAGAAGGAGTACGAACACCTGCCTCATATCTCTGATATGCAGGCTGAGTAATACCAATGAGTTCCGCTGCTTCTGATTGTGTTAGTCCTAGATTATTGCGGCAGGATAAAAGCCTTTCAGGTAAGATTGTCTGCTTCATAAAAATACTCCAATTGTGTGGGTTAATTTGGATTATACCATTGAAAATACCAATGGTATATAGTATGCTAAATATACCAATGGTATATCAAAAGAAAGGAAGTGTTTTTATGGGAATCTTATGGATTGCATTAGAAAAACTCACAGTATCACCAGAGCCGACAAAAGAGCTCATGAAGGATTATTTGTTGTTCGGCGAGTATTTTTGCCCGCCTGAATATAGAGCTGATAATGTCGGACGTAATCCTTGGTTCTTTGATAAGGATAATAAGCTGGTATCTCTTGGAGGGAAAATGGGCGAGCCTGAAATATGGTATCGCCATATAAAGAAATTCTTTGAAAAGCGGGGATTTCAATTGATAGGTGACCCTAATATTGTATGTGAAATGGATGTTGACATTGATGTCAGACATTTAGAGTTTGAGAGAATTATCGCTAGATATGACGACAGGCCAATTCTCGAACAGCGGTTTTTAGATGATGACGATATCAAATTAAGCGAACATGGAATTGATAATGAAGATGACTGAACTATATATCGCTGGAACGCTTGTTATAGATAATATGTCATTAAGATGCTCCTTGATAATGGAATTTAATTATGACGTAGGTCAGACATAAAAAAGCAACAACCAGCATAAAACTTTTGGACTTCTTTTATCAGTTCTGTCAGGAATGACCATAAACTTGATCAGCCTTAAGAAGCCGATATATTAAGAATTGGATCAATGTAATCCCGTGACCGTTCGCAAACGCAAATCTTCATCGTCTTAGTTACGAACTGCAGTTGTAATTTAAGGGAGTAAATATGGCAAAAGATGAATCCAACAACAAGTCAGGCCTTATAAACATGCATGACAATAACAGTAATCTGATAACTCAAGAAACTTATGAGATGGTTCGCAGTTATATAGTCAAAGCGCAAAGCGATATTTATAAAGCAGTTAATTCAGCTATGGTCATTGCTTACTGGAATATCGGCAAAAAGATATATGAAGTTTGTGGTGAAAGTGAACGTGCTGAATATGGTAAACAGTTACTTAAGTATTTATCTGATAAGCTGACTGCTGAATTTGGTAAAGGATATACAATATCTAATTTGAAGAACATGCGTCAGTTTTATCGAACTTTCCAGAATCGCTACGCACTGCGTAGCGAATTGAGCTGGACACATTATCGCAGTCTTATAAGAGTTAAGGATGAGGTTGCCAGACAATTTTATATTGATGAAGCAATATCTTGTGGATGGAGTTCAAGGCAACTTGATCGTCAGATAAATTCATTATATTACCAGCGGATTTTGGCAAGTAAGGATAAGAAACCAGTGGAAGACGAAATAAATAAACAAGAGCCAAAACCTGAATATGAGAAGATAATCAAAGATCCATATGTCCTAGAGTTTTTAAATCTTCCTGCAAATGAGCATTTTTACGAGTCCGATTTGGAGCAGGCTCTTATAGACCATTTGCAGAAATTCCTTCTCGAACTTGGAAAAGGATATTCATTTGTTGCACGACAAAAACATTTTGATATTGATGGACGTCATTTTTATGTTGACCTGGTATTTTACAATTATATTCTGAAGTGCTTTGTGCTTGTGGATTTGAAGATAGGAGATCTTACTCATCAGGATATCGGGCAAATGCAGATGTATGTAAACTTCTACACTCGAAATCTGATGAATGAGGATGACAATCCTCCTATAGGAATTGTATTATGCGCGGATAAAAGCGATACTTTGGTTGAATATACTTTGCCGGAAGATAATAAGCAGATCTTTGCAGCAAAATACTTACCTTATATGCCAACGAAAGAAGAGTTGAAGAAAGAGCTTAATCTGGGTGACTTTCGAAAAACAGAATAATCATTCCAAAAAATAGAAGCTACTGCCTTTGAAGTCAGAGACAGATTGGTTCGAATCTTACCAGAATAGGATTCATTGAGTGATAATTTAACTCTGATTGCTAGATTAGAGATATAAAATGATAAGACGACCACAAAATTCCGTAAACATTGCGTTTGCGGAATTTTCGTTTTTGAGATGATTGCCACATTGGTATTTTATCGCTCGACGATTCTTTTGATCAAGCAATGCGTTTGTATATATATGATAGTTTGGTTTTTCTTGCAACTCAGGTTGAGAAATGCCATCAAGATAATTTCATTACTCGTTTACAAATCATTATAGGAATAGTAATGGTGCTATATGGATGATAATAATAACATGTTAGGCGGACCGACTGTGATAAAGTGGTTTTAGCAGACGATCACAGGCTGACAGGCGTAATATGATAAACAGGTGGATAGCAATCGGCTGTTGTAGTATACTAACATGTAAGTCAATGTTAAAGGATGGGATGCCCATGGATTTCATTATTTCTAGCGCAAAGATCAGGAAGGGCGGAAATGCCATTGTATACGACGCTGAAGCCTTGAGCGGCGTTAAGAAGATCGCTTCAAAAGTTGCAGGCGACATAAAGGCTGTCTTCGGAGCTGCCCCCAAACTTCTCGAGAATAAAGATGCTGACAGTCCGGTCTATGTCGGCACGATCGGTGATCAGCTCATCAGAAATCTCGGTGTGGATGTATCCGATATTGAAGGTAAGCGTGAGGTATATAAGATCGAAGTAAAAGACGGCAGCCTCATTATCACGGGAAGCGATAAGCGCGGAACGATATATGGTATGTTCAAGCTCTCAGAGATGCTCGGTGTATCCCCCTTTATCGACTGGCTTGATGTAAAGCCTGTAAGGATCAATGAATTCAAGATTCCAAAAGATTATTGCATGATCTCAAAAGAGCCTTCTGTAAAATTCAGGGGATTCTTTATTAATGATGAATGGCCGGCATTCGGAAATTACTGCAACAAGAGGTTCGGAGGCTTTAATGCCAAAGTCTATGAACATGTTTTCGAGCTCCTGTTAAGACTTAAGGGAAATTATATGTGGCCTGCAATGTGGTCAGCGATATTCCCGAATGACGGACCCGGACTTGAGAACTGCATTCTTGCCGATGAACTCGGCGTCGTCATGGGTATGAGCCATCACGAACCATGCTTAAGGCAGGGTGAGGAATATAAGTACTTAAGAGGACCTAAGTCTGTCTATGGAGATGCCTGGAATTTCCTTACAAATGAGAAGGGTATCACAAGATTCTGGGAAGACGGATTAAAGAGAAGCGGCAAGTTTGAGAACGTCATAACCGTAGGTATGAGAGGCGAAGCTGACACCGCGATAATGGGTAAGGAGGCAACGCTCAAAGACAATATCGATCTTTTGCGTAAAGTTCTCAAGACCCAGAACAGGCTTATCAGGGAAAACGTTAACGCGAACCTCGATGAAGTGCCGAGAATGCTGGCGCTGTATAAGGAAGTTGAGCCGTATTTTTACGGTGATGACAAGACGGCAGGACTCATGGATGATCCTGAACTTGAAGGCGTTACATTGATGCTTTGTGATGATAATCACGGCAACTTAAGGACCGTTCCGACAAACAAGATGAGATGTCACAAGGGCGGATACGGTATGTACTACCACTTCGACTATCACGGACTTCCGGTGTCATTTGAATGGTTTAATACAACTCACCTGACAAAGGTCTGGGAGCAGATGACGACAGCATATGACTTCGGAATAAGAGATCTCTGGATAGTTAATGTCGGTGATATATTCAGCAACGAATATCCTCTCGGATATTTCCTCGATCTTGCATACGATTTTGACCGCTGGGGAACAAGTAATTCCGGCAGTGCTCACGAATATACCAGGCTCTGTGTTGAGCGTAATTTCAAGGGAAAGATCACATCACAGGATCTTAAGAAATGCGTTGAACTTCTGGAAGGATACACAAGGATAACTTCAGCCAGAAGAACGGAAGCAATGAACGATCTGGTCTATGCCCCGTTCGCATACAGTGAAGCGTTTGACACACTCGTAAAGTGTGAGAAGCTCATGAGTGATGCTGATAAGCTTTTGAATAAACTCAAAGGCAACACGAGGTATTCTTTCTACGAGCTCATCTGGCTGCCTTTGACGGCAAACTTAAATGTTCAGAAGATGTGGCTTCTTACGACACTTAATCACGGTTTTGCTGCGCAGGGCAGCACATATGCCATGACGCTCGCAAAGAAGGTTGAAGAATGCATCGCTTACGACAGAAAGATAGTGGATGAACTTCATAAGATCGCGAATGGAATGTGGTATGGCATGGGCTTATCCGAGCATATTGGTTTTAACGACTGGTGCGAAGAAGGATGCAAGTATCCTGTGGTTCATACTTTCGAGCCTGCGAACAAAGAAAGACTCATAGTATCCGTTAAGGGAAGTAATCAATATTCGGAAGGTAAATTCTGGACCGGTATTGTTCCCGTTGCAGATGCTTTCCTGGATCCGTCAAAGGATGAGGCTGAGCTGATACTTAGCACGGCAGGCGCTCCTGCTGCTCATTTCAAGGTCGAGAATCCTAACAGCTTTATCAGCGTATCTGAAGCAGAAGGCACAGTAAAGCCTTATGCCCTGAAGGTGCTTAAGGTAAGGCTCGACAGGAAAAAGTACAAGAAGACAAAATGCATACCTGAGATCTGCATTCATTGTTCAGACGGAAATGTTGTTGTGAAATTCCCTGTCAATACGCTGGCAGATATCGGTGCTGGCAGGAAGCCTGACGGAGTGTACTACTGGTGCGGCAGGAAGATCGACATGAACGAGAAAGTCATTGATGCTCCGCTCCATAAGAGATCATGGCCGGGCAGCATTGACTGCATGGATTATATCTCGATAGAAGCAAAGAATTTCTACAGCAAGACAGATTCATCAAAAGGCGGATTCAAAGTAATAGAAGATTATTCCAGAGGCTTTGATGCAGTTAAGGCTTATCCGCAGGATGTTATCTTCGGAAGAAGCGGAAAAGATAGCCCGAAGCTGACTTACAAAGTGAATGTTCCTGTTAAGGGTAATTACACGATCACATTCTGTGTAAATCCCAGTAATCCTTATTCGAGAGAAAATGAGATATTCTTCGGTGTAAGCGCAAACGGCGGCAAGATGAAGAAGATCAATATGATCCATCCTTATTTTGCAGTAGGCGACGGCAATCCTTACTGGTCTTCGGGAGTGCTTCAGAATAAGCGTGAGATAGATGTTACAGTAACGCTCAACGCGGGAGTAAATGACATCGATGTCTTCGCGCTCGATCCGAATTTTGTCCTTCAGAAGCTGGTTATATTCAAAGCAGAAGAGTATCCTGCAAGATCTTATCTCGGACCTGAAGAGACATTCAGATACAGCGGCTCATAAGACTTCTTAATGGCCTTTCCGGTACAAATCATAAACTGTTAAAATAAACATGACACACTGTTGTCATGTTTATTTTGTTAGTATTATCACGGAGCGAAAACAGGATGAAGATAGACAGACTTATCGGAATATTGTCAGTTTTGCTGCAGGAGGAAAAGGTAACCGCACCTGACCTCGCAGAACGATTCGAAGTATCAAGGAGGACCATCAACCGTGACATAGATGATCTGTTGTATGCGGGAATCCCGATACGTACTTCTCAAGGTGTCGGAGGTGGAATCAGCATTGCTGAAGGCTATAAGGTAGACAGGACGATTCTGACTTCAAAAGACATGCAGATGATACTTGCGGGCTTGAGGAGCCTCGACAGCGTGAGCGGAAGCAGTTATTACGGCCAGCTGATGGAGAAGATCCAGGCGGGGTCATCGGAATTCATCAGCGGCAGAGATTCGATCCTTATTGATCTCTCGTCCTGGTATAAGGAATCTCTGGCACCAAAGATATCAACGATACAGGATGCGATAGAGAACAGGCATTTACTGGAGTTTTACTACTATGCCCCGTCAGGTGAAAGCAAACGTTCGATTGAACCTTATTACATTGTTTTCAAATGGACGAGTTGGTATGTATACGGATGGTGCAGGCAAAGGAAAGATTACAGGCTCTTTAAGCTGAACCGTATGGATAAGGTAAAGGAGACGAAAAAAGAGTTTGCATGCAGAAATGCGCCGGTACCGGATCTCAGTTCTGAATTGAAGTTTCCGCGGAATATAGTGCTTAAGGCATTGTTTGATCCGGATATGAAGTGGCGTCTGGTAGAAGAATTCGGACCTGACTGTTATGAAGTTCAGGAAGACGGCAGGCTTCTTCTGATCAAAGACTACGCTGATATCGATAATCTTACGATGTGGATGCTTACATTCGGAGATAAGGTGGAAGTGATAGAACCTGAGGAAGTCCGTGAGAGACTTAAGGAAATGGCAGGATCAATGATGAAAATATATGGAGGAAAGAAAAATGGCAGAAATTGAAAGATACGATGTAAGTGAAGAGTGGGCACATTCAGGAATCATCAAGGCCGGTGATCTTTGTTTCCTGGGATACTGCGTAGGTAATATCGGAGGAACCATAGAGGAACAGATCAACGGAGCCTTCGATAACATGGAACAGAGACTTGCGATGGTCGGTCTTACACTTGAATCCGTGGTACAGATGGATTGTCTGTTCAGGGATGTATGGAACATACCCGTTATGGAGAAGATCATAAAGGAAAGATTTAACGGGAAGTATCCTGTAAGAAAATCCATCCAGACGGAGTTTGCTCATGTCGGTGGTAAGGATGGATTACTGTTCCAGGCTGATGCAGTAGCGTACTGCGGTAAATAAGTCAAACGGAGACAGAGATAATGAAATACGAGTGGATAGATAAATATCTTTTGGAAAAGCCTGGCGTAACAAAGGATCTGCAGCCGGAATGGAACTGGATACGCTATCAGATAGGCGGGAAGATGTTCGCCGCAATTTGCCTGGATGATAATGACAAGCCTTATTACATAACGTTGAAACTGGAACCGCTCGAAGGCGAATTCTGGCGCAAACAGTATGAGGATATTATTCCCGGCTACTACATGAACAAAGTACATTGGAATTCGGTGAAAGCTGATGGAAAAGTGCCTGACGATATCCTCAGGGATCTGCTTAATAAGGCATATGAGATTGTTCTCGGCAGTTTCAGCAAGAAAAAGCAAAAAGAGATATCAGGTAAAGAGTGATCTGAGAAGCTGATACTGATAGTAAACAGACAAAAATATGTAATTACGGTGATTATCGGTCTTTTTTCTTGAAAACATCGAATTGTAAAATATAATTAATATATACGAGTGTGTTTTCTGAGGAGATACCGGTTCAGCGTATGAAGAAGTTCTTGATAGTTATAGTCAACATTGCCATTATGGCAACAATATTGACCTTCGTTGTACTATACGCAGGATACGAGAGCAGGGATTCTTACCGCAGGCAGATAGAGAACTTCGAGAATACTACAGTCACCATGGAACACGTGACTGAGAATTATCTTGAAGGTGAGCAGAGGATCTGCGATGTCTGGGCGCAATATATCAACAACAGTAACATGACGATGGAAGAGGCGGCTGAATATATCCGTTCCTCCCATGTTCTCGAAAACACATCTGCCCATATTATTTCTACGGATACTCTTACAGGTCTTTCCACGCGTCCGGGAATCGGTACGACCGATGAATATGAGGTGTCTTATCAGAGGCTTGATCTCCTGAAGAATACTGACTGGATAGATGAGATCGGCAAGTCGATTAACATAACACGTGCCTATACCAACCCGATGAATGGCGAGCAGTCACTGGCCTTCTGCAACATGGTAACGCTGCGTAATCCTGACAGTGATGCTGCAGAGACGGCAGTCCTTTTGCGCGTAATCCCGATTTCGGATCTGGAACAGAAATGGGTATTCCCTCAGACAGAGCTCGTAAATGCAGAGCTTTCAATGATCGATGCAGGCGGCGATTATATCCTTAAAGGTCATAACTATAAGAATTCCAGCTTTTTCGAATTTTACAAATCCTATAACCAGACGGATCCGGAGTCTTCGAAGGAACTCTTTGATAAGATCACTTCCTCTACGGGTTCCGTGTCTATGATCAACTCTCACGGTCAGGAGTGCATCCTTGCATATACACCGATCTCTGCTACATCAGGCTGGACGATGTTGGGACTTGTTCCTGCTGATGATCTCAAAGTCGATACGGAAAACCATGTGTTGTTTATAGTCGTATCTGTAGGACTTCTTATCCTGTTCCTCAGTGACCTTTTCTATATGCGATACATAAATAAGAGACTTCAGATTGCGGCAAGGAAGGCTGAGTCCGCCAATAAAGCCAAGACTGATTTCCTTTCCACAATGTCACACGACATACGTACTCCGATGAATGCCATCATAGGTCTTACCACCCTGGCCGAGAAAAATCCGGGTGACGTGGAGTCAACAAAGGAGAGCCTCCGCAAGATCAGTCTTGCAAGCAATCATCTGCTGACACTGATCAACGATATTCTTGATATCTCAAAGGTCGAGAGCGGAAAACTGAAGCTGAGTCCTTTGACGTTTTCCATTGTTGAGACGGTCGAGAATCTTGTTAATATTTCTCAGCCGATGATCAAGGAGAAGAATATCGAATTCTGTTTCCATATCAATCAGTTCGAGAAGGAGTACCTCTATACAGATCAGCTCCGTCTCAATCAGATTTTTATCAATATCCTTTCCAATGCCATCAAATACACTGAACCCGGAGGACGTGTCAGTGTTGAGCTGCGCGAGGAACACAGTGATGTAACAGGCTGTATAAAGCTTATCTATGTTGTATCGGATACCGGTATAGGAATGAGTCCTGAATTCATGGAGAACATGTATAAGCCGTTCTCACGTCAGGTGGACAGCCGTGTAAACAGTATTCAGGGTACAGGTCTCGGACTTGCCATTACAAAGCAGATGGTCGACCTGATCGGAGGTGCGATTGATTGTCAGAGCGAGCAGGGGAAGGGAACGACCTTTACTGTTACTCTTGATATTCCTGTTGCCGACAGGCAGCGCGAAGACATGAAGCTTGAACCGATAGATGTTCTTATCGTTGATGACGATGAGACGATGCTTCAGACTGCGACAGATACGCTTACTTCTCTCGGCGCTAATGTTGAACAGGCAAATAACGGACTTGAAGCTCTCGGAATGATAGAGCACAGACACCTTTCAGGCCGTGATTACACTGTCATAATCATCGACTGGAAGATGCCTGACATAGACGGACTTGAGACAATAAAGCGGATCCGTTCTGAGATAGATTCGCAGATCCCGATCTTACTGATCTCGGCATATGACTGGTCGGATATCGAGGATAAGGCAAGATCTGCAGGAGCAAACGGCTTTGTCAGCAAACCGCTTTTCCGCTCGACGCTCTATGACAAGATCAATGGCCTTATCGGCAAAGAATCCGGTTCTGTTGAGCCTGAGGATGATTATTCGGATCTTAACGGTATCAATATTCTTGTGGCCGAGGATAATGACATTAACTGGGAGATCATATCTGCAATGCTCGCAATGTTTGGAATAACAACTGAACGTGCGGAAAACGGACGTGTCTGTGTGGATATGTTGAGCAAGGCTGAAGAAGGCAGCTATGAACTGATCTTCATGGATGTTCAGATGCCTGAAATGAACGGACTTGATGCTACAAGGACGATACGTAAACTTGAGAATCCGTGGGCAGCATCGATCCCGATCGTTGCCATGACGGCGGATGCATTCTCGGAGAACATCATGGAATGTCTTGATGCGGGAATGAACGGACATATTGCAAAGCCGGTGGATATCAAACTGGTTATCAAAGAAATCAGGAGAATCAGGGAAGGAAAGGTATGAATATGAAAAAAGCTATTAGTTTACTTTTAACGGCAACAATGGGTCTTGGAATGGTTGCATGCACGGCTCCGAAAGCTGATGTCGATAAGGGCTTCAGTCCTGCGCTGGATAAGTCGACCAGCTGTCATATTACCATTGCCGGAGGCTACGATAACTTCGAAGCTCTGGAAACTGAATTTGACCGGTTTAACGAGTACTATCCGAATGTGGAACTCGTGTTTACGAAGGTTGATGATTATAACAACATGATCGGCACCGTCCTTAACGGAAATGATGCTCCTGACATCTATGTCAATTATTCATGGATGTATGGCAGGGAACAGTATTCATCCTGTATCGAGCATGCAGAGAATCTGGCAGATCCCGCGCTCAACCTTAATCTTGACTGCATCCGCGGCAATATCATGTTGAATACAGATGACGGCACTCTTCCGATGGTGCCTGTTTTCGCAAATACATATGGCATGCTCGTGAACAAAAAGCTGTTCGAAAAGGAGGGCTTGAACGTTCCGACGACATATAAGGAACTTGTTGATGTCTGCAATGCTTTCCGTGAAAAGGGCTATGCAAATCCCATGATGGGTTTCTCGCAGAAGGAGACAACCTCACTTTTCTCATTGACGATCTATCCGTATTTTTGCGGAACAGTTGCGGGTGATGCAGAGGCTGTTAAAAAGCTTAATTCTCTTGATCCTTCGGCAGGTGAATACTTAAGACCTTCACTTGAGAAAGTAACGCAGTTTATGAATGACGGATGTGTCGATCTTGACAGCTGCGAACAGATCGAGAACAACTATGATGCCGTTATCCTCCGTTTCTTTGAAGGTGACATTCCGATGATGACGTGCTCCGGAGATACTGTCTCAGGTACAAAGAAACGTGAGAGCCGTTCCGAAGCGTTTATTGCCAATCCATTTGATTATGCCTTTGTACCGATCCCTGTGTCAGACGATGGAGCATATTTCCTTGACATGCCTAATCTCCAGTTCTCGGTCAACAAGGACAGTGCAAATCTCGATATGGCCAATGAGTTCATGCGTTTTCTTATAACTTCACGTGAGCTGAATCAGATGGCAATGAACAAGGGCCTCATGTCACCGACAAAGGATCTTTCGTTCAATAACATGTATGCTGCATTCGGAAAAATTCCTGAATCACGAATCCTGTCACCCGAAGTGATCGGACTGACGGATGATGCGGTTATTCAGATGAGACAGGCTGTTTACCTTGTCGGAAAAGGTGAGATGACTATAGATGAAGCAGTTGCCGCCTATGGTACCTTTACGCAGTAACGGCATACTTTACCGGTTCCAAACTTTCAAGATCAAGGACGGACAGTTATGAATTTTTTTGTTGAAGGCATACAGGGCAGTGGAAAGAGCACGTTAACCGGAAGGCTATCTGAGAAATATCCTGACCATAAAGTTTATGAGGAGGGGGATTATTCTCCTGTTGAGCTTGCCTGGTGCACATACATGAATAAGGAAGATTATCTGAACATACTGGATAAGTATTCTTCCATGCGCGAAAAGATAGAAGAGAAAGCTCATACAGAAGAAGATCACATGATCGTCTGCTATACAAAGGTTAAGACTGATAAACATGAGTTTTATCAGGACATGGAAAAGTATGAGATATATAACAACAGGGTATCTTTCGGGCAGTTTAAAGAGATTGTTTTGGACCGTTTTGAAAAATGGGATGGAGAGCCGCTGATCGCTGAATGCTCATTGTTTCAAAACACTGTTGAGGATCTTATTCTCTTCCGCGATATGAGTGATGAAGCGATTATGGATTTCTATCGTGAGATAAAGAAAGTGCTTGAAGATAAGCAGGTTCATATAGCATACATTAAGACCGAACCTGAAGGTATCAGAAAGAATCTTGAGAATGCAAGGAAAGAACGTGTTGATGACAAAGGTAATGAAGTATGGTTTTCCATGCTTTGTAATTACTTCGATAATTGTCCGCACGCAGTCAGATGCGGTCTTGAAGGTGAAGACGGTCTCGTAAGACACTGGATCCACAGACAGGAACTCGAACTTCGGATCTGTGAGGAATTGTTCCCTGGACAGTATTCTGTTTTCAGTTCGAAAAAATATGGTGAGATAACAATATAATTTCTGTAATTACCGATCAAGAATGCGGTATACGGCATCCTCATATTCTGAATACTTCTTTGCTTTCAGAAGTTTCTTGATGTCGCGTTCGCTGCCTTCGAACTGCAATTGCCAATAAGACCACAATTCTCTCATCTTGTAGATGACATTGATATCAGGTGACATGATCTTCTGATATTCGTGATAAAGGGTATCGTGGAACTTTTTGAACTTGGCAATGTCAGTTTCTTGTGTAGTGCCTTTAAGCTTTCCTGCAAGAGACGGATCTGCGATAAGACCTCTGCCTAACATCACGGGATCAAGATCTGTGCCGAATGTACACTTCATCTCATCGTAATCACTGACAGAATAGATGTTGCCGTTATACACAAGAGGGCATTTTGAATGTCCCAAGGCGTATGCGAAATATTCTTTGCGCGGTTCGCCCTTATAAAAGTCGGATCTTATCCTCGGGTGTACGATCAGTTCGTAAACAGGGTATTGGTTGAAGATGTCTATGAGATCATAGAACTCATCCGGATTAAAGTAGCCGAGCCTTGTCTTTATCGATATCTTCATTCCGTCAGATTCAGAATAAGAGTAGATGTCATCTAAGAATCTTTGAAGTTCAAGAGTATTTGGCAGGAATCCGGCGCCCTTGCCCTTTGCACATACGGTTCCTGAAGGGCATCCGAGATTAAGGTTTACTTCCGTGTAACCCATAGTCTTAAGCTCCTGCGCGCCTTCAATAAAGTGATTTGATCTGCAGGTTAGAAGCTGGGGGACAAGACATATGCCGGTATTGTGATCCGGGATCAGATCTTTTCGCTCACGTGGAGTGATGGGACACTTTTCGGATGGGGAGATAAAGGGCGCAAAATATTTATCTATATTGCCGTAGAGCCCGTTGTAAGTATTGCGGAAAATGTAATTTGTAATGCCTTCAAGCGGTGCAAAATAGATCTTCATTTGATTATGGATTCCCTTCGCGATTAACCTTTTGATATACTCTTTAAGTTATTGCAACAAATATACTATTTCAATTGTATTTAGTACAGAAGCTATATTAGGGGTATTCTGTCTATACATAAGGGGGCAATTACATGAGCGGCAAGAAAATTGCGGAAGTATCATTGGTAGTATTCTTTCTTTGCGCTGTGCTGGCGGTATTTGTAGTGTACTATATGCATTCTGATGCAGCGCGCGCAGAAGAGATCGGAGCATATCTGAACTACAAGTACGGAGTTACAGTCGATGAAAATGAGGGCGTTAACATTGAAGGTAATGAATTCTCGCTTGTTACTTCGGATAACGTTTTTGTGTGTGGTACATGCGATTATTTCGGTGACGTGCTCACAGAATCTTATGTGAATTACTACTACGCTGATGAATGCGTTGGGCATATAAACGAGACGATCGGCGATTGTTTTTCTGACTGCGTGATCGTTTATGACGGTTTACAGCTCTCCGAATTGGGATCTTTACCGGTTGATACCGGTTCGATTGATTCTTATGACGGATATGTTGCAGCAACTAAGACTGCATGGGAGAATGCCCAGGAGCACAAATATTACTATAAGATCAGCATCAGGGTATATGTCAGGGAGTCTGATCACCAGACACCTGACCAGCTTGAAGATGTAAACAACGCGATCGCAAGATTGCAGGAAAATGGAGAGTATTTCGACGTTTTCTTCTTTACAGTTCCTGATGATCTGTTTGATCTCTATAAAGAAAAAGGTGTCTATGTCTATTTCAAAGGCGGAATAATGAAGGAATTGGAAGAAGGTCAGGATCAGGCTACATGCATTGAACTGGAACATCTGGTTACTGATCTGAATGGAAGCGTGGGTCAATATACACAGTGGGATCGCAATTCGTAATAACTCCTTTAGTAAATCCGGTGAAAACAGGCCGTTTAAATCTGACATTTAATTGATGCTGATTTGATGTTTTATACTCATACAATTTAGACAATACGCTTTATGGGGAACATCAGGAGAAGCATTAAATGAAAAGATTAA
Organism: Oscillospiraceae bacterium; assembly: GCA_902787975.1. Classification (GTDB taxonomy): domain Bacteria; phylum Bacillota; class Clostridia; order Saccharofermentanales; family Saccharofermentanaceae; genus Saccharofermentans. The sequence continues at coordinate 91,736 of CADAIP010000003.1, forward strand.
AGATAATATCAGCAGCGCTCTGCATCTTAATTCCGTTAGCCGGCTGCTCTGTTAATAACAAGGCTCCTGCCGGTGAAGGTGCTGCTCCGGATACTTCTGGTACTTATGAAGAAGCTTCAACTCACCAGGTAACTGTGGAAGATCTTACGAGAAACGTTATATCGAGTGGTGAGATTGATTATATAAGTTCGTGTCCCAAGCTTATCGTTGACGGTGTTGAAGCTACGGAGATAAATACTGCTATCAGCGAACATATACAGGAAGAGTATCCTCTTACATTAAACGGAGAATATGTTGACGGCTATGAGACCATATACAAATGGGGTGTAAAGAATAACACTGTATCAATCGTTGTTTATGCGACCTATGTCAGCGAAGATTATTACACCGTTGAGGTATACAATTACGATCTTGATACTCTGAGTCCTTTGGAAGATACAGAGGTTGCAAAGCGTCTTGGCATGACTGATGAAGAGTTCTTCGATAAGACGGCTGAGATTTTTACTGAGCGCTATGGTGATGTGCGCGATATTGATGTTGTGAAGAGCATCGAACAGATCGATTACTACAATATCACCCCTTACATTACGCCTGAAGGTAATCCCGGAGTTGCTGCATATATCTATTATGCTCAAGATTCCCAGTTCTGCGGAATGGAGAGCATGAGGTGCTTTGACCTCACAAAAGATTATTCTGACAGTCAATAATTTCCTTATTGGAATTCCTGTGAAAAATCTGCCGGCCCGTCTTAACTGTTTTGTTAAGGCGGGCTGGTAGTTTATGGGGTACTATGACTCAACAATAAAGGGTCGGAAACAAAGTTCCCGGCCCTTTATCTTTTTGGGGTGTTTATGTAGTCTTATGCGACTTTATCTCTTAATGATTCGAATGCCTTCATGGCTACCTGCTTTACGTTTGGATCAGTCTCAGTAAAAGCGAGCTTTTTGATGTACTCTTCGCAATGCTTTGCCCTGATGGCTGCTGCTGATTCACATGCTGTTGCTCTTACCATTGCGGACTTATCTCTGAGAAGCGGGATTAAAGCCATTCCGGATTCATAACTGGGGATCATGCCAAGTGCGATAGCTACAGTTACTCTGATGTCTTCGCTCTGATGATTCACATACTTGGTGATTGAATCAAGTTTTTGCTTTGAACCTGCCTTCAAAATCTTTTCTTTTAAAATGTCAGTAAGTGCCATAGTAAGATCCCCCTTTCTGTTTATTTCTAAGTCTATTATAGATTTGAGATTGCGAAGGGATAATCAACGCATTATTAAATGTCTGTGAACACTTTGCCTAAAGGTTAAAGCGTTTTGATAAAGCTCTTTGTTTTCGGGCTTTTTGCTGAAAAAAGCGGACTTATATTTGTATCAGTTCACAAGACGTTTTCGCTAAATGTTTGAATGAAGTTCACAGGAATTAAACATACTCATTGAATCTGTTTTGTATAATGCAAATATCAGAATTTATAGTTAAATCAGATAAATATATTTTGATATAATTTGAATTGAAAGTGACACGGCCGGATAAGAACGGTTTGATGATTGAACCTGTTGGGAGATCCTTAAATGAACAAACGCATAGCTATATTCACAAACGGTTTCAGTAACGAGTTTGTTGAACATATAGTTACAGGCATACAGAGAAAGGCACAGGAAGACAGTGTTGATCTTTTTGTGTTTGTCACGTATTGCAGCCCGGGCGATCATGAACTGCAGAACAAATGCCAGTTGAATATCTTCCATCTTCCTGATCCCGCTGCTTTTGACGGCGCGATCATGCTTACCAATACTTACAATTTTCCTGATGAACAGGAACGTGTATGTGCCCGCTTTCAGAGAGCCGGCGTGCCAATGCTTTCTCTTGAAGTTGAAGTTCCGGACATGTCCTGCATCAAGACAGAGAATTATAACGGTGTAAGAGATCTGGCGCTCCACCTGGTTGAACACCACAATGCGAAAAAGATCATTTACGTAAATGGAGTTGACAGTAATGTTGAGAACCTGACCAGACGCCAGGCACTGGTCGATGTGCTTAAGGATCACGGCCTTGAACTCTATGATGAATTCCATTGCGATTTTGGTTTCTATACTTCCTACATGGAAATGAAACAATATCTGAAAGACGGAAAAGAACTTCCTGATGCCATTGTTTGCGCAAACGATAACATGGCACTCGGAATTAATTACGCCCTAACCGAAGTTGGCTACAATGTCCCAAGTGATGTACTTTTGACAGGTTTTGACATGTCCAAGGACGGACAACACACTTTCCCGATCATTTCTACTGTTTCAAGAGGCTGGGAGACCTTTGGAGAGACAGCATACGAAAAGCTGAAGTACCAGATTGCAAATCCGGATGTAAGGTTTACTGAAGAATTTCATTCTTATTTTGTTCCTTCGGAAAGCTGCGGTTGCAATGCATCTGAAGAAGCTATTAAGAACCGTTTCAATGCGATCAGAAACTCATATTTTGAAACCCTTCAGATGAATATCATGGATATCTTTTTCATGGGTCTTCAGGTTCCGTTGTCATTTGCAGTAAAGAAAGAGGATTTCTATGAAAAGGGAATACTCAGTGTTTCCGATATTCCCCAGCTTGGTAAAAACTATTGTCTTTGCACTGAGCCGGAGTTTTTCGAGATGAATGATGACCAATACCCTGAAAGGATCAGAGGTTACAGTTCCAACATGGATATCCTTTATGAGCTCCGTGACGGTGAGAGGTTTTCTCTGAGACATTTCGATTCCAAAGAACTGTATCCGGGTTACGCTTATGAAGAAGGCAAATCAAATCTTTATATTTTTGCGCCTCTCAATTATCTGAATTTCATTATTGGTTATATAGCCATCAAGAATACACCGTCACTGCTTTACAATCTGGGTTTAAGCAGATTCATTAAGAATATGAATGCCCAGCTTTTCAGTATGCGCCGCCATATCTTTTCTGACCGTGTTAACAAAGAACTTAAGAAGATCTACATGACTGATGCGCTTACCGGCATGTATAACCGTACGGGATGCCAGCAGGTTCTTTACGATTACATCACTTCGAGAAAAGAGAACAACGAGAAGTCGATCCTTGTTTTCGCTGACATCGACAGAATGAAGACGATCAATGATGTTTACGGACATCTTAACGGAGACCTTGCGATCAGGGCTACGGCTGATGCATTCAGGGCCTATTCTCCGAAGGAATGGCTGTTCGGAAGATACGGCGGAGATGAATTTATTGCGGTAGGACCATGTCCTGATTCGATCGATGATCTCATACATCAGATTTCCGAATCCATGAGCAATGATTTCAAGGCACTGAATCTTTCATTCGTGCTCCACGCGAGTATCGGTTATGCATTTATCGAGCCCGGTGATGATGCGACGATCGATGATTACATCGACCGTGCCGATAAGTACATGTATAACGAAAAAGAAAAGTACCACAAATATATTGATTCGCTCAATAAGAAGAGGGACTGATTTAATTCACTGATTAAGTGTTATACTTACACAGGTGCCATTCAGGCACAAATTAATCAGGAGAGTTGAACAGATGAAAAAAGTAATCATTGTCGGAGGCGGTATCTCCGGAATGACTGCGGGCATTATCCTGCAAAACTCAGGCTTTGAGACTGAGATCTATGAAAAGAATCCCGTACCCGGCGGAGAGCTTACAGGATGGAAGCGCGAAGGCGTATACATCGATAACTGCATTAACTATATTATGTGCAGTAAAAAGGGAAGTGCCATGAATGATCTTTGGCACGAGATCGGAATGCTCGACGACAGCGTCAAGATGTATTCCAAGGACCGTTTCTTCACATACAAGGGACATGGCGGAGAGATCACTTACTGGAGAGATAAGGAAAGAACCAAGCGCGAGATGCTTGCTTTATCTCCTGAAGATAAGGATGCTATCGAGAAGTTTTTCGAGAACGTAACAAGAGCCGAGTCCATGATCATGCCGCTCGACAAGCCGATGGACAAGATGGGTCCCAGAGACTTCATGAAACTCGGTGATTTCGTTAAGAACGTCCCTGCCGCACAGAAGGCATACAAGGGTGTAAGCGTTAAGGATCTTGGTGACAGCTTCAAGAATCCTGTATTAAGAAGCTCCGTAATGCTCACACATCCTGAGACGACACAGGCATATTCATTCGTTATGTCTTACGCGATGGTTACATCAGGCAGCGGTGATATTCCTGAGGGCGGCTCATTGGCAGCTGCATTGAGGATCGCTGACAGATATAAGCAGGCAGGCGGAAAGCTGCATCTCGGCGCACCTGTTAAGAACGTTAAGATCAACGGAAAAATAGCTGAAGGCATTGTTCTTGAAGACGGCACTGAAGTTAAGGCTGATTATGTTATATGCGCAACAGATGCAAATCACACATTCACACATCTTCTTCCTGCTGAGTACATGCCGAAGAAACTTAAGAAGTGCTTCGACGATAAGGCTCACTTCTCCGTATTCAGTAAGTATCACGCAGCATTCCTCGTAGACGGCAAGATGAACGTCGATCCCGATACAACATGCTGGGAGAGTGACGGAATCAAGGTCTGGGACAGAGAGATCAAGGATATCGGTTTCATCTGTTATGATTACGATCCGACTCTTACACCTGAGGGCAAGACAAGTATCCAGATGAAGCTTTTCCAGTACGGCCAGGAAGTAGACAACTGGTTTGAGCTTGCAAAAGATCCTGAGAAGTATGAAGCAAAGAAGATGGAAATTGCCAATGCTCTCATTGCTGAGGTCGAGAAGCAGTTCCCTGAGACAAAGGGCAAGATCAAGCTTCTTGACGCATGGACACCTGTCTCATACGCAAAGCATTGCAACGCATACAGAGGCGCTTACATGGCTTTCGTTGCAGACAAGGATACAAAGACCGTTACAACACCCGGCGTTGTTAAGCAGCTTAAGAATGTATTCCTTGCAGGCCAATGGCTCATGGGCTCAGGCGGACTCCCGCCGGCAACTGCCCAGGGCAAATATGCAGCATGGAGAATCTGCAAAAAAGAAGGCGTTGAGTGCAAGTAACTTGTAACTTAAAACGTTGAGAATACCCACTAAACACTTGAAATAGTAAGTTTAGTGGGTATTTTTTTACATCTCTTCTATATACTTTTCCACACGGTCGTTGAGGATCCTGACTGCATCTTCGAGCGGCCTGTCTCCGGCATAATACGGAGATATCTCTTCTATCAGGAAGGCAGTGATTACAGGGTCGTCGTAGTAGTAGACCGAGATGGTCGAGAGGCTGTTCATCATGCCTTCTTCCATAGCTTTTGTAGATTCTTTGTATCCGTATACGATGCAATAATCATCCAGTTCGGTAAAATAATCCGACAGTTCATCGTCTGTCTTTCGGCCCTTGTTGTTTTCCTCTGATATCAGCGCTATGTTTTTAGCCATGACATCTTTGTTGGTAACGATGTTCTGAAATTCTTTGGCGGCATCTCCGAACCCTGCGCCTGAGAACAGGAAATTGATGAATTTCCTGCATCCTTCTTTACTGCCGGATGAGGACGTAACAGATATTGTTTCCAACGCTCTGAATCTGGGCCCTGATGCGTTAACGGACGGTGTTCCGATTATCGTATAGCTGCCTTCGGAAGACTTGCATGCGTGAATGAATTCGGTGAAGCTTTCGATCCTGTCATAACGGCAGGCGCCTCTGACTCTTTTTACTTCTTCACTCCAGTCATAATCACCTGCGGGTGCAAATCCGTCATATGCAAAGTATTCGTTTGATGATTCGACGGCTTTATTGAACTGGTCTGTGCCGAATTCAACATTATTACCTTCGATAGCTGATTTTGTGTCAATGCAGGACAACATGAAATCCTTTTTGTTGTTGTATGTTGAAAGAGGATAATCGTAAGGCGAGAAGCCGTCCAGTTTATCAGTTACCAAATTCTCATACTCTTCAAAAGTGATTCCGCACGCACCGCTGTTTATTAGGGAAGTGTCGGTTACAAGTCCTTCGATCTCCAGTGTGACAGGGAGGAAGTACAGTTTGCCGTCTATCTTCGATGCTTCGATGATATTCGTGAATTGCTTATCCATTATTTCCTGATCGAGATATCCTGTCAGGTCTTCGAAAATATCATCTCTCATTGCATAATTCTTTTGGATCCCGATTGCCAGGTCAGGTGCCTCACTTCCTTTTAATTCCTGGATCATGGTGTAGAGTTTTTCGTCATCTTCGTTAAGAACGGAAAGATCTCTTCCGGCCTTAAGTCCCGAATTGTATTTGCTCCATACTCTTATGAGATATTCGTTATCCGTTCTGTTGAATTCATAGATGGCGTTCGACATATATTCAGTGATCTTCGTATCGATAGGGGTCGCCAGTTCGATTACTGTCTTTCCCGCGTGGGGATTCTTATCAGCCTTTTTAAGTATGGTTACGCTCTCATCTATTCCCGAAAAGAACATTGAATATCCAATGGACTTGCTCGAATATATAACGGCTTCTTCATCGCTGCAAGCTATGAGTTTGACTTCCTCACGCGACAGGTCTGAAAAATATGGTGTATACCAATTATTCTCTATGACCGTTTTTACTTCCTGTGACTGCATGTCAAAAGCAGTTATGTTGCCAAGTGTATCGATCCTGCAAAGCTCACCTGAAGTCACAGCCTGATATTCAGCAAGGTTGATATCGTCTGTATTCTGAGCATCGTATTTTACGCTATTGATCAGTTTTCCGGTCTCGGGGTCAAATTCCAGGACCAAAGGCCCGTCACTTCTTGTGTAACCTATAGTAAATACCGTTTTGCTTCTTGAGTCATATGAGAACTCATCCAGGTTATATATATTCGGGAGTTCTGACATATCGAATTCGCATTTGTATTCGCTTCCTGCAAATGAATATATATATACTGTCGAACTGGTGGAATAGCCGGATGTGTAGATGACAGGAAAATAGTAATCTCCGGCTGTATAAACATCTGTAACTCCGGCCCATGATGAATTGCCTTCCTGTAATTCGAGATTACTGCCGTCTGCTTTTCTGAACGGGCGGGGATCTTTTGCATCGCCGCTTATAAGATCAATTGTGATGATCGCAGTCTCAAATCCTGACGCACCAAAGAGTTCTGCTATGGCTTCGGCGGTATTCCTGTCTTTACCGGGCTTTATGCTGTTTATCATTGTTATCGAATAGTTTCCCGGATCCGTGACTTTGATCTGATTTAAGAGGTTTCCGTTGCTGTCATAAGTATCGAGCATGGTCCTTCTGTAATTATCATAGTCAGAAAGATTCGTAAGACTGTACAGGTGATAAAGCTTGTCATTTCCATAAGTTACGACGCTGCTGTCGATCATCTCAGACGGCAGCTTATCAGTCTCTAAATCGAATCTGACTGATTCATACCATGGGTCATCCTCTTTTACTACGATGTTTTTGGTGTTGCTTTTTGCACACGATGTGATCATTGGCGCAAGCATGCTGACAGCCAATGCTAATGCTGTTATTCTTTTGTACTGCATTGTTTCCCTCCATAAGAGAGCTAATGAATCCTATTACCATCTATACTGTAAAGCAAATTTTATTTTTTGCATCCGAAATACGCAAAAAGACACGAAAACTATGCCGAATTGATGCTTCAGATGAAGTTTTGTAAATATGATTAGAAATAAGACAGTCGGTTAATTATTTGTTACTTTTTGCTCTTCAGGGTGTAAGAGTGGGTTTTCAATAAATATAATCAGGGAAATTCACCTAATATGATGACGCGAGGATCTTCGTAATGAGCAATGCGACACCCGCAAAACCGGTTGCAAAGAAGTCAGGGAGTCTTGTCGATAAGACCCTGCATTTTCTTGTCCATAACGGTTTTGCATTCACCGTAAGCGTGATGTGTCTTGTTCATTCGATCCTTCTTGCGATTTTCCTTTTTGCAGGCGTAATGCCTTTGGTACAGATCAATGTCTTAAGTGTTCTGGTATATATATTTGCATTCTTCCTTTGCAAATTCGGTTATATCAGGGCCGTATATTTCAGCATTGTCCTTGAGGTTACTTTCTATACCATCATATCGACATACTATGTAGGACTCAGGTGCGGTACATACTGTTTCCTTTTCTCGATAGTTCCGATAATCATATACTTCGGTGCTTTCCTTTATCAGGGCGCGAAAAGATGGAGTATCGTTCTCATGCTCGCTCTGAACTTTGCAACTTTCATCGCCCTTTATATAAGGTATGCTCCGATCGAGCCTGTCTATGATGTGGCGCCTGTTACCAGACTGGTACTTGTGTGTGTTTCCGCATTCGCCATGGTTTTTTCGACGATCTTCTATAACACGATCTATATCTATACGTCTGAAAGAGTGATGGGAGATCTTGAGAAGAGAAACCAGCAGCTGTCATCTGATGCCCATGAAGATGCACTTACTAATCTTTTGAACAGACGCGGTTTCCTTCCTCTTGTTCAGGAGATGATGGATGACCATACGCAGGATTTCTGCATTGCATTCTGCGATCTTGATAACTTCAAGCGTGTAAATGACACATATGGTCACGAAGGCGGCGACGAAGTCTTGAAGCACGTTACTAATCTCATAAGGAAAGAACTTCCCGGATGTGACATATGCAGATGGGGAGGAGAGGAATTCGTAATCCTGATGCGCGGCTATAACATGATCACTGCCAAAGAGAAAATGGAAGAATTAAGAAAGCATATCGAATCTAATCCGACTGTTTTCTTTAATAAGAGGATCCCGATCACTTCTACTATCGGACTTGAAGAATATAAAGCTGCATTTAATGAGCCTGAGGAGATCATAAAGGTTGCCGATGCGCGCATGTATTACGGCAAGCAGCATGGAAGAAATATTCTTATTTTTGAGGATCTTGATTAGTCTCTTTTAATCTACGTTAACGATCTTGAGGTCGTCCAGACCGCGCTCGTCGTGGCTTGTAATTATGAGCAGACGTCCGTTAAGATATTTTCTTATGAATGCTATCGTCTGCTCGCGAGAGGCGTCGTCAAGGCCCGTGAAAGGCTCATCGAGAATAACGACGTCTGAATCGTGAAGCATTGCTCTTATCACCGCAAGACGGCGCTTCATTCCTCCTGAGAGTTCGCCGGCCTTTTTGTCAGCTGTGTCTTCGGGAAGAAGTTCTATGATAGCTGATTTAGCAGCTTCTTCTGTGACGTTGTCATTTACCGCGAGTATATTGGTCAATGCAGTTTCTTTCTCGAGAAGTCTGTTCTCCTGAAAGCACACTGCAAAACGTGTATTATCAGGAATGGAAACTTCGCCCCCGTCCGGTTTGATAAGTCCCAAAATAAGAAGAATGCATGTGGTCTTGCCTATTCCGGAAGGCCCTTTGAGAAGATATCCGCCCTCTTCGAAAACGGCACTGAAGGAATCCAGTACTTTCTTATCGTCAAATGATTTGGTGATGTTTTTAAGTTCGATCATTTGAGCACCTTCTTTACGATGAAAGAGATAAGCCTCTCTATGAGGAATGCCGCAAGGACTGCAACAAGGGTCCAGGCAAGCATTTCAGACGTTGCGAGATTGATCTTGGCTCTGTAAAGACCGTTGCCGATGGATCTTAAAGGCTGGCCGACAACTTCTGCAGTGATTCCGCCCCTGAAAGCCATGCCGATGGCCAGCGAGATCGCGCTTTTAATGTGTGATGAAAGAGAGGGAAGATAGATGTATCTGATCTTTTTCGAAGTCTTCATCTGAAAGACTTTTGCCATATCGAGCATCTTCCTGTCAGTGACTGATAAGCCTTCAAGAATGTTTTTATAAAAGATCGGGAATGAGATGACCGATGATACGATCAGGGTGACATTTGAGCTTCCTGCCCATATGAGAGCGATGATTATGAAGCTTACTATCGGTATTGATTTGATAACGGAAACAAAAGGTGACAGGAAGTCTTTTATGAGACCTGATCTGTAAGACAATACTGCCAGCCCAGTTCCCAATACAAGTCCTGTAAGGAAACCCAGAAGGACTTTGCCGATCGTTGCTCCGACCGACATGAAAAATGAAGGATCGGAACAAAGAGATATCAGGGCCATGACCGTCTCGACGGGGCCCGACAGAAGGATGCTGTTGTTGATGACAACAGCAAGGATCTGCCATATTGCGAGCCAGATCAGAACGATCACGGCTATCCTGATATATCTTTTGTTCTTCATTTATCAGCCTTTGAAGTAGAATTCATCTCCGGGAAGTTTTCCGCCTACGGACTTGGGTTCGTAATTGTAGAGGACTTCAAGATAAGCGGAGAGGTTTGTCTTTAAGCTGTCACCTGTGATGCATACAATGTTGCATGAAGGGATAGCCTTCTTGGCGATGGGTTCTTTGCCGATGATGTCATTAGCAACAACAAGAGCAGCGGTAGTATCAAGATCTGAATTAGCAGCATTAACGCTTGCCTGATGCTCGCTGATGAATGTGCTTACGGCAGCAGGGTGCTCTTTGAGGAAGTCATTTCTTACGATAGTTACACCTGTAACCATTCCAAGACCGTCTGTAAGTGTCTGCCATTCGTCTTCAAGAGCGAAAACGGGAGCGATAGCTTCATTCTGTGCACATGCTACAGTAACAAAAGGCTGGGGAAGTACTGCGATCTGCGTGGGGTCTTCAGCAAGCACTGCAGCAACTTCGGTAGCTTCTGACTTGAATTCGATGGTGCAGTCGGTAATGCCGTTCTGGTCAAGGAGATATCTGAGTGAATACTCGGGTGTAGCGCCCTGGCCTGTGGTGATGACTGTCTTTCCTGCGAGGTCCTTAATGGACGTTACGGAAGAATCGCCGGTAACGCAGTAAAGAACGCCTAGTGTGTTGATGTCGATGGCTGTAACGCCGCCCTCAGTCTTATTGTAAAGAACTGAAGCGAGGTTAGCCGGAACGAGAGCGATGTCGATGTCGCCTGCTACGACTTTGGCAGTGATCTCGTCGGGTGCTGCCGACATTGTGAACTCATAATTGCCTTCGGATTCGCCCTTGGATGATTTATCCATGAGGTTAACGATGCCGATGGTTGTAGGTCCCTTAAGTGAACCGACTCTGATGACTGTGTCATCCTTCTTTTTAGCACATCCTGCCATTAATCCGAGGGACAAAGCGGCAGTAAGTACAGTTGCGATAATCTTATTCTTCATAAGATTTCCTTCTTTCTAATGTAAAATTGCGAACTGATTATACACCCATCCTTAATAATGTATGTCAATTTTTGTTTACAACCAGTCAATCATATCGACATACTGACTGCTTATAATAAAAATATCTTTTTATGTTATATAAAGGCGACAGTTAAATTATTTTGATATAATTGCAAAAGAGCTTGTTAATTGACTAAAGGACATGAAGGCGCCAGATATGGCCTTCCGGAGGAAAATATGGCAGCACAGGATTTGATATTTAAGAAAATATCTGAAGCATTACTTGTTGATTATTCAAGCGTTTATTATGTTAATGCCATTACGAACGAATATTATTGGTATTCAGTTAACCCTGAATTCCATTCGCTCAGTCTTGAGCAGGGCGGCGATGACTTCTTCAAGAACATCATCCGTGACTGCAAGAAGGTCATATATAAAGAAGACCAGCATATTTTCATAGAGGACATCCAGAAAGAAAACCTTTTGGCTGCCATGAAGAAGGGCAGCATGCAGAATATCGAATACCGTCTGATGATAAACGGTGTCCCTACCTGGCATTCTTTGAGAATGATCCGTGGCCTGGATGATAATTCCGACTATTTTATTCTCGGTGTAATCAATATTGACGAGGAATACAAGAGACGCGAAAAAGCAAAAATCCTGGCCGTTCAAAAGGAAAGATACAACCAGATCATATCCAGTCTGGCCGAGCGTTTTGATACCCTTTATTACATTAATTCCGAGACCGGCAAATATATTGAGATCAGTTCCACTGAGGAGTACAAGGACCTTAATGTACCGGCCGAAGGCGGTGATTTCTTTGCTGAGAGCAGAAAAAACATCAGAAGGATAGTGCACCCGGAAGACCAGGAAAGGATTCTTAAGCTGCATTACAAGGATGCAATGCTGAATAAACTCAAGCGCAGAAAATCATATACTACAAATTTCCGTATGATCGTAAATGGTTCGGTGAAGAATGTCCGACATTTAACGATGCTGGCCCACGATAAAAAACACATTATCATATGCGTTGAGAATATCGATGAAGAAGTTAAGGCAAATCTCGAATTTAAACGTACACAGGAAAGAAGCATCACTTATTCGCAGATAGCAGAGAGCCTGGCTGCCCAGTATGACATCATTTACTATGTCGATGCCAGAACTGATTATTATGTGGAATTTACGATGCATAATATTGTGGGAGAATTAGCGGTCCAGGAAAATGGCGAAGACTTTTTCGGCACAGCAACGGGCAATGCCGATAAGATCATTTATCCGGATGACAGGGAGCGCATAAAACTTTTTATAAACAAAGATAATCTGATCTCGCGCCTGGAAGATACCAAACAGATTGCTGAAGATTATCGAATGGTAGTAGACGGCAATGATCCCAAATACACCCGAATGACAGTCAGTTGGTCTTCTGACAGATCACATCTTATCTTCTGTATTGAAAACCGTGATGATGATGTGAGGAAAGAGAACGAGCATAACAGGGCGCTAACGATGGCAAATGAGATGGCCAGACGTGACGGCCTCACAGGCACGAGAAACATCACTGCTTATCATGAATATGAGAAAGAACTTCAGAAGAAAATCGATGATAAGATTAATGAACCCTTTGGAATTGTCATGTGTGATGTCAATGATCTTAAGCTCGTTAACGATACCCAGGGACATAAAGCGGGCGATGAACTCATTAAAGAAGCCTGCAAACTTATCTGCAGGACGTTTGCGCACAGTCCTGTTTTCAGGGTCGGCGGTGATGAATTTGCCGTTGTGATGATGGATAAAGATTTTAATGACCGCGAAAACATCTTAAACACATTCAGAAAGCATATCGAAGAGAACATAAGAATAGGTCAAGGCCCTGTTATCGCTTCGGGTATCTCCGAGTATAAACTTAACACCGACAAAACGGTTGAAGAGATATATCAGCGTGCAGACAGGCGCATGTATGAGAACAAAGCCCAGCTTAAGGAGATGAAGTACCGCTCTGAGACATATTCGTCAGAAAATGTTGGCAAGAAGGTCATAACCGAAGAGAGAAGAAAGCTGCTTGAGGCATTGTTTAAGTCATACGATGTAGTCTCTGACGGCACTTATGTCTATCTTTGCGATATGAAGTATGACTTCTCAAAATGGTCAAAAAATGCTGTCGATACGTACGGGCTTCCTTCTGAGTACATGTATGGTGCAGGCGACATTTGGGAAGAATTCATTCACCCTGATGACCGTGAAGCATATCACAAGGGTATTGCTGAGATATTTGCAGGCAATTCTTCCGGACATGACATGCAGTACCGTGCACTTAAGACCAACGGTGAATATGATGTGTGCACCTGCAGAGGGGTGGTTTTGCGTGACAATTCAGGTGAACCTGATTATTTCGTAGGTACTATAAGAAGCCACGGAGTACAGGGTCACATTGATACGCTGACCGGCCTTCGCAACCAGTATGGTTTCTTTGATGAACTTGACAGCTGCATAAAGAGACAGGCTGAGATAACCGCTATCGTTGTCGGCATAAGCAAGTTCTCTGAGATAAACGAAGTATACGGATATCACTTCGGTAACCGTGTTCTTCAGCTCTTTGCAAGAAAAATATTTGAGGTTACAGGTAATACCGGAACCTGCTACAGAATTGACGGAACCAAGTTTGCGATAATAAGCAATTCTTTCTCACTCGATGAAGTACATGAAAAATATATAGGCTTCCGCAACTTCTTCCGCGAGGATTTCTTTGTTGATAACAAGAGGATCCTGCTAGAGACAAACTGTGGTGTTCTTAAGCTCGACAGCTTTGATCTCGACTCACAGACTGCATATGCCTGCCTTAACTTTGCATATGTGGAATCCAAATCACGCAACCAGGGTGATCTGGTATTGTTCCATAATGACTATGGTGACGATAATAAGCAAAGACTCGAGAAGATCCACGCTATCCGCGCTTCCATCATGCACGGATATAAGGGATTCTATCTTCTCTATCAGCCTGTTGTAGATGCGCAGACAGAGCAGCTTATCGGAGCAGAAGCGCTGCTTCGATGGAAGAGCGATGCCTATGGTGTCGTTCCGCCGGATCAATTTATTCCGCTTATAGAAGCAGATCCGCTTTTCCCGGAACTCGGAGAATGGATAATCAGGGAAGCAGTTTATGCGGCTAAGAAGATCCTGAAGAAGAATCCGGACTTCGTAATAAACATCAACCTCTCATATACCCAGCTTGAGAAGCCTGACTTCGTGGATATGGTATTCCGTATTCTTGAAGAGATGGAATATCCTCCGGAACATCTCTGCTTCGAAGTTACGGAAAGATGCAGACTTCTTGATATCGACCTTCTTAAGAATGTCATAGCAAACCTTAAGTCCAGAGGTATACTTGTTGCACTTGATGACTTCGGTACGGGATTCTCTTCTGTCAGCATCGTTAAGGATCTTCCTTTCGATATCATTAAGATCGACAGAGGCTTTGTAACGCGAGTGGAAGAAGACGAAGTCGAGAGAGAACTCATCAAGTATTTCGCCGGCCTGGCTTCACTGTTCGGAGCAAAGGTCTGTGTCGAAGGAGTTGAGACGGCAGGCATGAGAGACATCCTTCATAAGTATCATGTTGAGAGCTTCCAGGGATATTATTATGCGAAGCCTTTAGAGCTTGAAGAGATGGTAAAGTATAAAACTAAAAAGTAAGGGCTGTATCAACACCTCGTGTGTTGTCCGGGCCCGGGTTATGTAATTGTTGCCTCCGAAAACAGCAAACAATTATATAAAATCACATTTTTCTGTAATTGTTGCCTTAAAAAATGAACAACAATTACAGATTGGTGGATTTATCGCAACTACACTCAAACTAACAGAGGATACCAACCTTATTTATCGTTCTTAACAAACAGTGCCCTGTATTCGCCGGGTGCCATTCCTTTTTCTTCGCGGAATACCCTGTTAAAACTCGGGATGCTCTGGAAGCCCGAGAGCATGGCGATCTCGGTCAGTGTGTGTCCTTCTTCGGTCAGCAGTTCGGAAGCTTTCTCAAGTCTTATCGTGTTCAGCCATTTGTTGTAGTTCATGCCGGTAACATTCTTGAAGATCCTGGAGAAATAATCCTTGCTGATGCCGGCCATCTCAGCCATTGCGCCCTGTGACAGATCATCTGCGGTGAGATTGTTCTTTATGTAATCGGTGACGGACATCAGTCTCTTCAAAACATCATCGCTGTATCCGTACTGGTCTTCCACTTTGAGTTCAGGAGCAAGTTCTTTCCTGTAATCGAGAAGTGTCAGCATAAATTCCATAAGGAGCATGCAGCATCTGATCTCGCGGTCTGATCTTCCTGAGAAGAAGAGGTCTTTCATTTTACAGATTATCTCTTTGAGCTTTTGGGCAAGCTCAGGGTGGGTCTGCGCACGGATAACATGCAGGTTGCTGTAAAGGTGCATAATGCGGCGCAGATCGAAAAGCGAATTGATAAAAGCGTTCGAGAACTGGACTACAAGCGAATTGGCCCTGTCTGCATCTGTGATCGAATGCATTTCCATCGGCCATACGAGCACGATGTCGTCAGGTTCAAGTTCATAAGTGTTCCTGCCTACACAGTAAATGTTCGGCATATCAGGACCAACGAGCAGGATCTCACCATATGAATGCCAGTGGGCCTTGTAGCTCCTTTCCGCATATCCAGTGGACATGTTAAAAGAACTTACATGGTCAAAATCGTAGATCTCGTAATTGCTGTAATCCATATGCTCACTTTCCGTTTCAGTAGTGAATTAATTATATAAGACATAAATATATCTTGTATGTCATTGTTTTGTTTTTTTGTTCCCCTGATGACAAAAAATGATAAATCACAGACCAAATAGTGAGGAGGTTTGACAGAACACTAATATTATAATTCCCACCGAAAATCAGTTAATGACCGTGGAGAAGTGAATTATGAGAAGCAATACAATTGATATGACGCAGGGAAGCCCTGTTAAACATATTTTGCTTTTCGCATTGCCGACACTTATCGGCAATGTATTTCAGCAGATCTATAATCTGGCCGACTCGATGATCGTCGGTAACGTCCTCGGTAAAGACGCATTTGCAGCCGTAGGCGCGACTTCCTCGATAACCTTCCTCTTTTTCGCGCTTTGTAACGGTATAGGAAGCGGAGGCGGAGTCGTGGTGTCCCAGTATTACGGAGCACAAGATGACCGTAATGTTAAGAAATGTATAGTTAATACAGGTCTCATTATGCTCATCGTACCCGTTGTGTTTGGAATTGCCGGTTTCACCACGGCGCCGCTTTTGCTTAAACTCCTTCAGACACCTGATCTGATCCTGGCAGATGCGGTCCTCTATACACGCTATATGTGTGTCGGACTTCTGTTCGTATCGCTTTATAACTTTATATCTTCAATGCTGAAGGCGTTGGGTGACTCAAGATCACCTTTGTATTTCCTCATAGCATCGACTCTTATCAATGTCGGTCTGGACTATCTTCTCGTAGTTGTTATTCCCATGGGGATCAAGGGTGCCGCTCTTGCAACCGTCATATCACAGTTCTTATCGGTACTCCTTTGCGGTATCTATGCATATAAGAAGAATCCGTATTTCGCGATCGGCAAGAAGGATATCTCGATCTCAGGAAGCATGGTAATGAAGATCGTAAAGCTTGGCGTTCCGATGTCATTGCAGTTTGCGCTAATCGCCATCTCATCCATGGCACTTCAGTTCGTCGTAAACACTTTCGGAACGACAGTTATCTCGGCGTTTACTGCAACCAACAAGATTGAGCAGTTCATCCACCAGCCTTATATGACTCTTGCCGCATCACTTTCAACATTCAGCGGACAGAACTTCGGAGCTAAGAAGAATGACCGTGTCCTTAAGGGTTATAAGGTCAGCCTTATCATGATGGCAATACTTACGGCATTCCTCATGTTTGTTATGCAGGTATTCGGAAAAACTATTGCTTCATTCTTTGTTCCAGAGCAGGAAGTTGTTTTGCTTGCTGCAAAGGGCCTCAGGATCACAAGTGTCTTCTATCTGACACTCGGCATGATCTACGTTGTAAGAGGTGTTCTTACCGGCATCGGTGATGCTTTCTTCTCACTCTTTAACGGCATTATCGAAGTCATCGGAAGATTCACGATCCCGATCCTTCTTACATCATATCTCGGGTTCGGAGAAGCGGGCATCTGGCTCTCATCAGGTGCAGTCTGGCTTATAAGCGGTTTTACCGCATGGCTCAGATACAGAGCTTACTTCGGCTCAAAGGTTCAAGCATCCGTAAAAACTGCTCTGCATACGGGTAAGAACGGTCTGCGTGTAAGCAGATCCGGCAGAAAGTATGCCCCATCACAGAAATAAATTAATTCCATCCCGAAATAGAATTAGTTTATAAAAAGCCCCGTTACCTTAAGCACACAGTAACGGGGTTTATTATTTCTTATCTGTTGTCGACTTTTTCGGGATACATGTCGTGGTTAAAGAGTCTGTCTTCTGCAACTTTTTCCCACTTCGTTCCGGGCTTGCCGTAATTGCAGTACGGGTCGATCGATATGCCGCCTCTTGGTGTGAACTTACCCCATACTTCAATGTATTTGGGATCCATAAGCTTTATGAGATCCTTCATTATGATGTTTACGCAGTCCTCATGGAAATCTCCGTGGTTGCGGAATGAGAACAGGTAGAGCTTTAATGATTTACTCTCGACCATCTTCTCGGACGGTACATAAGAGATCGTTATTGTCGCAAAGTCTGGCTGGCCGGTAATGGGGCACAGGCTCGTGAATTCCGGACAGTTGAACTTAACGAAATAATCGTTGTCCGGGTGCTTGTTCATGAATGTCTCAAGGACTGACGGATCGTAATCCATGCTGTATTGGGTGCCGTTGCTTCCGAGCTTTGTAAGACCTTCTTTTTCGCGCATATGTTACCCCCTGATAAGATTGTATTTGATGCCTTCATCGAAAGTATCGATGCCTTCTGCCTTTTTGATCTTCTTTACAACGAAGTATGTAACGGGAGTAAAGAGCACTTCATAGCATACCTTGAACAGGTACTGGAAAAGGATCATTTGAAGTACGACCGAATTCTCCATCGTTCCCCAGAAAGAAATGGTAATGAAGATAACTGAATCCAGACCTTCACCGACAACTGTTGAGAGAATGGTACGGATCCAGAGGTTCTTTCCTTTGGTAACAACTTTCAGTCTGGATAAGACGATCGAGTTTGAGAATTCACCGAAAAGATATCCGGCAAATGATGCTACAGCTACTCTCGGAGTGGTGCCGAGAACTGTCGCATACGCATCCTGGTTCTCCCAGTATCCCGGATGGGGAAGGGCGATCGTAAGGAGATAGATGAGCACTGCAAAGAAGCTGCATGCAAATCCGAGCCAGATGATGGTTCTTGCTTTTTTGAATCCGTAAACTTCCGTGAAAACGTCACCGATGATGTATGTGACGGGGAAGAGGATAACTGCTGCAGGAAGAGTAATGTTCTCCGTTACTGCCCAGAGCTTTCCTGCAACGAGGTTTGAGAGCAAAAGGCATGTCACGAAGATGATGCCGATGCACATGAATAATCTTGATACTGTTTTCTTTTCTGTCATTTTAAAATCTCCAAAATAAAAAAGGCTCCCAAAAACAGGAGCCCTCATTCAATCAAATAAGCAACTTAATAGCACATGATATAAATGGTTGTCCTGGTTTTGTTTATCGACAGGATGGCACAAACGAACTGTCGGCTCATAAAAAGCACGCATAAAATAACATTTTCTGTTTACATGGTCAAGACAAATAATCTTGATTTGAAATAGCGCGAGTGTTAGCATTGACGGGATTAAAAACAAAGGACACAGATAATGGGATATTTATACGAGACACATCTTCATACATGCGAGGCAAGTGCGTGCGGCAAAGTCCACGGTGAAGACTATATCTCTTATATGATGGCTAAAGGCTACAGCGGAATGATCGTTACGGATCATTTCTTTAACGGCAACACATGTGTCCCTGAAGATCTTCCCTGGAAAGAAAGAATTGAGATATATGCGTCCGGTTACGAGAGAGCTTTAAAGGCTGCTGAAGGCAAGGACTTTCTCGTCATGTTCGGTGTTGAGATCAATTTCAATAAAGATGAATATCTGCTCTACGGAATCGATAAGGACTGGCTTATTGCCAACGAGTGCATCATGGATATGACAAGGCATGAGCTTTTGGATGCAATCCATAAAGCAGGCGGTATCATGATACAGGCCCACCCTTTCAGAGAGAGGGATTATCTGTCTGATATTAAGCTTGCTCCTACGGCATGCGACGGAGTCGAAGTATATAACGCTGCAAACAAGCCCAACATGAATGCTCTTGGTTATGAATATACTGTTGATCTGGGACTTCCAATGACAGCAGGATCGGATATTCATTTCTTCCACGACAATGATATGGGCGGCATGCTTTTCGAAGAAAAGCTCAGTTCGGTCAATGACTATGCATCAGCTGTTAAAAACGGAAAAGGCATTCCCGTAAGACTTGGGTCCGACGGCACGATCACGCCTGTTTCCGAGATCAAAGAGCAGACGGTATCAACTGATCTTCCTACGCTTCCGGTAATTTATCCTGAAGGAAAATAATTTTTTTCTGCAACAATTTATTCTTCTGAATTGTATTCATAGTGTTACAGGCAATAGGGGACCTGAAAGCTAATACTCAAGGAGAATTTTTATCATGAAAAAAGCAAGTGTTGTTTTATCAACATTGATCCTGCTCTCATCAGTTGCAGGCTGTACCGCAACAAATGAGACAACAGCAAGAGAGACAAGAAACGACGATACGGATGTCACCATAGTTCAAAGTGATGAACCTGATGAAACCGACGTTACCGCCCCTTCAAATGCACTGGTTATCCCAATGATTCCGGACGATGAAATAAAGATCGATTATGTTCCCGAAGATCACGGCAGAGTAATTCCTTTCCTCGCAGTCTATGAGGAAGACGAGTGGATGCCTGAAGGAAACAAGTACACATACGGTCTGATTGACCTTGACGGCAATCAGATATGTGATGCTGTGTTTGATATGGTAGGCCGTTGTGATGAATGGGATTGTTATATCGTCAGGAGCACAGATGGTGATATGACCAAATACGGATTGCTCTCATATGACGGTTCGAAGTTTTCAGGTCTTATCTATGACGGCCTTTACAATATCGGTTATACAGATAAAAACGGAGCATGCTTTTACGGAAGTGTTTACAGCGACGGATATATCTGGGTTAAGTTCATTGATCAGAATTTCAACGAAATACTCGCGTATGACATTAAAATAGATGAAGCAGAGCTTGGTCTTGATGCAGCAAGCGCGCAGCTTACTGTCAGTTATATAGGTGATGGCCGCGCGTACATTTCCAACCGTAATGAATTCTATCCGAATGATTATCTTATTGACACGTCAAACGGTAAGGTCCTCTATCAGAGCAGTGCTCTTGAGATGACAGAAGGAAAACTTTTCGGAAACGTTATCATTGAGCAGGAAGCAGACGGTCAGGGGGTAAAGGTCTATGACATGGATGGCAAAATCATCGTTGATAACAGCCTGGCATATTCGTGGAAGGTATGTTCCGACAGATACATGATCGCAGCTGACGGCGTACTCAATCTTTACGACCGTGACTGGAATGTTGCAGCATCCATGGAGATCCTTCCGAATGCAATCGTTATGAGTTCTTTTGAAAAGATCGCGGTAGGCGGAGGCTTCAATACAAAGCTTTACGACAAGGATCTCAACCTCATTGCAGAGCACGACGATATCTACCTTGGCGACGGAACATATTTCAGAGACTGGCATGGTTTTGGTGACGGCGATATGTTCTTTGATTCAATCAGCTACGCAGACACAGTCTATAACCTCAACACAGGTGCAAGAATTGTAAAAGAAGACGGCTTCTTCTATTCATTCGAGTACGGATATATCGTCGCCGACAACGTCAGCAACGGTAATGATCCTGTCAAGAAGTGGCGCGTATACGACGGCAATTTCAATCTTGTAATGGAAGGCACGGGAGACGCTTACACGACTCAGGATGAAGTAACAGGTGAGGTATTTATTTATTCTTTTGAAGACGGAAAAACAACAATATACTCGCTGACCAATGGAGAAGAACTTTTCAGCCTGGATAATCTAATCTACAACATCAACGTTGTAGACGGAAGATTCTTCGGTGCCAATAAGACTTACTTCTTCATGACAGATAGAAGCGGTTCGTTGCTGTTTGATTATGAGGTAGAGCACAAGACATTAAGGTTTATTTAATCAGGTTTGATCGTCAGAATGACAGTTACTGATTCCAGCCACGTCTTAAGACTCGCTCTTCTGACGTAAAGGCTGTTGACAATGACACTGTCGGGATGAATCTGTTCATCAGATCCGGGCGCAGGCGCGACGAAAGTCCCGACTGCGCTTATTACATAAGGGACACCGTCAACCATTCCGAGATATATCATCATGTGACCGGGAAATGCGATAAGGCTTCCGGGTGTGAGCAGTCCGATCTCGTAAAGCTTATCTTCATCGCTCATGTCGGATACATCAACAGAATAAACGCCGGTTGAAGCAGATTGCTTTACACGCGGAAGCAGAATGCCAAAACAGCGGTATACCTCTCTCGTGATCCCGGTGCAGTCATTTGCCTCCAGATCTCCGCCCCAGCCGTAGCGGTCGCCTAAGAGCTTGAATGCCTGTCTTACGATATTGGCGGGAGTGTAGGGAAGGAATCCCACATGCACGTCATCTGACATTGGGATAAGAACGTATTCATCTTCAATGTATCCGTCGTCTCCTCTTGTCGGAACCTTGACCACATAGTCGCCGTAAGTTGTTCTCTGGTTGATTACTTCAGGTGCATCTTCAGCTGATACAAGTTCCATCTGCGTTCCCATCGGCAGGACGAGGTCTGATACGGCTTCACAGTGCGGATCGGTTCCGAATCTTATTTCTCTTCCCGTAACGACGAGCCACTGATCAGGGTTTTGTCTTGCGAGCCAGTCTTCCTTGTCTTCACAGAGTGCCACGGCATCCTTTCTGACCCATGCCGAATAGCTGTCGAAAACAACATAATAATATTCGCCGTCGCTGCTCTCGTGGAGCACTACGCAGGGCATATAAGGCATGCATTCCGAATAGAGCAGTGCATCGAAATACTTGTCATCAGGATCTTTGAATATGCGGTCTTCTGTCGGGAACATTCTTAATGTCATTCTCTTGACCGTGTAACCGTAACGGACTTCTATTACGTCGGGAACTTGATCGATGTTGGAAAGATCTACGAGGTTTTCCCAATAAATACTTGCTGTGGGTGTTCCGTCAAGATAGTAAGAACGCGGATTACCGGGAACCGAATTTGCATTGTCATTAAGAAATGTTCTTAATATGTCGCCGTCAAGCGTATCTTCGAATTCATCCAGATGCGGCATTTGTGTTTCTTCATCGGCTGAAAGAATGTTTCCTCTGTTCTCGTGGTTATATGCCGCGATCTCTTCGTCTGTCATGAGAATGATGTTGTCATCTTCGCCGATCCAGTAATCGGCATTCATCATCTCAGATTCGACACCGTCTATCAGGCGCACATAGCTTGTATCCAATTCTTCGGATTCGGGTGCGGTCTCAACTGTTCCGGGTTCGGTGGCAGCCGTTGTTTCCTTAGTCGTTTCTGTGGTTTCCATAGTTGTCTCCAATGTCGGCAAGCTGGTCTCTGAAGTGGTGGGAAGAGTAGTCTCTATGCTCTGGTCTGTGTCAATGCTGCATGCGCAAAGAACGGGCGTGATCATTGCTGATGCTAGTAATATTGAGATGATCTTCTCTTTATGTGTAAACATGGTTAACTCCTGTAAACGCTTTTTATCCATTAACCTGATTATATCTCATTGTGATTTATTGCCGTTATTTCGGTGGTAAAATATAAGGCATTAATTCGAATGGGGAATATAAGTATATGATCAGATTCATAGAAGACAAAGATGAAAAAAGAAAGATCTCACGCGAGATCCTTGAATCTCTTACCGAGTGGTTTGAGGTTGAAGAAAGCAGGGAGCAGTACATAAGAGAATCTGCAGACCAGCCTTTCTGGGCATATTTTGATAATGACGTTCCGTCAGGCTTTTTGTGTCTTAAAGAGACAGGCAAAGAGACCATGGAACTTGCAGTCATGGGTGTAAAAAAAGAGTGCCACAGAAAAGGCGCGGGCAGAAGGCTTTTCGCTGCCGCAAAAGATTATGCGGTAATGAAAGGCTATTCATTCATACAGGTTAAGACCGTTCGCTCAGGCATGTATCCTGACTACGACATAACAAATGAGTTCTATAAGAGTCTCGGCTTCAAGGAACTCGAAGTTTTAGAAGAATACTGGGATGCTGCAAACCCCTGCCAGATCTACGTAATGGGACTTAAGAGTGCCATTAACGTTATCGGTACGCGCCACAGCTACCGCGGCAAGTTCTCTTCTGATCCTGTCCCGAGAAAAGATCTTGAGATTATCGCAAACGCAGGCATTGATGCGCCTTCCGGATGCAACAAGCAGACAACGGATCTGGTCGTTGTTGATGATCCCAAACTCCTTGATGAGCTCAAGGAAGTTATCGATCCGCCGGTGGCACAGACAGCTCCTGCCATAATCGTTGTGCTCTCAAGAAAGATAAACGCATACCGTGACCGTTGCTTTGCAATTCAGGATTATTCTGCAGCTATTGAGAATATGCTTCTTGCAATAGTTGAACTCGGTTATCAGAGCTGCTGGTATGAAGGTCATATCACAGATGACGACCGCATTTGCGATAAGATCGCAGCAGTCCTCGGAGTGCCTGATGAATATGATGTTGTCTGCATCCTTCCTGTAGGAAAAGCTCTGGATGATTTCCATGCACCTTCGAAAAGATCTTTTGCTGAGCGTGTTAAGTTTAACGGATTTGATAAAGAGTGATATGGAAGTATTAAGGGCAGAAGCAGAGTGGCAGAGAGCCGGCGCTTACTCCGTCAGGATACAGGGTATGAACCGCCAGTATCACATATCACTCAGAGAAGAATTCGATGAGCACGACTGTGAAGGCACAAGATACATCGTTCTTCTGGATGACGGATATCCGGTTGCCACGAGCAGGTTTTATGAAGCCGGCGGTAAGAGCGTCATTATAGGCCGCGTCGTTGTCCTTCCTGAATACCGCGGGCAGAAGCTTGGGTTTAAGGTCGTACAGGAAGCAGAACAATGGATAAAAGAACTGGGCTTCGAAGAGATTAAGATCGATAGCAGGCTTGAAGCGGTTGATTTCTACAAGAAGCTCGGCTACGCTCTTGTTAACGAAGAAGTAGTAAGAAGCGGGAGCTTCGACTGCATAAGAATGAATAAGTACTTGTGACGGAAAAGATATGTATAAGATCTATATAGTTGAAGATGATAAGGGAATCGCAGACGGTATAACTTCATGTCTTGCTAACTGGGGCATGGAAGGAAGGACCGTGTCCGATTTCATGAATGTAATGGAAGAGGTAAAGGAGTATGAACCTCATCTGATAATCCTGGATATCACGCTGCCTTACATGGGCGGATACCACTGGTGTCAGGAGATCAGAAAGACAAGTTCCGTACCGATAATCTTTATCTCATCTGCAACGGATAACATGAACATCGTAATGGCCATCAACATGGGTGCTGACGATTTCATAGCTAAGCCCTTCGACCAGAGCGTGCTCATCGCAAAAGTTAATGCACTACTAAGAAGGACATACGATTTCTCGCAGGGCTCGAGTACTCTTGAAGTCAAGGGCGCCGTTCTTAACACGAACAACAACAGGCTTTCTTATAACGGCAATGAGGTCGATCTTGCACGTAACGAATACAGGATCTTACTGACCCTTATCCAAAACAAGAATAAAGTCGTAAGCCGCGAGAAGCTCATGGAAGCTCTCTGGGAGACAGACAGCTATGTTGACGAGAATACCCTGACCGTAAATGTCGGAAGGCTCAGAAAGACGTTGGAAAGCATCGGCCTTAAAGATCTGATCAAGACCAAGTTCGGCGTGGGCTACATTCTGGAGGATTAATGTTTAAGGATTACCTGAAATCCAGGATAAACGTCATCATTCTCATGATCGTTGTCGAGGGTGTGTTCGCATCCTCGTATTTTCTGTTCGATATGCCCGCTGTAACAGTGTTATATCCTTTAATTCTAAGCACTTCAGCACTGATCGTTGCAGGAGTGATCGACTTTGTTTTTACATTTAATAAACACAGAAAACTGACTCAAAATGAGATTTCTGCCTCATCTGATCCCATCGAAAAGGACTATCAGGACATAATCAGAAAGCTTAAAGAAGAGGAAGCGTATTCCCGTCAGAAAACAACATCTGACTATAACAACATGGTCGAATACTATACCGTTTGGGCTCACCAGATCAAGACTCCGATCGCTTCGATGAGACTTCAGATACAGTCGGAGGATACCGAATCAGCCAGAAAACTGATGGGTGACCTTAACCGCATCGAAGCTTACGTTGAGATGGTCCTTACATTCTTAAGACTTGATTCTGACAGTACTGACTATCTGATAAAGGAATACGATCTTGATGAGATCATCCGTCCTGCGATCCGTAAGTTTTCGCGCGAATTCATACTGAAGAAACTGAAGCTTGAATACGAACCGATAGAATTCAAAACCATCACTGATTCCAAATGGCTGTCATTCATCATTGAACAAGTCATTTCCAATGCGGTTAAATACACATCTGAAGGCTATGTGCGCATCTACATGTCTGAGCCCGGAATACTCTGCATTAAAGATACAGGCGTTGGTATCAGTGAAGAAGACCTGCCCAGGATCTTTGAGAACGGATACACGGGATTTAACGGACGCGAAGACAAGAGGGCGAGCGGAATCGGTCTTTATCTTTGCAAGCGTATCTCCGGTAATCTGGGACATAAGATATATGCAGAATCCAAAGTCGGAGAAGGAACGAAGATATTCCTTGATATGAGAGCAAAGAAGCTGGAAGTGGAATAATTGTGACAAAGCTGTAAGGAATTGGTAAGCAGATTCAATGGAGTGGGCTTTACATGTTTTCTATACTGTGGCTGACTTAAACGAAAGGAAGTACAGTTTATGAGTTTACTTGAAGTATCAGGTGTAAAGAAGACATATAAAGCACGTCGTGGAGGTGCTTCTGTCGAAGCTCTCAAGAATGTTAATTTCACAGTTGAGAAGGGCGAATATGTCGCCATCATGGGCGAGTCAGGTTCAGGCAAGACAACGCTCCTTAATATCCTCGCTGCATTGGATAAAGCAACGGCAGGAACGGTTATCCTCGATGGTATGAATCTTACTACAATAAAGGATGCGGCCATCGCCAAGTTCCGTCGTGACAACTTAGGTTATGTATTCCAGGATTTCAATCTTCTGGATACATTTACGTTAGAAGATAACATCTATCTTCCTCTGGTCCTTGCAGGCAAAAGGCATTCAGAGATGAAGGAACGCCTTGATAAGCTTGCGCCTTCACTCGGCATCACCGATCTTCTTAAGAAATATCCTTATGAAGTATCAGGCGGTCAGAAGCAGAGAGCCGCAATTGCCAGAGCATTGATCACAAACCCGAAGATCGTATTGGCTCTTATGGTTACTCACTCCACCAAGGCTGCGAGCCACGCTTCACGTGTTATGTTCATCAAGGATGGCATCATTTTCCATCAGATCTATAAGGGCAATTCAACCGATACACAGATGTATCAGAAGATATCAGACACATTAAACCTCCTTGCTCAGGGAGGTGACCTGAAATGAAATTAGGTTTATATCCTAAGATCGCGGCTGATGGAATAAGAAAAAACAGCCGTCTTTATGTGCCATACATCGCGACATGCATTCTCATGATCGCTATATTCTACATCATGCATTTATTGGGCTTCTCGGATATGCTCAAGAATTTCGAAGGCGCATCGACAGCTAAAGACATTCTGCAACTGGGAACGATCATAATGGCCCTCTTCGGAACGATCTTCCTGTTCTACACACAGTCGACCTTGATCAAAGGAAGAAAGAAAGAATTCGGACTTTACAATGTTCTCGGCATGAACAGAGTCAACCTGGGAAGGATATTATTTTTTGAGACTGCATTAATATGGATAATATCCATGACTGGCGGAATCCTCGCAGGCATCGGCCTCTCGAAGCTCGCGGAACTCGGATTTACCAAGATGATCAATTCCAGCGTAAGTTATCAGTTCACGGTATCAACAGATTCTATAGCTACAACTGTTATTGTATACAGCTTTATTTTTCTGTTTATCTATCTCAATGCGTTAAGACAGATATGGTTTACGAGAACTATTAACCTTATCCACGCTGATAAAGCCGGCGAAAAGCCGCCTAAGGCTAACTGGGTGATCGGTATTCTCGGATTGATCATCCTTCTCAGCGGTTATACGATTGCATTAAAGATCGAGTCACCATTATCAGCTCTGGCCTGGTTCTTTATTGCGGTCATTCTCATCATTGTTGGAACGTATCTCGTACTTATTGCAGGTTCAGTCCTTCTTTGCAGGATCTTACAGAAAAACAAAACATACTACTATAAGACTAATCATTTTGTATCTGTATCTTCCATGGCTTTCAGAATGAAGAGAAACGGTGCAGGACTCGCATCTATCTGCATTCTTCTTACGATGATACTTGTAATGATATCTTCTACTGCTGCTCTGTATTTCAACAGGGAAGAAACTTTGACGACTCGCTACCCGAAACAGATTAATGTCACGGCAACTAACATGGGCGTATTAGAGAACAGTGAAGAAGTCATATCCAAGATGGAAAATGCTGTAAGCAAGTGTGTGAAAGACTTCGGAGCCGAAATAACAGAGGATATGTCAGCCTCATACTATGGTTTGAGTGGTTATTTTGATAACAATAAGACAGTAGATATCGATCTCGATCCTTATACAACGCTTTCCACTACTTTTGATTTTGACAGTGTTGTACAGGTGTATTTCTTTGATGTTGAGACTTACAACAGACTAAACAACAAGAATGAAACTCTTTCCCCCGGAAAGATATTGCTCAGTATCGATGGGAACATCCAGGTTGATGATGAAATAATCATAGGGAAAAAGACTTTCGAAGTAGAAAAAAAGGTGGATTATAAAGACGGCAAAATGAAATATGCTGTCGGCACATCAGTCGTATCAACAATAGTTCTGATAGTTGACGATCTTAATGAAGCAGTTGCCGCTTTTTCTGAATATACTGACAGCCGCGGTGAGCCTATGCTTGTTTGGAAATGGACTTACGATTTTGATACAAATCTTGACAGTAAGGGCCAGATGGAGCTGAGAGGAAAGATCGGCAGTTATATCGATGATGAGCCGGGTGTTCCCGATCCAGTAGTCTATTACAGTTTCAGCCGTGATGCCGAGCGCGATGATTTTGTAAGCACATTCGGCGGTCTCTTCTTCCTCGGAATACTTCTGAGCATCATCTTCATGGTCTCCTGCGTTCTTATTATCTACTACAAGCAGATTTCAGAAGGCTTTGAAGACCAGTCAAGATTCTCGATCATGCAAAAAGTCGGAATGACAAAAGAGAATATTAAAAAAAGCATCAACTCACAGATGCTCACGGTATTCTTCATTCCTATCATTTTTGCGTGTATCCACCTTGCAACAGTCCTGCCGATCGTACATAAGCTTCTCCTGCTGTTCGGGCACAACAACGTTCCGCTGCTTCTTATCACAGCCGGTATCTGCGTACTTATCTGTGGATTGTTCTACGCGCTTACCTACAAGCTCACTTCGAACGCTTACTACAAGATCGTTTCGTAAGAAGCGCATTATATATTAACCCTCCACAGGGCTGTTCCGGAAACGGGGCAGCCCTGTAATTTCTATCCCGTGACCTGTCAGAAGAACTACAGGCTCTTCGTGCGAAAATCCATTGTTTTAGGGCGTTGAGAGCCTACTCAACCAGTGGTAGAGTGTACTGTTTCCGGGCTTCTCAACCGTCGGTTCGTGGTAAAATATTCCAGGTAGCCTTATCGTCTGAGGTGAAAGGAGGATCCCTTAAAAATGGATCAGGAGAAGATTGGAAAGTTCATATCATCATGCAGAAAGGAAGCAGGCCTTACTCAGGCCGCCCTGGCAGACAAGCTCGGTATAACAGACAGGGCCGTCTCAAAGTGGGAAACAGGTAAGAGCCTTCCGGATGCATCTATCATGATCGAACTTTGCAACTTATTAGGTATTACGGTAAATGAACTCCTGACCGGGGAACACATCACCATGGAAGATTATAAGAATAAGGCTGAGGCAAATCTTTTGGAAATGCGTGCAAAGGTTGAGCAGAGAGACAAGACAATGCTCAGAATCGAGACCTGGATGGTTTTTGTCTCTCTTCCGATATATGTTGCAATGGTGCTTATCGGCTCATATGTTTGCAAGATCAACATACCTTTGGGAGTTGCATTGATCGTGCTTGCAATATTGCTCATCGTTACGGTTGCCGTTATCGGCATAAGAATCGAGCACGATGCAGGTTACTATGAATGCCCGAACTGCGGCGAACGCTACGTGCCTTCAATGAAAGCCGTTGTCATGGCACCTCACATTGGCCGTTCGAGAAAGATGACATGTCCTCACTGCGGACAGAAGGGTTATCATAAGAAAGTAGTTTCCAAGAACAAGGAATAAGGTGGATTTATGGAAAACATGGAATTTGGGACAGTAAGCACATCATCAAAGCTGCTCATACTTTTGACGGCAGTTTTAGGAATCGCTCTGCCGCTGATCACAGCGATCATCTGGTGCAAAAAGAAGCATGAACCTTTTACGACGGTTCTTATCGGCGCGGCAACATTTTTGCTCTTCGCGATCGTTATCGAAAAGCCTCTCCAGGCATTGGTAATCTCTCTCGACAGCCCGGTCAGCCAGTTTGTTAATGCAAGACCCGTTCTTTGGGGAATTATCGTAGGCCTTTTCCCTGGTGTATTCGAAGAGACAGGAAGATTTGTTGCATTCAAAACAGTCCTTCGCAAGAGAAAGCAAAGAGAGACAGGTCTGTCACACGGTATCGGCCACGGCGGTTTTGAAGCCTTGTTCATTCTTGGCATTACATACATTGAGTATTTCGTATTTGCCATCATGCTGAACCAGGGTTCATTCGTTGAGCTGATGATCGAACCCGTCAAGGACACACTCACGCCGGAAGTTGTTAAACAGATAACCGGTATAGTTGAACAGATCACGACATTCTCTGCAGCTACTATGGGAGTAGCATTGGTAGACAGGTTAATTGCTGTTCTTTACCATATTGGCGCTTCCATCATGGTCTTCTACGCAGTAAAAGATAAGAAAAAGTGGTGGCTCTATCCTCTCTCAATCCTTATCCACACTGTAATTGATGGCTTACTTGGATTGCAGTTGGCAGGAGTTTTCGAGCTGTCAGATGTCGCAAATGAGATAATCTTCGCAGTAGAAGCACTTGCAGTATTCTTGGGAGCGTTCTTCCTGCTGTATAAGAAAGACACACCTAAAGAACATGTAAATTAAGGCTTTTGAAGCAATATAGAAACTATTTTAGGCGCAAGGTCATAAATTATTCATAAAACGCTTGTAATCTGTTAATTCCTCTGTTATCATAATCAGGTTTGCTTGAGTTGCCAAACCAGAGGGGACGGTTAATATGTCGACAGTTAAGAGCAAGCGTTTATCCAAGAAGTCTTTAGTATTCATTTCTGTGCTGGTGGTATTTGCTGCTGCTGTTACAACAGTATTCGCCCTGATCTACCAGAAGGGTTACCACGCAACAAGTATGCGCCTTCTCAGAGTAGAAGGCACAGTCAACATTGAGACCGCAAACGGTGGTACAAAACCCGTAATTGACAACATCAGATTCCAGTCCGGTGATGCTCTTAATACAGGCGCTGACGGACTTGCTTCTGTCGGTCTCGATGATACCAAGATCATCACACTTCAGAATGACAGCCGTGCTGAGTTCACAAAGCAGGGCAAACACCTTGAACTCAAACTGACCAAGGGTGCAGTCTTCTTCAATGTTACGGAGAAGCTTCAGCCTGACGAGACATTTGAGATCAAGACATCTACAATGACAGCCGGAATCAGAGGAACATCCGGTTACGTTTACTACGATGAATCTGGAAGAGATGCCCTTATCGTCACTGACGGTTCGGTAGAGATATCTGCTACAAACCCCGTGACAGGTGAGACCAGGACTGCCAAAGTCGAAGGCGGTCAGGGTGCTACTGTTTATCTTTATTCAGACAGGGAAGAAAATACAGTTACGTTTACACTCGAGGAGATCGGAATCAAAGATCTCAACGATTTTACAGTTCATATGATCGCAGAGAACGAAGAACTCCTTAATAGAGTCTGTGATTATACCGGTTGGGATAAGGAAGCATTAAAGGATGTCATAAGCAGCATTCCTTCGCCAACACCGACCCAAACACCAACTCCTGTCCCTTCCGGTACACAGACTCCGACTCCGACACAGACGGTGACACCTACACCTACAGTAGCACCTTCGGATACACCGACTCCTGTGCCGACTGAAGGAACTACATCTACGCCGACACCAAATCCGACAGTAACACCTACTGCAGTACCGACGGCAACAGTTACACCTAAGCCAACGGCCACAGCTACGCCTGAGCCGACGGCAACGGCTACTCCTACTGCTACTCCGACAGCAACATCAACGCCGACGGCTACTCCTACTGCTACTCCGACAGCAACATCAACGCCGACTGCTACTCCGACAGCAACACCAACTGCAACGGCGACACCGATACCTTCACCTGTTCCTGATCCTGAAACGACTATTCCTGACGGATACAGCAAGGTAACTGATGCATATAACAGTGCGGATGATACCTGTAATCTTGTTGTTTGGGGAGTAGAATATGAAGGTCATGAAGTCTATCTATGCAAAGCTGGTAGTTATCCATATGTTTATAAAGGTTGGAACAACTATGAATGGGTTGACCTGACTGTTGAACACGGCACAGATTACTCAATAAATAATAGTTATGTTCATGATGCAACTTTTATGCTCCCTGATGGTTCTGTTTACTACTTTGGAACTATGGGCTCAGTATTTAGGGTAATAGTAAATGTCGACGATGAACCGGATGTAATTAGAGTAATAGTAAATGTCGATGAGGAGTCAAACGATCCGAATGATGTACCTGATGGTTACGAACGTTTCGACAAAGCCTGGGATAAGGAATATGAAGGCCATGACGTCTATGTAATTCTTAAGGATGGTACTACTGATGAGTACTATGGCTTCGTTAATGAAAGCTGGATAAAAATGACCAAGAGCGGTGCTTATAATCCTCAGACACATGAATCTTCCAATTACTTATATTATTTGGAAAATGAGCAGATAGTTTACTATTATTTCTGGTATGAAACCGATTGATGTGTTCTTCTGATTCACTATATCTCTGATCTGATTATCAAATTATTCATTGTTGTGCATAACGTTCGGATAAACGGGCGTTATGCCGACTGAAAAAAACGAATAACGGATATATGCTATAATGTTTTGTTATTAAATGTATAAAGAGGCGGGAAAATGGGCATTAACTTTGACTTTAGAAAAATGACTCTTGGAATGAAGATCATATATTCAGTAGTTGCTATAGGAATAGTGGCAGCTATAGTTATTGCCATTGTTTTGTCCCGTAAGGGATATTTGGCAAATACTATGCGACTCCTTCGTGTTGAGGGTACAGTCAACATCGAGAGTGGTAATGGTGGTACAAAGCCAGTTTTAGACAATATACGATTCCAGTCCGGTGATGCTCTTAATACCGGAGCAGACGGACTTGCTTCTGTCGGACTTGATGATTCCAAGGTCGTTACTCTTCAGAATGACAGCAGAGTTGAATTCTCAAAGAGCGGAAAGCACCTCGAACTCAAGCTTACAAAAGGGGCACTTTTCTTCAACGTAACAGAGAAGCTTAATGATGATGAGACTTTTGAGATTAAGACATCAACCATGACAGCCGGAATCAGAGGCACATCCGGATATGTTTACTATGATGACGAAGGCAGAGACTCTCTCGTAATCACTGATGGCGTAGTTATTGTAACTGCGATTAATCCTGAGACAGGAGAGACGAAGTATGCAGAAGTCCGTGGCGGACAGAGCATTACTGTATATCTCTATTCTGACAGAACACAGGACAGTGTTGAGTTCTCGATCACAGATGTTAAAGAGAATGATCTCCCTGGATTCCCGTTGCAGATGCTTGCTGAAAATGATGAACTCATGAACCGAGTTTGTGCATTTACAGGATGGGATAAGGCTACACTGACAGTTCTTGTTAACACAGCTATCAGCGACGGTGCTAACACTCCTGCTTCTACAGGAACACCTACGCCGACACCTAATGCAAATTCTACAGCAACACCTACACCTAAGCCGGGCAGCACGGCAACACCTACACCTTCTTCAACTCCTTCTCCGACACCTGAACCGGAGGAGACAGAAGAAACTAAGGAAACGGATCCTGATGCTACATCAACTCCGACACCTACACCTGCGCCCACGGCTACAAATTCGCCTGTACCTACAGCAACACCAACTACGGCGCCTGCAGCAACACCAACTACGGCGCCTGCAGCAACACCTACAACTGAGCCTGTAGCTACACCTACAGATAAGCCGGTACCAACACCTACAGAAAGACCGAAGCCTTCAACTAATCCCGAGCCGAGTCCTAATCCCGAACCCGAGCCGACGCCTGTTGAACGTGAAATAGTCAGTTATGATGTAACTGTAGAAGTTTCTATTCCTAAAACGGATCCTGGATTAACAGATCCGATACCTACCGGCGAATCGGAAGAAGACCCCAAATATACCTATACGATAGAAGATGTTCCTGTAAATGAAAGTGGGGATGGTCCGGATAGAGGGTATATAGATAACTATCTATTTACGTATTACCCTAACCATTCTGGTTATACTATACTCAGTTCTGAACCGAATTACGCATAATTGGATTATAAGCTGATGCTGGTGTTACTACGGTTTATATAGCGGCACTTACACATAAGTAGTTGATGGATATTCTCATACTTACTACATAGAATACGGATCGAGTAACTGATGAACGAAAAAACTAAAAATCTGATTATTGCTTTGGCCTGGGCGGTATCGATAACGGCCCTGTGCGCGCTTGGTGTTTTCAGGCGCCCTGAGTTATGGATCGAGGATGAGATATTCCAGACTCCTGAAGCTGTGCCGGGCGATATTGTAATCATCGGTATCGATGAGAATGACATCAAGGAATTCGGTCCGTACAGTTCATGGGACAGATCCGTTATGGCATCGGCATTGGAAATGCTCGCATCCGATCCTGACCAACGTCCTGCAGTAGTAGCAATCGATACTATGTATTCAGGTAATATCAATGAAGAATGTGATGCGAGACTCGCCGATGCAGCTGCTGAACTGGGCAATGTCATTACTGCTTCACAGGCTACCTTTGGTACCAGAACAACTTTCGGAAGCGCTACGGTAATAATCGATGATTTCGCGGTATTGAACTACGAAGAGCCTTATGAATCGTTAAAAGAAGTTACCACACAGGGACATATTAATGCGATGTACGATGAAGATGGTATCGTCCGTCATGCGCTTTTGTATGTTGAACCTGACGGCAAGAGAGTTTATTCAATGCAGTTTGAAGCTGCAAGGGCTTATGCTCTCCAAAATGGTTACGATGTGCAGGTTCCTCCCACGAATTCAAGAGGACAGTATTTTATTTCCTTTACTGCAAAGCCTGGAGATTTCTATGACGGCGTCAATCTCAGCATGTTGATCCACGGTGATGTTGATCCTTCTTATTATGCAGGCAAGCTCGTTCTGATCGGACCTTATACGACCGGCCTTCAGGATTCCTACAACACACCTATCGACAAGGGTCTGATGATGTACGGTGTTGAGTACCAGGCCAATGTAATACAGTGCATCCTTGACGGTAATTACAAGGAAGAAGCACCGGACTATTTCCAGATCGGAGCGCTGTTTATCGTATGCTTTGCTTTCTATTATTTCTGCAATAACAGAAAACTCAGATTTACCATTCCTGCACTTGTCATCGGTGAGTTCGTAGCGATCGGTATTTCCATGTGGCTTTATTCCCTGGGATATATAACACATGCTTTGTGGATTCCTTTGGGACTCTTTGTATTGTTTGTTGCGAGTGTTGCTACCAACTATATCCGTGCTGCTATCGAGAGACAGAACGTAACCAGAACATTTGAAAGATATGTTGCTCCCAATATCGTTAATGAGATCCTGAAGGAAGGAACCGACAGTTTGAAGCTCGGCGGAAAGCTTTGCGACATTGCGGTTCTTTTCGTAGACATCAGAGGATTTACTACTATGTCAGAGCGTCTGTCTCCTGAGGAAGTCGTTTATATCCTTAATCAGTATCTGTCTATGACAAGTGCCTGTGTAGAAAGGCATCAGGGTACTCTTGATAAGTTCGTCGGAGATGCCACTATGGCATTCTGGGGTGCGCCGATTGCAGATGATGAAGCAATTTATCACGCAGCATTAACAGCAATTGATATAATAAAAGGAGCGGATGAACTTTCTGCTAAACTTAAAGCAGAGGTGAATGAAGAGATCCATGTCGGAGTCGGTGTTAACTTCGGACCTGCAGTCGTAGGCAACATGGGTTCTGAAAGACGAATGGACTACACCGCCATTGGTGATACTGTAAATACATCTGCAAGACTTGAAGCTAACGCTCCAGGTGGTACTATTTATGTAAGCAGAGCAGTGGCAGATGCATTGAAGGGACGAATGAAGTGCGTCCCGCTCGAAAAGCCAATTAAGCTCAAAGGTAAGGCTGACGGATTTGAGATCCTGAGTCTTATCGGACCGGAGGAAGAATAAAGATGCTGAAGTTTTTGGGAAGAGGTTCTGCTTTTACGGATGAGCACAACAGTGCTTATTTCATTGAGAATGATGAACTTATTTTGATCGACTGCCCCATGAGTGCTTTTATCAGATTGAATGATAAAAACCTCGCATTGTTCGATCACATTTATGTGCTTGTAACTCATACGCATGGGGATCATTCGGGCGGTATTGGGATGCTTATAGACCTGCTTCAGTTTTCCGTTAAGACGCCGATTACCATCGTCGCTCCGTCAAAGGAAGTCGAGGCAGATCTGTTCTATCTTCTTTCAAGAATCGAAGGCTGCAGTTCTTCCTGGTATGAACTGATCAATGTTGAAGATCTCGATAAGGACTGGTTCGTCCGTTCGATCCCTACGACACACACGGAAGAGCTTGAAGGCAAGTGCTTCGGCTTCCAGCTTAAAGTTGAAGGACGCAACGTAGTTTATACCGGTGATACGAATACGCTTATTCCTTATGAACCATATATAGAGAAGGGTACATACCTTTACTGCGAGATATCCGCGTACAAGAGTCCGGTTCACCTTTATTGCACTGAAATACACAACAAGATCAAAGAATATATTGCATCAGGCGTTAGCGTATATCTTATGCATATGGATGACGAGCGCAGGATATTGCAGGTTATGAGTGACACCGGTGCCGAACTCGCACCGCTTGAACTTGGAGGAGCTACTATGGAAGACAACGGAAGAATGTTGAGCGGTATCTTTGACATTACGAACAGTCTTTACAAAGATATGTGTATGAATGACAGCAAGGACCATAATCTCCTTTTCTCGTATCTTACAGAACTCAGTAAAACGATCGTTGATGCTGACAGAGCAAGCTTCTGGAAGTGGGATAAGAGAAAGGGACAGATCTGGACGCTCTCTGCAATGGGTATTGATAAGATCGTAGTTCCTGATAACACAGGTCTTGTAGGTAAGGCTTTGAGAACAAAGAGAATGGTCATCACGAACGATCCTTACAATGATCCTGATTTCAACAGGGAAGTAGACCTTAAGACCGGTTATACGACCAAGTCCATACTTGTTCTTCCCGTAGCTGATATCAACGGTAATTTCATAGGTGCTCTTCAGATCATTAACAAGAATGATGAGCACGGCTTCGATGAAGACACAGATCCCAAGAAGCTTTCTCTTGCTGCTCTCGTATGCGGAATCGCCCTTGAGTCAGAGACATTCCTTGAGGATTCACATCACGACAAGCTTACCGGTCTTAAGAACAGAATGGGCTTCTACTATGACTTCGGAAATAAATATAAGGATTATCTTATTCCGGGTTCCGGAAAGACAATGTCCATATTTATCTGCGACATCGATAAGTTTAAGCGCGTAAACGATACATATGGTCACAATGCAGGTGATGATGTCCTCGCATTTACATCTCACCTTCTCGAATCCTGCTGCGGCGATAAAGACGGCGTCTACAGATGGGGCGGTGAGGAGTTCGTTATGGTACTCCGTGATACGGATCTCGAAGGTGCTGTAAAGAAAGCAGAAGAGATCAGAGTAAAGCTCATGGAATCCGATATCGAAGCAGACGGCAACACACTGAGATGTACATTGAGCTTCGGCTGTGCGCTTTTCGATCCCGTAAAATCAATTGAGGATAACGTAAGTGCTGCTGATGAGAAGCTCTATACGGCTAAAGAGACGGGAAGGAACAAAGTCTGTTGGGAGTAAAAATTGTTGTAAATTATAATTGATTATTGTAATATTTACGCATAAGAAAGGACCTGTGTTAAAAAACACAGGTTTTTTCAAAGGAAACTAAGGATAGATTTTTAGGAGGTTAACATGGCATTTTGCAGAAAATGTGGTGCGGGTATGGCTGAAGACGATCTTGTCTGTGTTAAGTGCGGAACAAAGGTCGCCAACGCAAAAGATGATCTTATTGAAAAGCTTGCAAAGTATAAGGAGCTTCTCGGTGAGAATGAGGAATTGATGACGATGATAAGACCTCAGAGTGAATTCCCCACTTCAGAGCCGGTCTTTAAGAAGAGATCTTTCATGAAATACTTTTGGCCGTTCCTGGTCGGAGGAGTAGTAGGCGGTTACTTAGTTTACATGCTCTCTTCAGTTATGATCGTTGCGACAACCACTTCGGATTATTCTCAGGCTTCTGCTTCAAGTGTATTAGGGGATGCGTTCATAGGTTTGATCCTTGCACTTATTGTTGCAGCGGCAATCATTTTTATCGGTGTTAAGATTTCCAAAAACAAGCAGGAAGCTCATAACAGCAATGCCGAGTACATGATGAGGGAATCATCTGAGAGATACCAGAAGGGGTTAATGAATGAGAAGATGGTTAACCTGTATCAGGAGAATATCAACACTATGCGTCAGTATGAGAGATTTGTTCCTGAAAAGTACCGTACATCAGCACTGGTAGGTTCGATTCTGGATATTCTTAAAGAAGACAAGGCTGAGACTGTTGAAGAAGCAATTACGATGCTCGGCTGAACATAATAGAAACATTGACTACTAAATTGTCTGAATGCCCGGTTAAAAGCCGGGCATTTCTTATGCATGTAAGAATGCAAATACTTGTTTCAATAATTTCTAAATGATGTAAAATCTACCCTTGGTCAAAGGAGGGTATATGCGTAAGATAACAAGCACAATCAGGAATAATCCAATCCTGTGCATATCAGGATTGCTTGCTCTAATATCCTGCTTTTTCGTGTTGCCGGATCTGCAGTATCTTTCCTATATAAACGTAAGAGTACTCGCCATTCTTTTCGGACTGATGCTGATCGTTGCGGCATTAGGTCACATCGGAACTTTTGATGTGCTCACTAGCAAACTCTTGTCTAAAGTTAAGACATACAGAGGTATAAGTCTTCTGATGTCGCTTCTCGCATTTTTCTTAAGCATGTTCCTAACAAACGACGTGTCTCTCGTTACACTCGTTCCTTTTGCGATCATGGTGCTCGCTCCGTTCGGCGAGAACAGGAAGCTCATGTTTACTCTGATAATCATGACGGTTGCTGCAAATCTCGGAAGCATGCTCACTCCGATCGGCAATCCGCAGAATCTCTATCTTTACGATAATTACAAGATCGCGCTTCCGGAATTTCTCTTGCTCATGATCCCTTATTCGGCACTGTCGCTTGCATTGATCGTTGCTCTGACATTCATACTGGTTAAAGGCTCTGACAAACTTCCGCCATTAAAAAATACAGAAGTAAAGAAGCTGTCTTTTGTAAAGCTCCTGATCTATTTTGCGTTGTTCGTACTGAATATCCTGACAGTTGTAGGATATGTTCACTTCCTGATCTCATTAGGAGTTACAGTTGTTGCCATGCTCATAATGGACCGCAAGTCATTTAAGAAAGCAGACTACAATCTTCAAGCAACTTTCGTTTTCTTCTTCATACTCATAGGTAATATCGGACGCATAGATGCGATCACGGGTGCTCTTTCAGGACTCGTATCAAGCTATCCCGTACCTGCTGCAATCTTGTCTTCACAGATAATCAGCAACGTTCCTGCAGCCATGCTTTTGTCGGCATTCACAGATGACGGAAAGTCTCTTATCATCGGTACAAATCTCGGCGGTCTCGGTACACTCATTGCGAGCATGGCAAGTCTTATCACTTACAGATTCCACGCAAAGTTTTCGAAGGAGCAGAAAGAGAAGACGGGTGAAAAGCAGGATAACTATATCCTGAACTTCACCATCGTTAACGTCATAATGCTCGTGATCCTTTTCGGATTGTATCTTATACTGAATCATTAATGCAGTACGCAAATCTTACAGTAAATCACTCTGTCTACTGTACTAAAAACGTATTTCAATGCCCAAATACAAAAATCGTACAGTAACTGAAGCAGTTTACTGTACGAATTAAGCACTTAAGAATTTTAATGGAGAATTACTCTGTGATGTATTCGCTGTATGCTTTCTTTATGATGTCCCAGTCGAGATCGAACCTGGACATGTGCTTTGCGAAAGCCGCATCTACTGCATCTTTGTCGTGGGCAGCGATGGCATCAGCGATTGCCTTGTGATCTGATATGAGTTTAACGTCTTTTATCGTCTTAAGTGAGAGTGATCTTACACGGTCGAAGTGAAGACTCATGAGACCTACCATGTAGAAGCACTGCATCTTGTTGCAAATGACATATATGCTCTTATGGAATTCGTTATCAAGATCTAAGAACTTCGGAGGATCGTTCTCGATGTAGAACTCCTGAAGCTTAATGTTAGCGTAGAGCTTCTGGATATCTTCTTCGGTAGCAACATCGCAGGCTTCCTTAAGGAGCGCACCTTCAACAGCAATACGAAGGAACCTTGATTCCTTTATCAGTTCGTAATCGATAAGTGATACACTGCAGCCCTTCTGGGGAAGGATATTTACGATCTTTGATTTCGATAATTCGAGGAAAGCTTCATGTACCGGAGTTCTGGAGATTCCAAGCTGTGTTGCGATCTCCTGCTCACCGATAAGACTGCCCGGTTTGATCTCCATATTGATGATGTTGTCTTTAACAATACGAAAAGCATATTCGCGGTTTGGTTCGAACGTGTTTTTAGGTGTTATGATCATCGCTATTATCCCCTTTATAAAACGAAATCTATAAAGAAACTAACATAAATTAATATTTCTGTCTACTTCTTACATTCTAATTGGCAACGACTGAATGCAATGTTTTTCTGACTGCTCCGTTCTCCTTAATGAGCTCGTCCAGATACTTCTCGATAACGGGTGTCAGACCGGTCTTGTTGATGTCCAGTCCGAATACCGTTTCGTTTGAAAGAATGCCGGAGAGTTTACCTGATACGCTGCCTTCCATTTTGTAACTGATGCCTTGTGCTTTCAGCTCATTCTGGAAATGTTCTGCCATCGGATCGGGGCTGATCTCAAATGCATTTCCGTTATCGTCAACTGCAAGAAGATATCTGAGCCATCCTGCAATAACGAGCGGAATGAGTTTGAGCTTGGGGAGAACATCAGGATCCTGTTCAAGATAAGAAGTAAGAGTGATTCCGAATCTGATCGGGAGCTTTTGGCTAGTGTCGGTTGCGATTCTCTGGGGAGTATCAGGGAGGAAAGGATTGGGGAATCTTTCTTCCAATACCTCCTTGAGGAACTTTTCAGGATTTAAGATCTTCGGATCGCATACGACAGGGAGACACTCATTGTAACCGAGTTTGGTAACGAGTGTTTTGAGGTCTTCATCTTTCATCTCTTCAGATATCTTTGTAAATCCCAAAAGGCATCCGAAGATAGCAAGTGAAGTATGAAGAGGATTAAGGCATGCAGTGACCTTCATTCGCTCAGCCTTATCAACTGTGTCGCGGTCTGTGAGGATAACGCCGCCTTTATCAAGTGCCGGTCTTCCGTTGGGGAAGAGGTCTTCTACGACCAGATATTCAGGTACTTCAGCATTTACGAAAGGCGCTGCAAATACACCCGTTGTTGTCTTTACGCTTTTAAGATTGTCGATGCCCAGGCCGGTAAGCTTGTTCAGGATCTCGTCTGAAGGCCTAGGTGTGATTTTGTCGATCATGCTCCAGGGGTACGCTATTCGGGAAGGATCGCTTGCATAATCGCGGAAAGAAGAATCCACATAGCCCTTATCAACCCAGGCATCGATTATCTCCAATACTGATGATTTGAGTTTGTCGCCGTTGTGACTGCAGTTATCCATACTGACCAATGCCAAAGGATATTTACCTGCCTTGTATCTCTCGAAAAGAAGTGCGGCGATAAAACCCATGCATGTGAGCGGATGTGAAGGTCCGTTCTCCATATCTTTAGCTGCGGAATCGTACAGATTGCCGTCAGCATCTCTTAATGCATAACCCTTTTCGGTGATCGTGAAAGATACGATCTGAAGGGAAGGGCTTGCAGCTATCTCATTAAGTCTTTTGATGTTTTCTTCGATATCGTAATTGGCAGCGATCGCTTCTGTGATGTTGCCAATGATCTCATAACCTGTATTGCCGTCAGGTCTTAAGTCGCAGATGATCGAGAGATTATCGAAAGGTTTGTAAACGCGCTCGAAATTCTCATAATCCTGTGTGCCGCAGACAACGATTCCTGTATCGGCAAGACCCTGGTTTAAAAGTCTCTGGTTTATCCTTGCGATAAATGCCCTGAAGATGTTTCCTCCACCGACATGAAGCCATGTGGGATTTGCAGTCGTAGCATTAATGCATGCGTCGATATCGTACTTGGGAAGAACGACGTTTATGCCGTTCCAGAATTCTACGTTCTTAAGATTAGCTTTGGACAGATCCATAATTAAGATTCCTTTCAATACTACCGCCTCGTACAAAACCGATAACCTTATAAACATTTATAAGATTATCGGTTTTGAGGGGCAAGGGAGGAGTAGTTATTACCGTTTTTTATTTCTTAATTCAACAAAGCTTACTAACGGCTTCCCATAAACCGTTGATGTAAGTAGCGCCCAGTGCGCGGTCGTAAAGACCATAACCCGGTCTTCCGACTTCACCCCATATCATGCGGCCGTGGTCCGGACGGATGTATCCGTCAAAACCGTTCTCGTAAAGAGCTTTTACGATAGCGAACATATCAAGGTCACCTTCAGAAGACAGATGTGCCGATTCATGGAAATCTGTTTCTGATGTGTGCTTTACGTTTCTTAAGTGAACGAAATGAACTTTGCCTGTAGGTGTAAATGTCTTTGCGATATCCACAACGTCATTATGGATACCTGCGCCGAGACTGCCGGTGCAGAGTGTAAGTCCGTTTCTCTTAGATGTATTGAGATTAAGATACTTGTCGATTGATTCTTTGCTGTTGACGACCTTCGGAAGATTGAAAAGCGGGAACGGAGGATCGTCAGGATGAACTGCGAAATTGATATCAAGCTCTTCAGCGACAGGAACAATTGCATCGAGGAAATACTTGATGTTCTTGAAGTATTCTTCGGAAGAAACATTCTGATAGAATTCGATGTCTTCTGCCATCTTGCCGAATCTCTCAGGCTCCCAGCCGGGAAGACTGAAATCATTAGAACCGTCGATCATGGAAGAAGTAATTGATTCCAATGTAAGTTTGGTAGCTACTTCATGGGAATAAGCCATTGCGGTACTGCCGTCGGAGAGTGCCATTGCGAGGTCACTTCTGTACCAGTCCATAACAGGCATGAAGTTGTAGCAGATGCATTTAACTCCGGCCTTTGAAAGATTTCTCATTGACTCAATATAGTTATCAATGAGCATATCGCGTGAAGGAAGGCCCTTTTTAATATCTTCGTGAATGTTGAGGCTCTCGATGACTTCCATCTCAAGTCCATAAGAATTGATCTCATCTTTTACAAGATTGATCTCATCCATGGTCCAGACATCTCCGACAGGGATCCTGGTAAGATGAGTGGCAACGCCGCTGACACCGGGAATCTGTCTGATCTGCTGAAGAGTTACGCTGTCATCGCCGTATGGAAACCACCTTAAAACCAATTTCATATGCACTATTACCACCCGAAAAGAATTTAAGAAGATTTGCAGACAATACTAAATCCTCATTTTGTCCACTAGTATACTAGTAGGATTAGCATGTGTCAATAGATTATGACATGTGAAAATCTTAACTCTAATAAAGAGTTAGAAATACCCTACTAAATACAGTAAAAGAGGGGAGAAGTTATGAAAAAAGCCGCATTGCGCGGCCTGTTTTAAACGTTGCATTTTCGAAATGCCAAAAAAACGTTAATTGTTCTCTTCCGTTTCAGCAGGAATATCTTCTTCGATCTGATCTCTTTTCTGGGACTTAGGCTTGAACAATCTGAAGAGGACCGGAATGAAAACAATGAATCCAAAGGTCTTTACGACTTCTTCCAAAGAAGCATAATAAAGCGTTCCGAGTTCATAGTGTTCTTCGGTTACGATAGTCATGTTCGTGCATGTCTTCATTAATGTATATAAAAGAATACCGATCACAATTAATGCTGTTGATATGATCGTTGTTTTAACAGGGATCTTCTCATACTTCTCAGGGTTGAGTTTCTTTGCGCTTATGAATATTCCCGCAAAAACAAAACCTGCAGAAA
The DNA here is from genome assembly GCA_902787975.1 of Oscillospiraceae bacterium. Lineage (GTDB taxonomy): Bacteria > Bacillota > Clostridia > Saccharofermentanales > Saccharofermentanaceae > Saccharofermentans. The sequence continues at coordinate 135,890 of CADAIP010000003.1, forward strand.
GGATACCTGATATAAGCTGTATGTAATTAAGATACTCAGACATTATCGATTGCCTCGCTTGCTTTGTCTTCAGCAGGATCTTCTTCACGTGAACTCTCGACATCGATCGCTCTGGTAAATGCCTTCTCTGTGATCATCTGGCAAAGATAAGCAGCACCGACAGGGATCACTAGTGCAGAAGGCGGGAAGCCGATGCAGATAGCGATCGCAATGATGACTATAAACCAGATAAGAATGAACTTCGGGAAGTTGATCATGCAGAGAGTGAAACTGTTTTTAAGAGTTCCCTTAATGCCGTTGTTGAACCTTGCCATCAGCGCATACACGAAAGGCAGTGTGAAGATGAGCGGAAGCAGGGGCAGGAGAGATACGATCATGTACCAGTCGGGAAGCCTTATGTCGCCCCATCCGAAAAATGCGAAATAGATGTTGAATCCGGCGATCGCACTGTAAATAAGATAGAGCATATGCACAATAATTCCGTTCTTAAGATTGTCCTTAAGTGAGTGCATAAAATCTTTACTTATGCTGTCGCTTTTCTTATAGTATTTCCGATAGACGGTGTAATACAAAGCAGTTACGGATGCGCCTATCGTAACAACAGGCAGACAGAACAGCAGAAAAAGAGCGGAAATGGTTACTACATCTCCAATTACCTTACAGGCTCTGTAAAGCCAGCTGTTCGTGATAGTGTCTAACGATTTCTTAGCCATATTCTGCGTACCTTGTTGTCAGTATAAAAGCAAAAAGCGCAACTTGTCAACTAGAATGGTAGACAAAGAGCATCCTTAAATATAGAATAACCTCAAAGGCAGGTGATAAATATGGGTGATACCAAGCTAAAAGGAATATATTCCAACGGACTTGTTCTTCAAAGAAATAAAGAAATAATCATTGAAGGTACAGATACGTCAGCTTTAGAAGTCGTAGTGACTCTGGCAGGAAGTTCCGTTACCGCAAAAGTAGAAGGCGGCGCTTTCAAAGCGGTATTCCCGCCGATGGATGCGGTTTTCGATACTGAACTTAAAGTAGAAGGAACGGAAACATTAACGATCAAAGATGTCTGCATCGGCGACGTATATATGCTTACAGGCCAGTCCAACATGGAGCTGCCGGTCATCAGAACTTATGATCTCAACAAAGAAGAGATCGAAGCTGAAGATTTCGAATACGTAAGACAATACAGATTAACGCCTGACCTTGAGATCCCGCTTAAGGGAGAAGAATCGATCTGTAAGCTTCCCGAAAATGATTGGGTGAAAGCTTCAGGAAAAGGCAAGTATGAGATAAGTGCTATTGGTTTTTATGCAGCGAAAAGAATATTTAAAGAAAAGAACGTTCCTATCGGACTTATACTAAGTGCGCAGGGCGGTTCGAACATTGAATCATGGATGTGCGAAGAAGATCTTTTCGAGACCGGAACCAAAGAGGAACAGATAGCACCGTTCAGGGGCAAAGGTACTCTTAAGGCTTACGTCGATGAAGGCAACAAGAAGACTGTCGCATGGCGCGAGAATACGATCGATAAAGACTTCTCCATTGAAGAAGCTTTGTCCGAAGGCGTTAAGATCAAGATGCCCTGCATCATTGCAGATGAATTCTTCGGAAGCGTATGGTTTGTAAAAGAATTCGATCTTGATAAGCAGATCGAAGGCGAGTGCCTCTTACGACTTGGCGATCTCATCGATGCCGATGTTACTTATGTAAACGGTGTTGAAGTTGGAAGAACCGAGTACCAGTATCCTCCGCGCAAATACAGATTCGACAGTTCGATATTAAAGCAGGGAAAGAATGTCATCTGGACAAGACTCATCATCGAGCTTGGTGCCGGCGGTTTTGTTCCCGGTCATCCGTACCGTCTTGAGACTTCAGCTGGAGACATCGATCTTACAGGCGAGTGGACGATGGTAGTGGAGAAGATCACAGAGAAATTCAAGCCAAACATGATGGCTCAGAATATTCCTTCGGCACTTTACTATGCCAGCCTGGTCACATTAAAGAATATAAGTGTTTCCCAGATATGGTGGTGCCAGGGCGAATCGAATGCTGACTTCCCTGAAGGCTATGATAAGAAGATGATACTTACGTTTAAGAAGATGCGTGAGATCTTTGGAGAGATTCCTGTTGTATTGGTAAGGATCGCTGACTATATCAATCCATTGAAGGATACGCATATTCCAGACGGATGGAAGAAGATCCAGGAACTTCAGGATCTCGCTCCGACCTACATAGAAAATATCAAAGTCGTAGCTAGTCCGGCACCTGATCCGATACACGAACTGCATCCGCAGAATAAGAGCGGAATAGGTGCGGGCGTAGCGAAAGCTTCAATGGAGTTTTAAGTAATACTATTAAATATTTTATAAGAAGTGCTGTCTTTATTCGGGACAGCATTTTCTATTATTCGAACTACACAAAAACGCACACTAGAATGGTAGAAATCTATTGACATATCACAAACATGGTGATAACCTCATTACATGATAACTTCCATGCAAGTATACAAGAGCGCTTGACGAGTTAGAATTTAACTAAACTTAGACACTTAAGAGGTTAAACAAAATGGCTAAGAAAGAAGACGTTTCAAATATCATAGCGTGGTCACCGAGACAAATAACAACTCGTGAAAGACTGGTTAAGGATATCAGAATCAATTGGCAGCTCTATGCCATGTTTCTTCTCCCGGTAATTTATTACATCATCTTCAGATATATTCCGATGTTCGGTAATATCCTTGCTTTTCGTAAGTACAATCCGGGCGGAAGCATTTTCGGTCAGGGCCCTCTGACTCTTAAGTACTTTAAGCAGTTCATTACAGCCAAGCCTTTCTGGCAGGCATTTTCAAATACATTGATCTTGAACGGTCTGTATCTGCTTTTCAGATTCCCGCTTACTCTTCTTTTCGCGTTGCTCTTAAACGAGATCAAAAACCTTCATTGGAAGAAGTTCGTTCAGACAGTTTCTTATCTCCCGCACTTCATCTCAATGGTTATCGTTTGCGGTATGTTAAAAGAGCTCCTTTCAACACACGGTCCTATCAATGATCTTATCTATAAGCTCGGCGGCGAGAAGATAAGCTTCATCTCACTTGCAGAATGGTTCAGAACGATCTTCGTCACATCAGGTGTATGGCAGAGCTTAGGTTGGGGTACAATACTTTACCTCGCAGCAATGTCCGGCATCAATCCCTCACTCTATGAGGCTGCAACGGTTGACGGCGCTTCACACTTCCAGCAGGTAATCCACGTAACAATCCCGTGCATCCTTCCTACTATCGCTACTCTCCTTATCCTTGATATCGGCGGCCTTGTAGGTTCAGGCGGTGCATTCGAGAAGGTATATCTCCTCTACAGCCCTATGACATATGAGACATCAGATATCGTTTCAACATACGTCTTCCGTATGGGTGTCGAGTCAGGAAGCATTAACTTCGCGACGGCGGTTGGTCTTTTCGAAGGTTTGATAAATCTCGTGCTTCTTACATGCGCTAACTTTGTATCACGCAAAGTAGCAAAGACGAGTCTTTGGTAAGGAGGGAACAGCATGAGCATTATTGATAATACCAAGGGTACGATTCACGTACATAATCCTAAGAACCAGATCAAGGAATCTACAGGATATAAAGCTTTTACAATTGTAAATACGATCATAATGGTATTGATCTCATTTGTTACGCTTTATCCTTTCCTTTATCTCGTATCTCAGTCCTTCTCGTCAGACCAGGCTATTTATGCCGGTCATACGGGATTGATCCCTGAAGGATTCAATATCGATACATATAAGTATGTAATTACACGTAACCCGATAGCTCCCTGGCCGGATCTTTTCCCGGATTTTAGGATTCCGGAGTTTATCGTTTACTACATGAATACGATCTTCTACACCATAGTAGGAACCGTATTGTCACTTTTCTTCTCATCGATTCTTGCTTATCCGTTATCTAAGCCGAATCTTAGAGTTAATAAGATCCTTTCGCCTTTCATCATCTTCACGATGTATTTCGGCGGCGGACTTATCGCAAACTACGTATTGGTATTAAGACTCGGACTCAAGAACTCAATGTGGGGATTCATTCTCCCGATGCTCATCAGCACTTACTATGTAATCCTCATGAGATCGTTCTTCATGACCATTCCTAAAGATCTTGAAGAAGCAGGAGAGATCGACGGTCTTAACAAGTGGGGCGTTTTCTGGTACATCGCCAGACCTTTGTCCACACCTATCATCGCAACAATGACTTTGTTCTATGCGGTTATGTACTGGAACAACTGGTTCAACGCAAAGCTCTATTTGCAGGACAAGGTTAAGTGGCCGGTTGCATACTTCCTCCAGACGATCATCAGAGGTGCCGGTTCATCCGATCCTGATGCGCAGAACATGACAGCAAACATCAAGTCATGCGCGATGGTACTTACAGTACTTCCGATCATTTGTATATATCCGTTCATCCAGAAATATTACGTACAGGGCATGATGCTCGGCGGCGTAAAGGAGTAATCAAATTTGTGCTATAGGGGAGACCCACGGCAATAGAAAAATGAAACAAAAAAGAAAGGAAACAGTTATGAAGACAACAAAACTTGCAAAAGTAGCATCTGTCGGTCTTGCAGTTTCAATGCTTTCCAGTTTAGCTGCTTGCTCAGGCGGCCCCGGTGAGTCTTCCGAGACTACAACGATTCCGAGTCAGATCGAAACAACTGTAGATGCAGGTGAAGACCTTGGTTACACATTCGGTTTGGGAAAGACATTCCACGCTGACGAGCCTGTAACATACACAATGTTCTTCAGTGATGCATCATGGTATCCGATGGTTGACACATGGAAGACGGAGGGTATCTTCAAGAAGATCGAAGAGATAACAAACGTAACTCTCGACATCAAGTCTTATGATAGCGGTGACTACATGCAGAATATCACACTCGATATCAATGCAGGTAACTCAGCTTACATCATCCCTAAGATCTATGATGATTCTGCGTTCGTAGACGGCGGAGCTATCGTTCCGATTTCTGACTATGTTCAGTACATGCCTTACTACACAGACTTCTATAATACTTACAATCTCTCTGCTGATATCCAGACAATCACAAGAGCTAACGGTAAGTACTATAAGCTCCCCGGTATGAAGGAAGCTAACCTCATCAACTATTCTTTCGTTATTAGAAAGGATATCTGGGATGCAGCAGGTGTTGACGTTGTTGCACTTCAGAAGGATTGGACATGGGCTGACCTCCTTGATGCTTTGATCAAGGTTAAGGCTTACATGGTTGAGCAGGGTATGTGCTCTGAAGATGATTACATCTGGTCTGACCTCTGGTGCGGTAACGAATCCGGCCAGGGCAGCGGCGGAAACCTCTTGGGCGTAATGGCTTCAACATATGATTGCAATGCTGGTTGGAACATCGGTAATGGTATGAGATTTGACTTCGATCAGAACAAGTTCATCTTCTCACCCACAACAGACAACTATAAGGAATTCCTTAAGACAGCTAACAGCTTCGTAGCAGCAGGTATCCTCGATCCTGAAACATTCACACAGGATGACGCTACAGCTACAGCTCAGTACTACAACGGCAAGACAGCTATCATGTCTATCAACCAGGGCCAGTGGGCTAACTACGAAGAGAACATGAAAGCTCAGCTCGGCGATGGCAACTTCGAGAACTATGTAATCACAATGCCTATCGGTTCTACAAGAAACTCTACAGTTGATCCTGCAAGACTTGAGAACGGCGTTATGATCTCACAGAAGGCTCTTGATGAACTCGGTGAGGATGGCTTCATCGAAATGCTCAGATTCGTTGACTGGCTCTTCTATTCTCACGAAGCTTATGACCTCACAAAGTGGGGCGTTGAAGGCGAGCACTACACAGTAGATGCAGACGGCAACAAGAAGCTCGTTGATGGTTACTGCTGCTCAGGTCTCGGCTATGGTAATGACGAAGCCGGTTCAATGACAGACATCAGACTCCAGTGGGGTTATGCAGGTGGTAACTTCTGGTACGGCGGTACAGTTGCAGAAATGTCTGACAACCTCATTCCTCCGGTAGCAGATTACGTTAACCGTGACTACACAGACAGAGATACACCTCCGCTCGCTCCTGGTGTTGCTCCTACAGCAGATCAGAACGAAGAGATCAATCTCATCGCTACACCTCTTATCAGTAACGTAAATGCTTGGACATTGAAGTTCGTAACAGGTCAGGAAGATATCGATGCTCAGTGGGACGCTTATGTTCAGTCCTGCAACGACCTCAACGTACAGGGTCTCGTTGATATCTACGGCGAACTCTACAAGGGCTGATAAAGAAATTATATTTCACACCCTTTAAAGCAACACAAAGGGCATCCCGATGCGAAAGCAAAGGGATGCCCTTCTCTTATATTCAGAACAATCACTGAAATTTGCCTGTGTTTTCAACCTTACTTGCCTAGATTATTCCTGCTGTAATCCGTGCTGAAGAAATATACTTGTTTTGTCAGTGTTTCAGGAGGATCAGGGATGATAATATGTCCGATAAAAAAGTTAAGGATACTGTAAGAACAAAGATCTTCGCAGTCGTATCTGTAGTGATGGGAGTGATTGCTTCCATAATCATTACATTGAATGCTTATATCGATCTTGTTTTTGACTGCAGAAGATCGCTTATCGTAAGTCTCATTTTAGCTTCACTTTATGTTTTTCTCGGAATAACATTCAGGAAAGTTTGCAGAAGATCCAAAGAACGGTTATCTGTTCAGGTAATAAGCCTGATAGCTTCGATCCTTCTTGTACCGTCAACCGTGCCGGTTCTGATCGCTATGTATGCTCTTACTTTCATGCCTGCCGTATATAACGATTACAGGAATTTTTCCAGATCGGAGCAGGTGTTTATCCGGGAGGAAGATATACCGGCCGGAGCTTCTGACATCATATTTTTGAAAGCTGAAGACGGCCATGTTAATGCGGTTTCCTTCAGACTGGATGAAGACAGCAGCGGGATATATGAGAACAAAGTTTTTCAGTTCACCTCTAACGGCTACGGATATGGTGAGTCGGTCAGTGAATATTCTTCAGATGTTGAAAACAGATTGAAGGGTAAATATAAGTCACTGTTAGACGGCGACGACATTAGTGATTATGTTGTCCTCGACTATAATCTTGGAAATGAATGGTATGACGAATACTTTGTAAACAGGGAAACAGGCAGATATATTTACATGGTGACACATAACTGAATCAAACCAGTCGTACAGTCGTCATATACTGAAGAAATCCGGGAACAAAGTAATAAGGATCATTAATATGAGATAAGTTATACCGCCGGCAATCGCGAGCGTTATTATCATTTTGGGCCATTTAGACGGTGCATCACAGTATGTCTGACCTGTTTGGCCGTTGATCGCGACCTGAAATCTGTTTTTCTTATATCTGTATGTTGCAATATAGACGGGAGCCAGAAGATATCTGTATTTAGCATTATAATAAGTCGTAGTTGCTTTATCGACGTAAGCACGACATTTAATCGCATTTTCCTCAAATATTGAGATGTCCCTGTCGATCAGCCTAGGTATTTTTTTCTTAGCGCGTTCAAAGGCATCGTTAAGGCCGACAGTGTATCTTTCTGCAGCATATCCCGCAAGATATTTCGGTGAATACGGAACAGCCTTACTGAAATCAAACCTTTGAATTTTGGGAAGGTAGGGGTTACGGATCTTATCGGAAGCAAAGACAAAAAGATCATCGAATGTCTGATAGAACACACCGCTGAATCTCTGCGAGTTTGTATAACCTTCAGGAATATAATTGCCTGTACTTACAACATAATCGGTGACAGTATCAACATCAAATGTCCAGTACGGAAGATATACGCCGGTTATGTTTTCGAGCTTGCAGTCCATTACGCCTTCACAAAGGCGGCTTTTCTTCTGCAGGAAATTAACAAAGCACTGCTGTGTCATCTCCTGGGTAATCGTAAAAGGGATTACGGCATTCGGTGCCATGATCTGTTCGTTTTCCGCAGCAGGTGCAACGCTTGTTGAACCGCAGAAAGGACATGCGCCGGTAACCTGTTCCGCATCGTAAAGAGTTTGTCCGCCGCAGTTGGAACATACGATCAGTTTTTTGATGTAACCCCAGTTTACGTTGGCACGCTGGATGGCTGCGTTAAAATCCAGTTCTTCAGCGGGCCTGGCCGGTAATTGCAGTTCTGACGAATGACCGCAGAAGGGACATGTCAGTGTTGATGTGGCAGGATCGTATTTGATGCCGCCGGAAGCACCGCAGCTGGGACACTTTACTTCCGTGCTGGTGGTATTAACGTTGTTTATGATGCTGATATTCTCTGACATGTTAAGTCCCCCTATCCCTTGGAGATATTAATATTTTACAAAATTCTCTGACAATTAAAAAGATGCCTCAGTCATGAGACATCTTGTTTGTAAATTTGATCGATGATAAGGTCTGGATCAATCTGCTGTGAGCATCTCCCAAGCGTTCTTATAGCAAACTCTTTCGATGATGTCTTTGAGTATGCGTTTGTCATAAGGGAAACGGTTGCGCTCGATTGCACTGCCGAGATAATTGCAGAATATCCTTCTGAAGTATTCGTGTCTTGTGTAAGACAGGAAGCATCTTGAATCTGTGAGCATGCCGACAAAACAGGGAAGGGGACTCTGGGAAGAGAGTGACTTTAACTGTTCTTCCATTCCGATGAGATTATCGTTGAACCACCATGCAGCGCCGTGTTGGATCTTGCCGGGTATACTGCCGTCGTTATAGCATCCGCAGAGCGTGTCGATTACCGTGTTGTCGGAAGGATTCAGTGAGTAGATTATCATCTTCGGAAGCAGACCTTCTGAATTGAGTCTGTCCATAAAACCTGTAAGCGGAGTTACGAAATCAAATGAACCTGTGATCGTATCGCATCCGCAGTTGATTCCGACGTTGTTAAGCATTACTGAACTGACGTTTCGCTTGCATCCGAAATGAAGCTGCATCGTCCATCCTCTTTTCGCATATTCGCGTGCAAAGAAAAGCATGATGTCGCTCTTAAAAGCGGTGATTTCCTCATCGGATAATCTTATATCGGATGAAGATAATTTCTTTGCAAGAACATCGTCGGATGTGATGCCCAGATCTTCTTTGTACATGATGAATTCCATGCCGTGATCGGAGATCTTGCATCCGTGAGATTCAAAGTGGTCGAGTCTAGATGTTAAAGCAGCTTTCAGATTAGCCATATTGCTGATCTTTTTGCCTGATACTTTTTCGAGTTTTTCGAGGTAAGAATTGAAGCTTGCTTTCTCGATGTCAACGATGTTGTCGGGGCGGAAAGCGGGAAGGACCTTGCATTCAAAACCTGAATCTTTTATCTGCTCGTGATAGATAAGTGAATCGCATGGATCATCTGTTGTGCAGATTAGTTCAACGTTTGAATTTGCCATTATCTTTCTTGCTGAAAGTTCGCCTGAACCGAGCATCTCATTTGCCTTATTCCAGATCTCTTCCGCGTTTTCAGTTGTAAGAGGTTCTTCTATGCCGAAATATCTTGTCAGCTCAAGGCATGTCCAGTGATAAAGAGGATTGCCGAAAGCTGATTCAATGGCCTTTGCCCACATCATGAATTTCTCTTTGTCGGGAGCATCTCCGGTAATGTATTTTTCTTCGATTCCGGATGCTCTCATGAGACGCCATTTGTAGTGATCGCCTTTAAGCCAGAGTTCGGTTATGTTCTTGAAGTTGATATCTTCTGCGATCTCCTTCGCATCGATGTGGCAATGGTAATCCACGATCGGAAGATCTTTTGCAAACATGTTATAAAGCTCTCGAGCCGCGTTTGTCTCAAGAAGAAAGTTATCGTTGATCAGGCTGTTCATAAAGCACCTCATTTGTTTTAGATACATATAAAATATCTTATTTTCTCTGTAATCGCAAACAAAAACATGGTAGAATGTTAGTCACGATTGAGAGGTGTTTTTATGACTTTTTCAGAGAAAGTATTTGAGACGGGAATAGTACCCGTAGTAGTGCTGAACAATGTTGAAGATGCAGTCCCGCTCGCAGGTGCTCTTCTTAAGGGCGGCATCGATTTTATGGAGATAACGTTCAGGACAGAATGTGCAGCTGAATGTATTTCCGTTATAAGCAAAGAAGTGCCTGACATGACTGTAGGTGCCGGAACAGTGCTTAATGTAGAGCAGGCTAAACTTGCAGTTGATTGCGGCGCAAAATTTATCGTATCACCCGGTTTGGATGAAGCTACGGTTAAGTGGGCTATCGAAAATGATGTTCCGGTAATTCCCGGTACGGTAACTCCTACAGAGATTATGAAGGCAATCAGTCTTGGCCTTAAAGTTGTCAAGTTTTTCCCCGCAGATGTCTATGGTGGAATCAAGGCGATCAAGGCATTGTCTGCACCTTTCGGACAGGTTAAGTTCCTTCCTACAGGAGGCGTATCCGAAGCTAATCTTAATGAGTTTGCAGCTAATAAATCCGTTATCGCAGTTGGCGGAAGCTGGGTCTGCAAAAAAGATGATATACTTAATCACGATTGGGAAAAGATCACAAAGCTTTCGGGTAATGCGGTCAGGATTATTAAGGAGACAAGAACATGAGTAAATATCTTACATTCGGAGAACTGATGCTTAGGCTTAAGAGCCCGGGAAGAGAGCGCTTTTTGCAGTCGGCAGGATTCGAAGCAACATTTGGCGGCGGTGAAGCTAACGTTGCCGTATCACTTGCAAACTACGGACTTGATGCAGAGTTCCTGTCAGTACTTCCTTCGAATGCAATAGGAGATGCTGCCGTTGCAGAACTTAGGAAATTCAACGTCGCAACTGACAAGATCATCAGAACAGACGGCAGAATGGGAATCTACTATCTTGAGACAGGTGCAAACCAGCGTCCGAGCAAAGTTATCTATGACAGAGCATATTCGGCATTCTCACTTTTTGATCCTGCTGGATACGACTGGGACAAAATCTATAAAGATGTAAAGTGGCTTCATATCTCTGGCATTACACCTGCTATTTCAGCGGTTGCCAAAGAGGCATCGATCGCTGCAGTTAAAGAAGCTGAGAAGCGCGGTATCACTGTTTCCATCGACCTTAACTACCGTAAGAATCTTTGGAAGTACGGTGTTGAGGCACAGGAGGTAATGAAGACATTAACTCTTTATGCAGACATCATCATAGCGAACGAAGAAGACTGCCAGAAGTCCCTGGGTCTTAAGTGTGAGAGCAATGTCGAAGGCGGCAAGCTCAATGAGGAAGACTATAAGAAACTGAGCGACAGCCTTCTCGAGCAGTATCCCAACGTTAAGAAAGTTGCCATTACTTTGAGAGAAAGCAAGAGCGCAGACATCAATTTCTGGGCAGCATCTCTCAATAACGGAAAAGAATTTATTGTCAGCAAAAAGTACGAGATGTACGACATCATCGACCGCGTCGGAGGAGGAGATTCCTTTGCAGGCGGACTTATCTATGGCCTCAACGAACTCGGTTCCGATAAGGAAGCTCTTGAGTTTGCGGTTGCTGCAAGCTGTCTTAAGCATACGATTGAAGGTGACTTTAACAGAGTTACGATCGATGAAGTCTTAAAGCTTGCAAACGGTGACGGTTCCGGAAGAGTACAGAGATAATAAACAGTTGTCGATAGCAGTAAAGAGGGTGTCTTGATGATGCCCTCTTTTTGTTGTTGTGCTCACATATCAATTTTTAAATAAATTAATGGACAGCCCGTAACACGCATTTCCGTGCCGCAAAATTACCCCAGTTTTCAGAATACTTTGATAATCAAAGCTATTTACAAACCCTTGATTACAATGCTAATATCGCGGTATCAAAGCAAATTGATGAAGGAGGATACGGAGATGTTAGAATTACTGATTACTGTTTTTCTGGTAGCACCTATTGCTTTCTGTATTCTTTTCATAGTTTTCTTAGTGCGTTCAATTAAACGTGGTAAGAGGATCAGAGAGCTTGAGCTGGAAGTTGCAAGGCTCAGGGCAGGAAATACGGATGCGGCGGCTCCGTCTAAAGGTGCAGTATTTGTTCCGCTGCAGCCTTCAATAAATGCGTACGGACAGACAGAATATATCCGACTTCCTGAGATTGGGGCAACGGATAATATGCCTCAGCAACCGGCTACAATATCACAGACGCAGGCATATGTGCCTCAGTATACGGCTGCACCTCAGATGCCGGTTTATACACCTCAGCCTGCAGTTCAGGAAGATATTCCCGGACAGGCTCCGACACCTTCGTGGGCCGTATCTCCGGAGTCCGCACAGGAAAAGCGTGTGCAGCAGATGTACGAGAATACTCAGCCCGCAGCTCAGAAGCCTCAACGCGAAAAGTTTTTCAGCAGCATAAACATTACTTTCGGAATTGGTGTGTTGCTTCTTACTATAGTTGGCGCGACATTCATGACGGGTTCATGGCCCTGGATGACTGAAGGATTCAGAGCGGCTGCACTTATTGCTATTGTTGTTCTGGTTTACGGAATGTCTTTCTTTGCCGGTAAAGTATTAAAGCTTAAGCAGACAGAGTTTGCTTTGTATTCTCTTGCAAGTCTTTTGGGACCTATAGTCATTGTCGGAATGGGAGCATTTAATCTTCTGGGTTCGGCATTCTCGTTTAAGGACGGAACCGGATGGCTCGTTGCGATAGTAGCTGCACTGGTCCTTGTCGTAACTTCGGTTGGCGGACGGTTTATCTTTAAGGATGACAAAACGCAGTCGAATATTTACAGTGCAACTTTCTATATAGCGGTTACATGGCTTGTTATATTCCTTTCAGCCCAGATCGGACAGGCAAGTGAAGTCGTTAACGAGTGGAGCATGATCTGTCTGGGTCTTGCGACCATGGCGCTTGTATTCAGAATTGTAGCATTGACTAAGTTACTTGAAGATGAAGTGTTCTTTAATGTGTACTCTGAAATCATCACATATATTCCGGCAGTACTGTTGCTCTTTACGGCAGCTTTCTCAGACGGTGCGGTTTTCGGAGCAACGATAATCGAGTTTGCAGCATTTGTATTATTTGCCAGATTCACTAAGGGACGTCAGTGGGCAAAATATCTGACACCTTTTGTCGGAATGGAAATAGTCTATTCGTGGTTTATTTTCGGTGCGGAAGAAGAAATGATCCTTACCGGATCTGTCTTAATGGCGATAATCTTCATCCTCTATGTTATCCACAAGCTTACCGGTATTTCCACATGGTTGTCTGATATTGGTCTTGCAGTTGCGCTGGCAGGAATAACAACTGTCACGGTATTTGAAGATGCGCCGGTAATTGGTGTGATCGCTTGTATCCTTACATTGATGATGCTGATCTTCCAGCTTCTGATCGAACCCAAGCTTGCTGAAAACGAAGAGTTGCCCGAATGGCTTTTCAGAAAGACTGTATCTCCTGTAATGCAGGTCGTGCTTTCCGTATTGAGTGCGTTGTCCTACTATATGGGAATAGTAATGATCTATTCCTCTGTTGATAACATGCCTTTCAACGGACATCTGTTCTTTACGTTGTCCGCGCTGATACCGGTCATTGCTGCAATCGTTTTCAGGATCATCAGAAACGATGATCTGAGAGTTAAATCGGCAGGTGTTGTATTGTCGGTCATCTCTCTTATTGCGGGATTGGTATCATGTTTTCAGTTTGTTGTGCCGAGTCATGAACTGCATATCTGGTACATGCATACAGGCATATGTTCTGCTCTTTTGACATTGGCAGTCATCGCAATGGCGGTATTCTTTATGATCAAGCCACTGAAGGAAAAGATACTTAGCGGCAGTGTTATGTTCTGGATATCTGTATGTCTGAACTCTCTGGCAATTGCGGTCTTTATGACATTGGGTTTTCTCTCTGAAAATGTATGGGCGGCTTCGAATCTTTCTGAAGAAAAAGAAGCCATGATCTGGCAAGCTGCTTCTTTATCTTTTGTGATCCTTAATTCAGCTGCTTTTGTTGCTGCTTATTTCCTGAAGCGGAAGGGAAAAGAACTTATCTCGAAGTATTCAGCCGGTCTCAAGTATTTCTTTGCCAGCTTTGCAATGGGCTGGTTCATATTATCCTGGATACTTATCGGAACAAATTGGAAACTGCTTATCGCATCAGTGCTCTTTGCAGTGATCCTGTCTGTATTTGATCTGCAGATCTTCTCTGTTCTTCCTGTAATTGCTGCAGAGTTTTCACTTATCGGGGAGATTGACGGAATCCAAAACGAGAATATTTGCAATGCTCTATTATTAGGTTCCGTAATCGCAATTGCCGGTGTTGGAAGGCTCTTATTCCGCAAGAATGTATTCTCGAAAACCAGGATCGACTATTTGTCTTTGACATCCATGCTTATGCTTCTTGGCGTATTTGAAGCGGATTATGTTCCGATGATGGTATTCATGGCTTTGGCGCTCGTTGTTTTAAATTTTGCGGGAAGAATAAAGCTTAATCCGAGGATCCCCATAAGCGGGTTTGCGGCTCTTATGTGTATGGCTTTGGTTTTCCAGCCTTATGTCGATTATCCGGACGTTATCAGCCTTGAGATAAATCTGATCCTTATTCTCGGAACGCTTCTTTTGATCTGCAGGGTGATCAAGCCTTTCGGTGTTAATGTGATGAAGTATCTCTGGTTTACTGGAGTTGCCTTGAGCATTGTTGCAGAAGGTGTGTCTGCGGGAATTACCGGGGAGGTACTTGACCTGATAGTTGTCGGTACGGCATCTTTCGGGATCTTTATATATGCGTTCATCAGAAGGAACCGCCTGTGGTTCATATTGGGAATCGTTTCAATGATATCCATCGCGGTTTACCTGTCGGTTGCTTTCTGGTCTTCTCTGGTATGGCTCATATACCTGCTCATTGCCGGAATCATTCTCGTTGTAATGGCTTCCGTCAATGAATGGGGAAAGCGTCATAACAAGGACGGCAAGAAGAGAAGATTCTTTGAGGAGTGGACCTGGTAAAGAATTCTGACACACAATTTTAATTTACTTATGCTTTTTGCCTTGCTAAAATAAAGACTCGGGGAAAAAGCGAGGTTTAATGTTTAAAAATGGCATAAAGAACTTAGCCGTCAAGGCGGCAGCAATGCTGTCGGCAGCCGTAATATGTGCCGGCATTGCAGGTTCATATATCAGACCCGTTGAGGTATTAGCCGACGAAGGCTTGTACCATTCTCTTTATGACGTTTTCAGGGACAGAAGTGATGACCCCGAGAATTTCATGTCCCAGGAATTGTTTATTAAAAGGATCTTCTGGAATTGCGAAGCTCTTTGGGGCATCAATTACACATATGGTGATCAGGAACACAATCTCGGTTGTGACGGATTTGTCAGTCTGGTCTTAAGAATGACTTTTGGCACTGTTTACAATTTCAGAAGTGACTGGAATGATTACTGGGCCAAGTATGATTACCACGAGGAACACATAGTTGCGGCGAGCTATGTCGATCAGTATGAGGTATTCAGACCCGGCGGAACCTCGGTTACATGGCTTTATCACAATTACGTAAATGAGATCGTTGAACCACTCGATGACAGAAAAATGGTCGAGTGCATGGATAATGAAGAATGGATCGAATATCTTGATGATATCGGTGCCCAGCCGGGAGACATCATGTTCTGGGATGAAGATGATGATAATGAATTCTGGACTCACATAAGCATTTATGCCGGCATCGAAGACGGTGAAGCGATAATGTGGCATGCATCTTCTGTTAAAGGTTATGTATGCAAACAGAGCCTCGAAGAGATCACGTTAAACAACCAGTTTCTGGATTATTGTACCATTGTGCCGATGACAGACAGGCCTGCAAGAGCAGGTCTTTGTGTCGATGCGGGAAGTGACAATAACGATTGTACGTATTCAGTATATTGGGATCTCAGTTGTGATTACTTTATCGGACGCATAAGCAGCGGATGTTCTTTGGAGGAACAGGAATATCTTGATGATTTCGCGCTCTATCCCAACTATGATCATACGGCATATGAACGCAAGTTGATCTTAAGGAAAGAAGTGACGCCTTATACCCCTGACGGCTCGGAAAGTCCGTATGATGGCGAGACGATGTTTTATCTTTTCATCACGATCGAACCTTATGACGACCAGAAGGGCTTACTTAAGTATTCGGTATATGGTGTTGACAGTATCCGGTATTACGGTGGCGGCGAGATAAAAGATTATGACTACCGCAATGGAGAACCCGTAATCACGCTGACTGACTTCAGGTAGAATAAAATATTTTTGAGGGGCTGTCCCGCATCCAAAATCGGGCCGGCCCTCTTTTTATTACATATTTGTAATTTTTCTAGCTTGTCTTTTTATACTATAATATGCTCGTGTTTAGCTAATGATTAAAGTCGATATTTATCGGCATCTGATGGGGAGGAGCACTTTATGGATTTTCTCGCAAAGACTAGTGATGCGATTACAGATCTGGAACAGAGACATGCGAACACCGTAAGGGAACTTGCAAGTGAGTGTTTGGTCCTCCTTGAAAATGACGGCGCTCTTCCCATAAGAAATCCGGGAAGGATCGCCGTATTCGGAAATGGTGCAAGACACACTGTCCAGGGCGGCGGCGGATCCGGCGAAGTAAACACAAGATTCAATGTCAGTATCTGCGACGGACTTATAGACGCAGGTTTTGAGATCGCATCAAACGGCTGGCTCGACAGATATGATGAGATCTACGATTCAAGCATTAAGGCTTATATGGATAAGGTCGAGAGCATTGCCAGAGAAAGAGGCGTTCCTGCGACCAGCGTATATTTCGAGATGGCATTTGAAGCTCCCGTAATGCCAAATATCACTGAAGAGGATGTTGCGCAGGCTTCATGCGATACAGCTGTTTTTGTAATTTCACGTGATTCAACGGAAGGCAGAGACAGAAAGCCTGAAAAGGGTGATTACTACCTCACGGATGAGGAAGAATACAATCTTGATTTCCTTGCATATCATTTTGATAAGATCATCGTACTTCTCAATGTCGGTGGTGTTATCGACATGTCAAAGTTAAAGCACCGCCGCGGCGTTAATGCGATTCTGCTCGTAGGCCAGATCGGAAACCAGACAGGTTACGTCGTTGCAGATTGTATTACCGGCAAGACAAATCCTTCAGGCAAGCTCGTTGATACATGGGCAAGATACTATGAAGACTATCCGTGTTCTAACGAATTTTCGGGACTCGACGGAAATACAGATGACGAGTTCTACAGAGAAGGAATCTATGTGGGATACAGATATTTCGATTCATTCGGAATCATGCCTTTGTATCCTTTCGGATACGGTAAATCCTATACGACATTCAGCAATGAAGTTATCAGCGTTACCCAGGAAGGAACCGATATCAAGATTTGGGTAAAGGTTACCAATACAGGTACTGAATTTGCAGGTAAGCAGGTAATCCAGGTTTATTTCTCCGCACCTGAAGGAGAGGTTGACAGACCTTATCAGGAACTAGCGGGTTATGCCAAGTCCGATCTTATCTATCCCGGCGAGAGCATGAATGTGGAAGTTGTGTTCCCGATCGATAACTTTGCCTGCTACGATGACGATTATCCGGCAAGGGTCATTCTCGGAGGCGATTACATCATCAGAGTCGGTACAAGCTCACGTGAGACAAAGATCGAAGCAGTCTTAACTGTTCCTGAGACAGTCATCAAGGAGAAGTACACAAGACTTCTCGAAGACGATCCGAGATATGCTTTTGAAGACATGACAAATCCCGGTACCGGCAAGGCTGCACATCAGGCTGTTGAAGACGCGCAGCTTGCGGCATGCACAAGAAGATTCACACTCGATATGTCCCGCATCAGAAGAAGCGTTATCAGATACAGAGGCGTTACCGAGACTCATATCGATCAGAGAAGAGATGAAGTGCTTACATTAGGTTCAGTAATCGGACGCAATGCAGGTGTTGCTGAACTCGTTGCACAGTTCTCATTGGAAGAGCTTTCGGAGCTTCTTGTCGGTAATTACATCAAGGAAGGATTCGAGGATATCGTTTTCTCTTCCGCAATGCATGTTCCGGGTGCTGCTGCCGAGACAACATCGCGCTTTGAACATTCAAGAAGGATCAAGCCTCTCGTTATGGCTGACGGTCCTGCAGGATTAAGACTCCAGCCTCACTTTAAGGCCACAAAGGACGGCGACCTCTTAAGAGGCGGTGAGATGTTCGGCCTAATCAGAAATGAGTTCCCTGAAGACACACCTGCTGATGCAATTGATTACTATCAGTACTGCACCATGATCCCGGTTGCAACGGCGCTTGCATGCAGCTGGAACCTGAAGCTTATCGAAAAGCTTGGCCGTCTGGTTGGCGAAGAGATGGAAGAATACGGAGTTCATCTCTGGCTTGCTCCCGGCATGAATATTCACAGAAATCCTTTGTGCGGAAGAAACTTCGAATACTATTCCGAAGATCCGCTCGTTACAGGTCTTTGTGCTGCGGCTGATACATTGGGTGTACAGTCTGTTGACGGCAAGGGCGTAACGATAAAGCATTTCGCATGCAACAACCAGGAAGACAACAGAATGTTCAGCAACTCTCACGTTTCAGTAAGAGCTCTGCGCGACATATACCTGAGAGGATTTGAGATTGCAGTCAAGCTTGCACAGCCTTTCTGTGTAATGTGTTCTTACAATCTCCTCAACGGAATACATACAGCAAACAATTACGAGCTTCTCCAAAGCGTGCTCAGAGATGAGTGGGACTATGAAGGTGCTGTTATGACCGACTGGTTCTCTTCATTCGAAGATGTAGAGTTCTTAGGTTATGATGAGAAGAACCTTAAGTATCCGCCGGCATTCTCGAGATTGTGTGTATATGCGGGATGCGACATGCAGATGCCCGGATGCGCAAAGAATGCAGAGGATATCGTTACCGCAGTCCATAACGGCAGACTTACGTTAAGTGATGTCCAGAACGCCGCGATGAATGTGATACGCCTTGCGATCAAATGCTTGTAAACAGGAGTTAAATGAACGAAGTATTTGATTCGGAATATATAAAAGTTGAGTACAGGAAGGACGAGAATATCGTCCTTGTTGTATTGAAGGGCCAGGTCAAAAGAGACGATTTCAGAACCCCCATGATGCATGCCGCAGATATGGTCATGAGATATTCGTGCAAGAGCATGACGGTTGATTTCAGGGCAGATCCCGGTATCAGCGAAAATGATATTATCTGGAGCAAGAAGGTCCTCCTTGCCAATCTTAAAAAGAGCGGACTTGAAAATCTTGTGCTCATTGATTCCGAAGGACTTGAAATCGTTAAGAAAGCAGCTGCATTCTGCGAAGGAAGATTTAATACTGTTATTCGTGACAATACTGATAAAGCTTCAGATGATCCTTCTTCTCAGGAGACAGAGAGTGCTGAAGATAAGTTTGCGTCCATGACACGCGAACAGGCACTGGAATATATGGGCCTTGATGCTGATGCAGACATTAAGGTAATAGATGACCGCTTCTGGCAGATGTCCAAGCATTACAGAGGCAAGGATGATCCGGAATCCGTTAAGATGGAAGAAGAGATCTCTGCGGTTTATGACATCGCTTCAGGCAGACGTGAAAGAAGGATCAAGGAAGAAGAACGCAGGATATCCGAACCGAAGTATTTCGGCAGATATAAGAGCGACTGGAATAATATTATCCATTACAACTGGAAGAATTTCGTTTTCGGAATCATCATTGCCATAGCCGCTATCGCTGTCATCATCGGTGTGGCAACAAATGTCAGATCAGATTGTACTATCGTCGTTTTCGGCCACATGAGGCTGGACGATACATACATGCGTGAAGTTCTTATAGCGGACGGCATTAAGAGCCCTTACATAGGCATGGCCGACCTTGTTGTTCCGAACGATCAGGACATTCCTGCACAGGACTATGGAAACGAGACGTTCAATGCGATGTTCTATATGGATCCCGATGTAATGATCTCTGATAAGGAATCCTACTGCTATTATTTCAGCACATTCAAGGATCTCGGTCCGCTCTATGACAGAATCATGGACGGCCTTACAGATGAGGCAAAGGCGGGTGTCATTCCTGTCTACATGACTGAGCAGCAGGCAGCTGATTATAACAACAGGCTTATGCTGGAAAACGGAGTGCTCGATGCAGATCTGAACGATCCTTCGCAGTTTTCTGATACGCCTGTATTGATCGGTATTGAGATCGTCGATGAGGATGTTTGTGCAAGACTTGGTATCGAAGCAAAGTGGAAGTCAGGAAAGACTTCTCTTGTTTTCGGTCAGTGTTCTAACAGTAAAAATGACGACCAGGCAGTTCAGGTGATCACGGACCTGATCAATGCGGCCTTTGCAGATTAATTGTCAGGTCATTCCGGTAGCAGCGAAAAGCAGTTTTAATTCTGATTCGTCAAGCGGTCTGAACGTGCCGCAGGAATCAAGCTCTCTGCTTATCTTTATTCCGGCAAGTTCTATCCTTCGAAGTGCCGTGACTTCCTTATTGAAGTTTGCAAATATCCTTCTGACCTCGTGAGTT
This sequence comes from Oscillospiraceae bacterium, assembly GCA_902787975.1. Lineage (GTDB taxonomy): Bacteria > Bacillota > Clostridia > Saccharofermentanales > Saccharofermentanaceae > Saccharofermentans. The sequence continues at coordinate 156,380 of CADAIP010000003.1, forward strand.
TTTCCTTCGTGAAGAGTAAGAAGGGCCTGGGAAAAGCCGTCTTCTGAAGATTCTATTACTTTCAGGTCAGCCGGAGCGATCTGCTCTGCATATCCTTTATCCCTTATGGTGAATCCTTTTGCGACCGTGGCAATCTCTTCTTCGGTCCATGCAAGGCCTCTGAATGTAGCAAGGTAGATCTTCGGAACTTCGTATTTGGGTGACTGGAGCCGGTGTGAGAGCTCTCCGTCATTGGTGATTATGAGAAGTCCTGATGTATGGTAATCGAGTCTTCCGACGGGAGAAAGCTTTTTGGACATAAGTTCGGAGGGAATGTAATCTGCGACGCAGGGGAGACGCTTGTCTTCCATTGCGGTAAGAACTCCATCCGGTTTATCAAGAAGATAGTAGAGCTTTGTCTGACAGTTGATGGGCTCGCCATCGTAGATGATCGAATCGTTTTCGGACACGTGGAAAGAAGCATCGGTAATGACGGCGCCGTTTACCAGGACGCTGCCTTTGGAGATCTTATCCCTGACTTGTGATCTTGTGCCTAAACCGCTGTTGGCGAGTAATCTGTCGAGTCTCATGAGAATATTATAACGCATGCTGTATAATTGGATATATTCAAGAGGTGACAGATGCAGATCATTAATATCGAACAGGGACATCCTACGGTTCAGCAGGCAATGGTCAAGCTCCAGAACGGCATATACCGCGCGAGAGCCTCAGGCCAGCCTTTTGCCAAGATCGTGCACGGCTACGGCTCTTCAGGAACCGGCGGCGCGATCAAGCAGGCGATAGGACTTGAGCTCCGCAAGTATGTTGCCCGCGGTATGATCAAGTCTTATTGTCCGGGTGAGGATTTCGGACCTTTCTCATCTGCAGGACGCGACATGAGCGCAAAGCACCCGGTGGTCTCACGAGACCGCGACTGGGGTTTACATAATGACGGCATTACCGTCGTAATGTTCAAGTGAGGGTTAATATGGCTGACGATTTTGAGATGAAGTGGGAAGCGTTTGAGGGCAAGTGCAAAAACTGCAGGAACTGCGGCTTGAGAGACGGCGCGACCAATGTCGTTATATACAGGGGAAGCAGAAAGGCTCCGCTCATGATAATAGGCGAAGCTCCGGGCGAGAACGAGGATATCCAGGGTCTGCCTTTTGTCGGAAGATCGGGTCAGCTCCTTCAAAACCTTCTTGGAAGCTATGGATTTACCAATAACGACTACCATATATGTAACATTGCAAAGTGCAGGCCGCCCCAGAACAGACGTCCTACTCCTGAAGAGATCCATGCCTGCAAGCCTTTGCTTGCCGAGCAGTTTTTGCTCGTAAGGCCAAAAGTAATTCTTCTTTGCGGTTCAACGGCTTATGAGGGATTCTTCGGCACAAAGCCCGTAATGCATGACGTAAGAGGACGTTTTATCGAGAAGAACGGTTATTTCATCATGACGACGTACCATCCGGCATACGCTCTGAGAAACCCTGCAAACAAAATGCCGATCTATGAAGACATGGGCAAAGTAAGGCAGAAACTGACCGAGATCGGAGCAATGCCGCCTCTTGAACAGATAAATGAATAAAATGCATTTATCCGTATTGATTTTCAGAAATCACTTTGCTATAATCTCCGAGTTGTAAAACTCATTGCCGAATTGTGTAACGGTAGCACACCGGTCTCTGACACCGTTTGTCAAGGTTCGAATCCTTGTTCGGCAGCCAATATAAACCGCAGACGTTCATATGACGTTTGCGGTTTTTGTTTTTTCGCACCCGGCCCAAGAGCATCTGAATGTAAATTTATAATATCTATTTGATATGATTTGACTTCCCGTGATGTTATAATCGCTTTGTTTTAATGCAAATCCATGCTGTTTGGAGGCTATTTATGAAGAAGAAAATCGTAAGTGCGATCCTGGCAGGTTCCATGCTGATCGGCGTGGCATCCTGTTCCAAACCTGCCCCTTCCGAATCTCAGGAACCTTCTGAATCAGAGAGTGTAACTGAGACAAGTGAAGAGACAGAACCGACAGAAGATCCTGATTCTATCATGGGATTCAACATGATCGAGAACGGTGACTTCGCTTCTGCCGAGCACACCTGGGGAACATATTTTGAAGGCGGTGACGGAGTCCTTGCCGTTAATGACAAGGGCGAGCTGCAGTTCGATTCAAAGATGATCGGAGCCGTTAACTGGGCAAACCAGATCTACTATGACGGTTTTTCTCTTTATAAGGATTGCGTTTATGTGATGTCTTTCGACTGCTACGCAACTATTGATCGTGATGTTGAGTACAGGATCCAGATCAACGGCGGCGACTATCATGCTTATAACATCGATACCATTCACGTAACGACTGAAGTACAGCATTTTGAATACACATTCACAATGGAGGAGGAAAGTGATCCGGCTCCGAGACTCTGCTTCAACATGGGCAAGTTTGATGGTCTGGATAACGTAGCGCATTCAGTTATGTTCGATAATATTGACTTGAGATGTATTGATGATTCAGGTTATGTGCCTGGTGCAGGCTTCGGACCTCAGGCTGCTGCGATTAACCTCAACCAGATAGGTTATCTCCCTACAGGATATAAGATTGCCGTATTCCACGGTGACGCTATTGCAGACAAGGCTACTGTTGTTGATGTTGCTACAGGTTCCGTTGTTTATGAAGGCGCTGTTGAAGCTGCTTCATATAACGAGAGTACAGGAAGAGACGAGGCAAGATTCGACTTCTCATCCTTAACAACTCCCGGTACATATAAGGTTGTATCAGGCAGCGAAGAGTCATATGAATTCGCTATTGCAGATAATGTTTACGATGATGCTTTCAAGGCAACTCTCCGTATGTTCTATCTGCAGAGATGCGGCGTTGAACTTACTGAAGATCTCGCAGGTGATTATGCACACCCTGCGTGCCATACAGGCGAAGCTACCATCTATGGCACTGATGAGACTATCGATGTTTCAGGCGGCTGGCACGATGCAGGCGACTACGGCAGATATGTAGTATCCGGCGCTAAGGCAGCAGCTGACCTCATGCTCGCTTACTCACTCTATCCTGATGCATTTGACGATGATCTCGGCATTCCCGAATCAGGCAACGGCATTCCCGATGTTCTTGACGAAGTAAGGTTTGAGCTTGACTGGCTCTTCAAGATGCAGGCTTCCGACGGCGGCGTTTACCACAAGGTAACATGCGCTAACTTCCCGGCATTCGTAATGCCTGAAGAGGAGACAGGAGAACTCATCGTTTGCCCTGTATCCACAACTGCTACAGGCGATTTCGCTGCAGTCATGGCTATGGCTTCAGTCGTATATGCAGATATCGATTCCGAGTTTGCAGCTAAGTGTCTTGATGCTGCCAAGCTTTCTGCAGAGTATCTTGATGCGCATACCGGTTTTGAGGGTGCGGTAAACCCGGACGGTATCGCTACAGGTGAGTATCCTGACCAGAACGATGCAGACGAGAGGATCTGGGCGTATGCCGAGCTCTTCAAGGCAACAGGCGATTCTGCTTATGATGATGCATTTGCTGCTCTTGCAGGTTCAGGCGTTCCCAACGCAGGTGATCTCGGCTGGCAGGGCGTAGGCGCATATGCCGCTTATGCATATCTCTCTGCTTCGACCAAGGGCAAGATCTATGATGTAGTACTTACAAATTTCACAAGCGGTCTTTCTGATATCGAGTCTGCAGCAACTGCTGACAGCTATCACTCTTCACTTAAGGAATATCCTTGGGGAAGCAACATGACCATCGCAAATAACGGTATGTATTTCCTGCTTTGCGATGCAGTCAAGGGCGATAACAAGGGCGACATGATCGCGAGATCACAGCTCGACTATCTCCTCGGTACAAACGGAACAGGTTACTGCTTCCTTACAGGTTACGGCACGGTATCTCCTGAATCACCTCACCACAGACCTTCTGAGGCAGCAGGTGCGGCTGTTCCCGGCATGATCGCAGGCGGTCCTGACCAGAACCTCGAAGATCCTTACGCTGAGTCTGTTTTGAGCGGTACAGCTCCTGCTCTCTGCTATGCGGATAATGATCAGGCTTACTCACTCAACGAGGTTACGATCTACTGGAATTCACCTGTCGTATTCCTTTTCGCTTATGTCGTAAGTCAGGGCTGATAAGACAGAATAATTCAGGTAATTGACTAAGGCTGCCTCGGTTTAAGAGGCAGCCTTATTGATCGGATTTCTTATGTTAGAATAATTAGCGGAGCAATGACAGGGAGGGCATCTCATGGATAAATCTTATTTCGACCTCATCTTTAAGCGTAAATCTTTTCACAGATACGGTGAGCCTGACGGCAAAAAGATCAGTCAGGAAGAGCTTAATGAGATAGAAGAGATGTGGTATAAGTTCACTCCTCTTTTCGAAGGCATCAATACTAAGATAAAGATAGTTCCAGGTTCACAGACGAGCTGCAACAGAGGCGAGGAATACTGCATTCTCATCTACAGCGAAAAGAAGCCGGGATACCTTCAGAACATAGGTTATATCGGAGAGCAGCTCGATCTCTATCTGACAGGAAAGGGAATAGGACCTTTGTGGTTCGGCGTAGGCAGGACCAAAGAACGCAGATACCAGGGTCTTGAATACGTCATCATGATGGCCATCCGCAAGATCGATGACGATTCCAAATTCCGTACTCCGGGTGATCTCTCAACATTTATCCGTGTTCCTGTGGAAGAATTCTGGGAAGGAGATGCGATAGAAGGAGTTACGGAAGTTGTAAGACTTACTCCTACGGCATGCAATATCCAGCCATGGAAAGTAGTCAACAAGGGTGACGGAACTCTCGACGTATACCGCTACAGACGTCCTGGAAAGCATGGCATTATTCCGCCTTTCAGACTCGCTTATTTCGGAAGCATTGATATAGGTATTTTTATGTTGTTTCTTGATATATGCCTTGAGCATAAAGGTATATCATTTGAAAGGACGCTTACTCCTGACGACGGTAACTTCAGCCGTCTGAATCTCAATGCGGTTTATAAGCTTAATTAATTTCAGGGTGATATGCAGATGAGAAAGATATTGGTATCCAACGATGACGGCATAGATTCCGAAGCGCTTGCGAGGCTTGCTGCTTTGGCAAAGAAATTCGGTGAAGTATGGGTTGTCGCTCCGTGCAGACAGTTCAGTTCGATGTCCCATGCGGCAAACTTCTGGGAGCCGCTCAAGGTATGGGAAGTGGATTTCCCCGTAGAAGGCGTTCATGCATTTACTACTACCGGAACTCCTTCTGACTGTGTTTCTTTCGGTATCACTACCATTGTGCCCGGCAGACCCGACCTGGTCTTTACCGGAATCAACAAAGGTTATAACATCGCATCAGGCATCCAGTATTCTGCAACTGTCGGCGCTGCCCTGGAAGCTGCAAACCAGAAGATCCATACCATTGCTTTTTCGGAGAATCACATCGGTACTCACGAAGTTACGGATAAGTACATAGAGCAGATTGCATCCGAACTTATCGATACGCCTTTGGGCGATAACGAGATATGGAATGTCAATTTCCCCGGCTGCACTGTTGAAGAGTGCAAGGGCATTAAATACGGCTGCACGATCTCACAGGAATCATTCTTTACAGGCTCTTATAAAGAGATAGGAAAAGAAGGGAACAAGACCATTTATCAGGTGGATCTCATTCCCGAATGGAAGGGCGCTGAAGGAACTGATCTTGCCGCGATAACCGGGAATTATGTGTCAGTCGGTAAAGTAAGGAATTACTGCTGATAACATATGGATTCCATTAAGAACAGCAAATCAAAAAGCATTCTGGTAATTACGGTCATCTATGTTCTGGCTGCGGCTTTAGGCGTGGCGGTTTATATGGCACTGCCGTTCTTGTTCTGGATAAGACTTCTGATAGCTGATGTTGCCGCAACCATATTTGTTTTCGTGTTCAGCGTAATATTCAAAAACGCGTCCGTATACGATCCTTACTGGAGCGTCCAGCCCATAGTGATAATTGCGGGGTATGCACTGACATCAAATATCACGCCGGCAACTCTTCTGCTCATCATATCCATCGTTTATTGGGGAATAAGACTTACGGGTAACTGGGCATACGTATTCGGAGGTCTTAACCATCAGGACTGGCGCTATACAAAATTCGAAAATGAGACCGGCAGGTTATATCCTTTCATCAACTTTACCGGAATTCATATGGTGCCTACTCTCATAGTTTATCTGACTACACTTCCGGCAGTTTTCGTGATAAGGCAGGAACTCAGGGCGAATATAGGAAGTTTTATAGGTATGGTTGTCTGCGTCGGTGCGGCAACGCTTCAGCTTGTTGCAGATACACAGATGCAGAAATACAGAAAGAGCGGCCGGCACGGACTTATACGCACGGGCCTTTGGAAGTATGCAAGACACCCAAATTATCTCGGCGAGATCCTGATGTGGTGGGGGATTGCAATACAGGCCGTATCTGTAATGCCTTCACACTGGTGGCTTGCTGCAGGTGCTGTGGCCAACACGATTTTGTTCTTTACCGTAAGTATTCCGCTTGCTGATAAAAGACAGTCTGCAAAGCCCGGATATGCCGAATACAAGGCGGGTACAAGGAGCCTGCTGCCCATCCCCAAGGGTTAAAGTTTACAGTTCTCCTTTGTGGTAAAATATCATTCAACTATGATATGGCATATGGGGAGAATATTATGGAATCATTAGATGAAAAAACGCTAAACAAGAAACGGCTTATCCTGTTTATTGCGATCGCATACGGAATCACATATCTCATGATGATCCCGATGTATATCGGAAAGCAGCACGGTTACGATCTTACCCAGATAGTAGATGCCCAGATGTGTTCGCCTGCAGCAGGCGTCGCTTTGGGATTCATTCTGTTTTATAAAGGCGAGAAGCGTGTTCCGAAGTTTTTCATGACGGTTGTCGTCATTAATTATGTGATTCAGCTCGTTTTGGGATTGCTCAGCGTAGTTGCTAATCCCTTCGGACCTGATGAAGTATTTGACCTTGCATCTTTTCTGGGCGTAAGCGGTGATTCCGCAGAACTTACGGGAGCCTCTACCACGATCAATCTCTCAACACTTTATTATATGGCCGGACAGTATGTTCTCATTATCGCCTCTGTCCTTATGTGGATCGGATATTTTGTTGCAGGACGGGAGAGACGCAAGTTCGCAGGTCTTTCAAGGAACAACGGGCGTATGGGCATATTGCTTGTATTGCTGTATGTTGCTCTTTATCTTCCGAGAGTATTCTTGCCCGTCATCATTGAGGGCCTTGCAAACAACAATCTGTCAGAGTTCTTTTCAGAGTATGCATTGCTGTTTAAACAGCCCCTGTTCTATATCAGCCTGGTAAGCCTTCCGCTCAATTATCCTTTGACGATAGTTGCTTTCTTCGGTGAGGAATACGGATGGAGATACTTCCTCCAGCCTATTATGCAGAAGAAGTTCGGAATGAAAGCAGGTGTCATTCTTCTGGGCGTTGTATGGGGATTGTGGCATCTTCCTGTCGATACGATGTTCTATACCAAAGATTCAATTCCGCAGATGGTCGTTGGGCAGATAATCACATGCGTTTCAATTGGCATCTTCTTCGGATTCGCATATCTTAAGACTAACAATATCTGGGTCTGCGTTGCCATGCACTTCCTGAATAATAATCTTATTCCGATCGTATCAGGTGCTTTGTCGGCAGACGTCCTCCAGGACCAGTCAGTTACATGGATGCAGCTTTTGGAGATCCTTGTTATCGATCTCGTAGTCTTCTGCCTGTTCATTTTCGCAAAGGAATATAAAGAAAAGAAGAATAAAACGGAAGAGGCAGTAAATGCGTGATTTTATAGTAACAAGAGCCCAGGACGGACTTCATGTCGTAAAGGCCTGCCAGGAAGCATATCCCCAGCTTAAACCGGCTGATCTGTTCCATGCGCTCAAGCGCCGTGACATCAGGATCGACGGCAAAAAGGTCAATAAAGACATTGCCGTAAAAGAAGGTAATGTCGTAGAGATATGGCTTCCGGATGAACTTTTCGACGGCGCATCGAAAACTGCCCCCAAGGCTAAGCCCCAGGAGAAGATGTTTGAGATAGTAGCCGAGACAAAAGGCCTTCTCATCGTAAACAAATCCCAGGGAATCGCTGTCCATTCGGGAAAGAGCGACATTGAAGACACGCTTATCGACCAGATCCGCAATACCACCAAATTCAGGGAAGCAGAGCTCTGCCACAGGATCGATATGAATACGGGAGGCCTTGTGCTCATTGCCAAGAATAAGCAGGCTTTATCTGACTGCGTAGAGCTTTTTAAAAATAATCTTGTTGTTAAGAGATACCGTGCGCTCGTACTAGGCGAACCTGATGTCGGAGAACCGGCCGTAGGTGAGGACGGAACCATATATAAGGAAGTTAAGGGCTATCTCGAGAAGACAAAGCAGGGCAAAGTCTACATTCATGACGAAAAGCAGCCCGGAGACCTTGATATAGCAACGAAGTACAGGATCCTCAAGACCTTTGAGAATGCCGGACCTGACGGCGAGAGCGTATCAGATCTGGAACTGGAGCTTGTTACGGGAAGGACACATCAGATCAGGGCTCAGTTTGCCCATCTGGGACATCCCGTTATAGGCGACGGAAATTACGGCAGAAACAAGGTCAACATGCACTTTGAAACAAAGGACGGCAAGAAGGTAAAATACCAGCAGCTGTTCAGCTGCCAGATCATGTTCGGCAAGGTCCCCAAGAATAACATCCACGTTGACGTGTCCGGCAAAACCTTTAAAATAGGACCAGATTATAATGTCCGCCTTAAATAAGGGGAGAATTAATAAATGACTGATAACAGACCGATCGGAGTATTCGATTCAGGTATCGGAGGACTTACGGTTCTCAGAGAGATATGGAAAACAGTGCCCGGAGAGAGCACTATCTATTTCGGTGACAATTCAAGGACTCCTTACGGAACCAAGTCCAGGAGCACCGTAATCCGTTATTCGCTTCAGAATCTTAAGTTCCTTGAGACCAAGGACGTCAAGATGGTCGTGATCGCCTGCAATACCGCAAGTGCTTACGCATACGAAGAATTGAAAAAGAGAGCTGATGTGCCGGTCGTTGAAGTGGTCACTCCGGGTGCCGACGTGGCCTGCAGATCCACAAAGAACGGCAAGATAGGCATTATCGCCACAAAAGGAACCATATCTACAGGCGTATATAAAGATGCGGTTGAGAAAAGGGCAGAAGAGCTTGGAATGAAAGATATCGAGATCTTCCAGCAGGCGTGCCCGCTGTTTGTATCCCTTGCCGAAGAAGGCTGGTGGGATACCGAAGTCACGAGACTTACAGCCGAAGAATATTTAAAGCCCTTAAAGGAAGCCGGCGTCGATACGCTAGTCATGGCGTGCACACACTATCCTTTGCTTACTAAAGTCATTAAAGAAGTAATGGGCGATGATGTTGTTCTCGTAAATACGGGAGAAGCTACGGCGCAGGTCGTAAAGGATCTTTTAAGCCGTGAAGGAACAGCTTCCGAAGGCAACAGCAATCCCGTAAGGGAATTCTATACTAGTGACGAACCTGAGCTCTTTGAGCAGGTGGCAGCTCCTTTCCTGGGTGAAGGCCTGCCTTCAGGAACAAAACATTTTTCTACCGATAAATATGAGGTGACCGTCTGATGGATAATGCAAGTAATGAAGAAAAATGCCTGTTTGAGATCAAGACGGGAGTATATGGTGAGCCCCTTAAGACGGTGGGCATTGTTTCCAAAGAAGGTACAAGGACAGTATATAACTGGACTGAAAAACATAATGAGAATGAAAAAGAGACTCATTTTGTATTAACTTTAATAAAAGAAGAATCCAAGGCGATCGTCGTCCGCAACGGAGACGTTACATCCCGGATGGTTTTCGAGGTCGGCAACAGGACAAAAAGCTCTATGCTCACGTCTTTCGGGCCTATTGACGTAGAGATTGATACCGAATATATTAACTTCCCGGGGGGCCTTATTGACGGCGCGGAGATCAGTTATACACTCGATCCTGACAGCGGTGAACCGATAAGAAATATCTTTTCGATAAAAAGGCTCTTGCAAAAGGGAGAAATATAAGGTATTATCTTCAAGCATTTGTGAAAAGAAAGAGGTGAAGATGAATGGCACATCCGAAGCGTAAATGGTCGAAGGCAAGGACTGCACGTCACAGAAGCGCATGGAAACTTAACATGCCGGGTCTCGTTGAATGTCCCCAGTGTCATGCTAAGATGCTTCGCCGTACGGTCTGCAAGAACTGCGGTTACCTGGACGGAAAACAGGTTATCAAAGTCGACGAAGAGATCTGAGATAAATAAGAAGTATTTAGTTAACGAGGCGGTGTTTGGAATAAAGGCACTGCCTCTTTTATTGCAAAGGAAGGAAAAAACGGCATGAGTAAACCGGTTGTCGCAATAGTGGGAAGACCTAATGTGGGTAAGTCCTCACTGTTCAACACTATCTATGGAGAGCGAATCTCCATAGTTCATGACACGCCCGGCGTTACCAGAGACCGTATCTATGCCGAGACATCCTGGAGCGGCAGGGAATTCATAATGATCGATACGGGCGGTATTGAGCCCGATACCCGGGATGACATCATATTGCAGCAGATGCGCGTTCAGGCTGAGATCGCGATCGAGACGGCAGATGTCATTCTGTTTATGTGTGACCTTAAGAGCGGACTTACCGCTGCCGATGAGGAGATTGCAGTAATGCTTCGTAAAGCAGGCCGCCCGGTCATTGTCTGCGTCAATAAATCAGACTATGTAGGTGAGCAGCCGCCGGAATTCTATGAATTCTATAATCTCGGACTTGAGGATGTATGTGCGATCTCTGCTGCACACAAGCTCGGTCTGGGCGAGATGCTCGACTTGATCATTTCCAAATTCCCGCCGGCAGACGAGAATGAAGGCAAGGACGATACCATCAGGGTAGCCATTATCGGCCGTCCTAATGCCGGCAAGTCCTCATTGTCCAACAGACTTGCAGGTGCCGAGAGAAGCATCGTATCCGATATTGCAGGTACGACCAGAGACACGATCGACTCACTAATCGAGAATGAATACGGTTCATTTACGATCGTCGATACGGCCGGCATGCGTAAAAAGGGCAAGATAGAGGATGTAATCGAACGTTATTCGATGGTAAGGGCCCTTGCAGCCATAGACAGGGCTGACGTATGCGTTATCCTTGTCGATGCAGAGGCTGGCGTTACAGAGCAGGATGCAAGGATTGCAGGCCTTGCCCACGATAACGGCAAAGCTTCCGTAATCGTTATCAATAAGTGGGATCTTATCGATAAGCAGACTGGTACCCTTGAAGAGATGACCAAGATCGTAAAGCAGCGCCTTCCTTTCATGGATTACGCGCCCGTATTGTTTATCTCTGCCAAGACCGGACAGCGAGTAGATAAGCTTTTCGCACTTATCAAGACAGTATATGAGAATTCCAAGAAGCGCCTTACTACGAGCGTTCTTAATAAGATGATCTCTGAAGCCGTTACCCAGGTTCCTACTCCGCAGGACAAGGGAAGGCATCTCAAGATCTATTACGGAACACAGGTTTCCGTTCAGCCGCCCACGTTCGCGCTTTTCGTCAACGACAAGGAATTGTCGCATTTTTCCTATGAGCGTTATCTCGAAAACCAGCTTCGAAGAAACTTCGGATTCGAAGGCGTTCCAATCCGTCTCCTTTTGCGTAATAAGAGTGGCGAAGAAGACTGATATTTTGTGAAATATCACAGTCACTAATCAGACCATTTCAGTAGCAAAATATTACTCGGTTTTAATTAAGAATTATTAGAAGTATCAGCACTAGGATCAACTGATCTGACTTTTTACGGAGATTTTTATGGCAGTCACAACTATCGAGAACTTGAGAAACATCGCAATCATTGCCCACGTAGACCACGGAAAGACAACAATCGTAGACTCCATGCTTAAGCAGGCAGGCGTTTACCGTGAAAATGAGGCTGTCGTAGAACAGGTTATGGACAGCAACGATCTTGAGCGTGAGAGAGGTATCACGATCCTCGCCAAGAATACCGCTATCGATTACAAGGGAATCCGTATCAATGTCGTAGATACTCCCGGCCACGCTGACTTCGGCGGTGAGGTAGAGCGTGTTCTTAAGATGGTTGACTCCGTTCTTCTCGTAGTTGACGCTTTCGACGGTCCTATGCCGCAGACAAGATTCGTTCTTCACAAGGCACTGGGTCTAGGCCTTAAGCCTATCGTATGCATCAACAAGATCGACCGTCCCGACGCAAGACCTCTTGAAGTCGTAGACATGGTTCTCGATCTTTTCATCGAGCTCGGCGCAGATGACGAACAGCTCGAATTCCCCGTTGTATATACATCCGGTAAGACATGTGTTGCTACACTTGATCTTAAGGAATATGAGGAAGGCAAGGAACTCGACTTCACAACCCTGTCCTGTAGGCGATCCTGAGGGCCCCATGCAGCTCCTCGTATCCAACATCGATTCAGACCCTTACATCGGCAGAATCGGCGTAGGAAGAGTTGAGAGAGGCACAATCAAGCAGGGCGAGAACGTTGCACTCGTAACATACGGTGAAGACGGAAAGAGAAATGCAAGAGTCGTTAAGCTCTTGAGATTCCACAACCTCGGCCGTGAGGAAGTTGATTCTGCATCCATCGGTGAGATCGTATGCGTTGCAGGTATCGCTGACATCAACATTGGTGACACCCTCTGCGATGCAAATGAGCCCGAGCCGCTCCCGTTCGTTAAGATCGACGAGCCTACGATCGCAATGACATTCTCCGTCAATGACAGCCCTTTTGCAGGCCAGGAAGGTAAGTTCGTAACATCACGTCACTTAAGAGACAGACTTTTCAAGGAAATCGAGACAAACGTTTCCATGAGAGTCGAAGAGACAGATACAACAGAAGCATTCATCGTAAAGGGAAGAGGAGAGCTCCATCTCTCAGTCCTCATCGAGACAATGCGCCGTGAAGGATATGAGTTCCAGGTAAGTAAGCCGAAGGTCATCATGCAGGAGATCGACGGCGTTCTCTGTGAACCTGTTGAAGAGCTCGTAATCGACGTTCCTGAGGACTTTGTAGGTCCTGTAATGGAGAAGATCGGAAAGCGTAAGGGAGAACTTCTCAACATGCTTCCTCCTACAAAGGGATATACACGTCTTGAGTTCAAGATCCCTTCCAGAGGACTCCTCGGATACCGTACCGAGTTTTTGACCGACACTAAGGGCAATGGTATAATGAACTCCGTTATCTCGGGCTTTGAACCCTTCGCAGGTGACATTGAGACGAGAGGTCAGGGAGTGCTCGTAGCATTCGAGACCGGAACCGCTGTTACCTACGGATTGTACAATGCCCAGGACAGAGGTGCACTCTTCATCGGAGCAGGCACACCGGTATATGAAGGCATGATCGTAGGTATCAACCCTAAGCCTGATGATATTACCGTTAATGTCTGCAAAAAGAAGCATGTAACCAACATGCGTTCTGCAGGAGCAGATGACGCAATGCGTCTTACACCGCCCCTTACATTCTCCCTTGAGCAGTGCCTGGAATTTGTCGAAGATGATGAGCTTTGTGAAGTAACTCCTCAGAGCATCAGACTTCGCAAGAAGATACTTAATAACGATCTGCGTGCCAAGACGGTTGCAAAGGCTAAAAAGGACGTTTGATCTTAAATCTATATCGGGGGTGAGTTTTAACTGATGTTATCCGGCAAGGTCAGGGTCGCTCTCCGTATATTGATCGTTATCCTACTGTTATTCGGATTCGCTGTAGGCGGCGTATACGTCGGCTATAACTATGTCATCTCACAGGATAAGAGATTTAACGCTCTCAAGTCAGACATCGATGCCGGCAAGTACAAGATCACCCAGGAGACTGAGGGTGCCGTATGCGTCGTCATCAGGAGCGGCGATTCAACTTCCGATATTGCGGATAAATTATATGACCAGGGACTTATCACGAATAAGTTCCTGTTCTCGATCATCAGTAAACTGAACGGCTTCGACGGAGCATACGTAGCAGGTACACACTACCTGTTAAAAGGCTTCTCTTATGACGAGCTCATGTATTTCTTAACACTTGAGCCTGCCGCAGTTAAGGTCACGATCCCTGAAGGTTCGACATATTACGACGTTAAGAAGATCCTGCATGAGGCAGGACTCAACTTCGACGACGCAGAGTTCGATAAGTGCATGAATTCACCTAACCTTTTTACGGACTATGAATTCGTCTCACAGATCGAGATCAAAGAGGGAAGAGACTTTATCCTTTCCGGATACCTTTATCCCGATACTTACTATTTCGACGTTAATGCAAGTCCGGAATCCATCATCAGAAGGTTCCTTAACAATACGCAGAGCAAGCTCTACGACGAGTACTATGTAAGAGCCGAGAGACTCGGTTATTCCATGGATGAGATAATAACCCTTGCTTCCGTTATCCAGATGGAGACAGGTAAGGCTTCGGACATGATGCTCATCTCTGCCGTATTCCATAACCGTCTTGATTCCGATGATGAAGATATGAGATTCCTCGGTTCTTCAGCTACGATCAATTATCTTGTTGAGATGAACGGCGGCAAGCCCTCGATTCTTCATACGGATGCGGAACTCAGCATCAACAGTCCTTATAACACTTATACGCATCAGGGACTTCCGCCGGGACCTATCTGCATGCCCGGTATCGATGCGATCTCTGCAGCTCTTTATCCTGAGCCGAACTGCAACTATATGTATTTCTGCGCTACAGGTGTTGACGGCGGTACGGCTTTTGCCACAACGCTTTCACAGCATGAGGACAACGTTGAGAAGTACAGAGATAACTGGGTAAGAGAAGAAGAGACAGAGACTTCTGAGACCGATGAGACCACTGAGAGCAGCGGCCTGGTCATCTTACCCGATACATAATCTTTGGCATTTTCGAAAAGGAAGTAATATGGGTTACGACCGTTCACGTTTTGAGATATTAAGTCCTGCCGGCAATCCCGATAAACTCCGCGCAGCAGTCGAATATGGTGCTGATGCTGTTTATCTTTCTGGTACCAGCTACGGTCTTCGTGCATTCAGTGACAACTTCAATGAAGAAGAGATGAAGGCTGGAATTAAATATGCGCACGACCACGGCGTAAAGTGCTATGTAACTCTTAACGTAATGCCCACGGAAGAAGATCTCTCCGGACTTGAACATGCCATAAAGTTCGTAGGTAAAGAGAGCGGTGCTGATGCGGTCCTTATTTCCGATCCCGGTGTATTCACAATGGCACGCACGCTCTGTCCCGACCTTGAGATCCACATCTCAACTCAGGCCAGTGTAACAAATAGCGCAGCATGCAATTTCTGGGCTTCACAGGGCGCGAAAAGAATCGTTCTCGCACGTGAGGTCTCACTTGAACAGATAAAGAAGATCCGTAAATCCATTCCGGCGGATGTTGAGCTTGAATGCTTCATCCACGGCGCGATGTGCGTCTCTTATTCAGGCAGATGTCTTTTGTCGAATTATTTTACAGGCAGAAGATCCAACGGCGGCGCATGTGCACAGCCCTGCAGATGGGGTTACTATGTTGTCGAAGAAAAGCGTCCTGATATACAGCTTCCTGTAGAAGAGGATAAGCGCGGAACTTACATTTTCGGAAGCCGTGATATCTGCATGATCGATCATGTACCGGAACTTCTGGAAGCAGGAATCAATTCCTTCAAGATCGAAGGAAGGATCAAGGGCGCTTACTATGCAGCTGCAGTCACGAAGGTCTACAGGGAAGCTGTTGATCTCTGCTGCAAGGATCCCGATAACTATAAGCTCGATCCGCACTGGAAAGAAATACTCGATAAGGTCGTACACAGAGATTATGATACGGGTTTCTTTTTTGATGCTCCCTGTGACGACGCAAAGATAGATCCCGACAAGTCATATAACAAACCTGCGTTTGTAGTAGGTGTGACTGATTCGTTTGACAGTACTACCGGTCTTAACAAAGTCACCCAGAAGAACAAGCTCTATAAGGGCGATACGTTAAACGTTCTCATGCCTGAAGGCTATATGGCACCCGTTGTCGTTTCCGAACTTTACGATGGGAAAATGAATCCCGTTAATGACTGTCCACATCCTGAGATGACATTCTTCATGAAGGCCGTATCTTCAGCAGACGGCCGCGTTGTAGAGCTTCCGCCCATGTCGTTCCTGTCCAGGGACGGCGATAAGGACTTCGGTATTCCGGCACCCCAATAATCAAATATCTTTTCTTGTAAGCCCGTTGATACCTCATGGAAATATCAATGTCAGCAATCGTTCATTTTTTGGTAACACATTCTGACATTTACTGTGCTATACTCAAGCCATCAAGAAAAGGAACTCTAAAAGTTCTAAGGAGGTGAGACCAATGGGAAGTGAAGCACAAACAAGCAGACGATTGGTCTTGCTTGATTCACTAGTTTCCTCCAAGTAAGTTTTTACTTAAATTTGAGTTTCTCTCAAGAATTGAATCAACAGATCAATCGGAACTTGACTTACATCTGAATATAATTTGTAACAGTAAATCCTACTCCCGCACCGATCTGCGGGAGTTTTCTTTTATGGTGATTTATCCATATCATCCTGATATAATACTCGCATGGTTAAATATAAAGAACGTTTTAATAAATATGAGAAGAACAGGTGGGCAGGACTTACGATCTCCCTGTGCCTTGTAGTAGTCTTCTATATGCTCGTATCGCATATCGGAAACTTTAAGGAGTTCTTCAATTCTTTTCTTACGATAACTTCCACCGTAATCATCGGTGCGGTAATTGCATATACGGTTAATCCTCTTGCATGCTTCATATATAAGCGTCTTAAAAAGGGCATGAAGAAAAATGAGGATGCTGCCTGGATATTGTCCGCGGTAGTATCCCTTATTTTTGTTCTCGGTCTTTTCGTAGCGCTGATAGTTGTCATTACTCCTATGCTCATCGAAAACATCACTACGTTTGCGATGGGACTTTCAGGCTACATGAGCAGCCTTAA
The DNA here is from genome assembly GCA_902787975.1 of Oscillospiraceae bacterium. Lineage (GTDB taxonomy): Bacteria > Bacillota > Clostridia > Saccharofermentanales > Saccharofermentanaceae > Saccharofermentans. The sequence continues at coordinate 173,383 of CADAIP010000003.1, forward strand.
GGAACTCGTTCTTTCAACTGAACTTGATCAGGATATTAAAGTCAGCATTATCAACTATATTGATGAGCAGAGTAATCTTCCCGCGATCGTCATGAAGTTTGTTTTCAGCAACGACATGACCCCGTCCGGTGTTATCAAGTTCTCGACTGATCTTGTTTCCAACACATTCAATTTCCTCATCGGCGTTATCCTTGCATTCTATTTCCTTATCGGAAAGAAGAAGCTTGTCGAGCTGTTAAGTGAATTTTTCTTCCTTGTTATTCCGACACAGCATTACGATAACTTCAAAGATGTATGGAACAAATTCAACAGCATATTCTCAAGATTCATCGTATGCGAACTTGTCGATGCCCTTATCGTCGGAATAGTTAATGCAATATTCATGTTCGCATTCCATATGCCTTATGCGGTATTCTGCTCCGTAGTAGTTGCCCTCTGCAACCTCGCACCGACATTCGGTCCGTTCGTGGGCGCTTTTATTGGTGCTGTGATCCTGCTCCTTGCAGAACCGCATTTCGTTATTCCGTTCCTCATATTCACACTGGTTCTCCAGCTTATTGACGGTTATGTCATCAAGCCGAGACTTTTTGGTTCCGCTCTCAAGGTTCCTGCATTCCTGATCCTTGTCTTCCTCGTTGTCGGAGGCAAGATCTGGGGTGTTCCCGGTGTGCTCCTTGCTATCCCGCTTGCTGCAATGCTTTCTTATATCTACAGACAGATTGCAGTGCCGTGGCTCGCAGCCAGGAAGAAAGCCAAAGATGATCGTCATGAACGAGAGAACGTCAAAGCCGCAAAGAAAGAAAAAGCCGGCGGCGAAGCATAAAGTTAATAAGCGGCCCGCCTGTCAGACGGGTCGTTTGGAATATTGAATAAGGAGATTTTTGTATGGCAGTATGTCCTAATTGCGGAGCAAGCAGTGCAGACGGCGCAAAGTTTTGCTCCAGTTGCGGAGGTCCTCTTCCGGCTCCCGTCCAGCAGCCCGTTCAGCCTGTTTACCAGCAGCCCGCACCTCAGCCGGCAGCACAGCCCGTATATCAGCAGCCTGTATACCAGCCTGCTCCACAGCCGGTAATTATCCAGCCGGCAGCACAGCCTGTCCAACCGGTATATGCACAGCCGATAACACAGCCTGTTGTTAAGAGAGAAAAGAAGAACGGACTTTGCGTAGCTGGTTTTGTTTTGTCTCTTGTAGGACTTGGCTGTCTCGGAATTACCTGTCCTATCGGATTCCTTTTGTCTCTTATCGGATTGATCGTTGCAATCGCTAAAAAGCAGAAGGGTAAGGGACTTGCCATTGCAGGTCTTATTATTTCCGCGATCATCATGCTGTCTTTGACGGCATTCTTCTTGTCGCCGGATTGGGACGATTTTACGAGCGAATTTGAAGACCTGAATGTTTACTCTACTATAGATGATGACGATGATGACGATAACGCGATCGATTATGTAAAGATGATTGAGAAAAATAACTGGATCACTACAGGTGATAACTCTTATATGGTTTTCGACAAGAAGACAAAGTCTTTCACCTATTATCAGTCTTACCTCGATACTTCTGATAATTACTATACGGGAAAGTACCAGATCTATGCAGGAGAAGATGCTTTCGAGTACATTACGGAAGATATTGATGAATTAGGCGTTGAGAAGAGCGAGATCCGTTCCATGATCAGCATGAATGAAGAATATGAGATGGAAAATCTCCTCTGCATCTGCCTTGACTATGAGGAACTCATCGTTGACGGCGAGAAACAGGACAGAGATCCGTGGACGATCCATTACTACGGATTCTATCTGACACCTGAAGAAGACGGAGAAACATATAACGTTCTCGATGTCTGCAATATGGAAGCAGCTTCATATGTTACTTTCGTACTCGAAGAAGATTTCAAGAAATATTACGGTTCTTCCACAGATCCCGTAACTGCAACAACTGTTTCCACTACAGACGTAGTTGAACCTACATTCGATAGTGATACAGAAGTAATGGGTAACAGTATTACCGGTTATGTTTACCTTACACAGGGAACATGGGATTACTGGACTGAAGCTGACGGCATGGGTGATTATTATCTTGCAAGAGAACAGCGTATCAACAGGGATACTTCAACGATCATAAACCTGACTGTGTTCCCTGAAGAGTTTAACAAGGGCAATGGCATTGACCTGGATACTTTGGTTAACAGCAGCGTGGAATCATTAAGATCCCAGGGCATGGAGGATGCTTATGCCCAACAGACCTCGCTCGGCGGATTTGACGCTTATGAGATTACAGCCCAGTATCAGGACGGAATGTATTTTTCTGTATTCTATTTCTATGATAATGACTCCAGAATGCATTACATTTCCGTAGAATACTTTGAATCAGACATTGCATCATATGAGATGGTAAAGAATACATACAGCATGTGATTTAGGGTAATAACATCATATTAAAAAGAGAATGGCACGGGCGGCAGAGGGTATATTTGGAGCGTAAACCTTGGGCATCTCGATCAAACAGAGAATTAATAAGATTTCAGGAGTAATAGCTCAAAAGATAGCAGCTTATCCGTTTATAACTGCTGTTGTGCTTTGCGTATTCTTTTTTCTTATGGCTGTTGTCTTTTGCGATCAGAAGTATGAGACAAATGATGATTATTGCACAGACAGCATTTTATCCGGAACGTTAACCGGAAGACCAAGCCAGTATATATTGTTTTCAAATATCCTCTTAGGCTATTTGCTTAAGGGGATATATACTTTGATTCCCGGTATCAGCTTCTACTTTGTTATGTTGGAAATAATGGGTCTTATTTCCCTCATAGTAATTGTATGGCTGATATTAAAACGTTGCCGCACAAGCATAGGCGTCCTGGCAGCCCTGATCTGCCTAGTCTGTTTTTCTGATGATCTCTTTATATTGGTCCAGTTTACAAAGACTGCTTCTGCTGCGATCGCTGCCGGTGGTTTTCTTTTTCTGGAATCTATATATGACAAGTCCATCGCTCACAGAAAACTGACAGCATTGGCTGGCGGCATTCTGTTTTTGTTTGGCTGCATGCTTCGTTTTGAATGCATGTATTGCGTTATACCGTTTCTTCTTATCCGTTTCATTATTTTGGCATTTAAGAAAACGCTCAAAGAGATATTGGTCAGATTCCTGCTCTGTGTACTCCTTGTCGGTGCATCATATGCTTTTCTTGGAATTAATAATGCGTTGTGGAATATCGATCCCGAATACAGGTATTACCGCGAACTGAATGAATACAGATACCCCATAACAGATGTTCCCATGCCTTTATATGAAGACATACAAACAGAAATGGAAGAAATAGGTATCAGTGAGATCGATTATTATATGGCGGCTACATGGCAGTTCACAGATCTTAGTGTATTTACTCCCGAAAAACTTGACCGGATGGCCGGAGTCATAAGAAATTACAATTCCACTCAAACCAACACGATTTCAAATGCATTCACAGTATTCGGATACAGAGAGTATTGGAGTTATCCCGGCGTAATCGGAATATTCTTAGTGTGTGTGTTGTTGGTGTTCTTTGAAAAGAAACCGTACTTTACGATAATCTTATCCGTTCTTGTCTGTGCTTTGCTGCTCCTATATTTTGCTTATATAGGAAGAGCATATTATCGCGTCGAGTTTAGCGTTTTGTTCGCTGCATTTTCTGCAATGGCAGTTTCATTTAACGGAAACAAAAAGCAAATTAAGTTACGCCGTGAGATATATCTGTTTTCTGTCTTTACGGTAATGTATGCCGTGCTCTTATATCATGTGAGGATCTATATTCCCGACACATCATATAAGACTCTCAGCGATAAGTCATATGCTCAATATGTGGAATATATATTCAGCGGAGAAGAAAACTTCCTGAACGGATACAATGTTGAATGTTATACGGTAGTCGTATCTAAGCGCCGTATTTACGAGGATCTGTTAAGCAGGATCGAGAATGACAGCGAACATGTTTATCTTATTGATGTGCTTTCGTTAGTGAATGCGAATTTGAATTACAATCCGTGGGTGAGACCGGGTAACGGACAATCTGTTTCCGGAAGCCATACGCTTGGCGGTTGTTTAATGATGCAGTATCCGGATGAAACATATTGGTATGAATATAACGGTATAGATTCCGTTGATCCGTTCAGAAGTCTGGTTAATGAAAACGTCTATGTTATAGACAGTGATTATTATGAATTGAAGCTTGCTTATCTTAGAAGACATTATTACCCTGATGCGCAGCTTGAACTGGTAGGGGAAGAGAATGGCTGTAAGATATGGAAGTTTTATGTTTCAGATGAAAACGTGTAGTATTAAGTATGAGCAATAATCCGGTAAGTTAAATTAATTCATTTAGCAGATAAGGATAAGGGATTGAGTATGACAATTGAGGAAAAAATCAAAAACAGTTTTAGCAAGATATCTAAAATGATTAATGATCATCCGCTTATTTCTGCTATATTGATCTGCATACTGTTTTTCCTGATGGCAATGGTTTTTTGTGATCCCAGGTATGAATACAATGATGATTCCGGTATTGAGCTTTTGTTGTCCGGAAACTATACCGGATCATATGATCCTCATATGCCTTTCTCGAATATTATCTTAGGATATATGCTGGTCGGTCTTTATACCTTGATTCCGCGCATCAGCTTCTATTTTTTTGCGCTCGAATTCTTCGGCCTCGTATCATCAATAATCATAGTGTGGCTGCTATTAAAGCATTGCCGTACAAGCATCGGCATTCTGGCATCTGTTATTTTACTCATATGCTATTCTGATGATCTTTTCATCCTTTTGCAGTTTACCAAAACTGCATCAGCAGCCATAGCAGCCGGCGGTTTTCTTTTCCTTGAAGGAATAATGAATAAAAAACTTTCCCACAGAAAAGCAGCGGCTGTTATTGGTGGAATTGTCTTTTTGTTCGGCACTATGTTGAGGTTTGACTGTATTTATTGTGTAGTGCCTTTCCTGCTTGTACGGTTCTTTTTCCATATCATTAAGAAACCGGCGTCTTTTTTCATAACCCGGGTTCTGTTGTGCCTGGCATTGATCTGTTCTGCTTTTGCGTTAGAGGGAGCCAATGACGCGTTATGGAAGATTGATCCGGAGTACAAAGCTTTTCTGGAATATGATGCAGTCAGACCGTCCATAGTAGACGTACCGACACCGGAATATGTAGAAATACAACCTGAGTTGGAACAGCTTGGTATTAGTGAAGTCGATTATTACATGGCTACAACGTTAGGTTTTACCGATATGTCTGTGTTCACGCAGGAAAAACTTACAGGTCTTGCTGAGATCCTTAAAGATTATAATAAGGCGAATACTAATAATATTTCTCACGCTATAAGAGTTTTGGGAAACAGGAATTACTGGGTCTATCCCGGAGTGCTGGGTATTATTCTGATCGCAGCGATTCTGGCATTCAGCGAGAGAAAAAGCATTATTACCATATGTGCAGCTGTTTTAGTCTGTTTTATGCTGCTGCTGTATTTCGGTTATATTGGCAGGGTAATGTACCGTGTTGAATTTGGCGTATTCCTGTCAACATTTTTGACAATGGCTCTCGCTCTCGGGAATGATCCCAGAAAACTCGCTGTACGGAAGATCTTTTATTACGGCTCTCTCGGCGCCATGCTGATCGTATTGATTTTGTATCATTTGGGAATATATATTCCTGATACGTCATACAAGACAATGGATGATGCTGCATATATTCAGCGTTGTGATTCTGTTTTCGGTTCCGCTGGATACTATATGGCTTGCTACAATATGGTCGTATCTGAACGCCGTCCTCATGAAGAGCTTCTTACGATTATCGAAAATGACGATTCCCATTTCTACCTGATCGATCCGCATGCAATGCTAGATTCCAATCTGGACTATAAACCATGGATCAGACCTGATAACAGCAGAGCAGGAGAACAGCGCCACTTTATCGGAGGTTGGCTCATGATGCAGTATCCGGGAGAAAATTATGTCTATGAACATAATGGAATAGATCCTGTTGATCCGTATAAGAGTCTGATCAATGACAACATTTATCTTGTCGACAATTCATATTATGGCCTGAAACTTGCGTATATTCGCGAACATTACTATCCTGATGCACAGATTGCGGTAGTCGGTGAAGCGAGCAGCTGTAAGATATGGAAAATCTATATTCCTGAACAAGATGGGAATTGACAGTTGACTTTTTGGGCATAAAGTATTATTTTTGTCATAACAATCAAACCGTTGATGCGGAGATAAAGATAGTAAAAGGCCCTACAGAGAGCTTCCGATGCTGAGAGTGAAGCGGGAACCGGATTATCAAATGGACCGCGGAGGGTGCATTAAATGTGCAACGTGCGACTCGCGTAAGCAGTCCGGGATATGTTGGTATCCTATGAGTGGCGTCTCAACAACGCAAAGCCAGGGTGGCACCGCGGATTAGTTTTTTAATTCGTCCCCGGCAGGAACACTTAAATTCCTGCTGGGGATTTTTTATTTCCGGCAGAACCAACCGGAAGGAGAAAAAAGAACATGATTAAGGCGGCAATCGAAAAGATCGTAAACAAGGAAGACCTTACTTACGAAGAGGCGTATGAGACAATGAACGAGATCATGGGCGGTATGTCTACATCCACCCAGAACGCTGCGTTCCTCGCAGCTTTGTCTACAAAGAGTGCAAGGTTTGAGACCATCGATGAGATCACGGGCTGCGCTACAGCAATGCGTGAGCACGCATTGAAGGTTGATAAGCAGGGCATGGAAGTCCTTGAGATCGTTGGAACAGGCGGAGACAGAGCAGGAAGCTTTAACATCTCAACAACATCTGCTTTCGTTGCAGCATCTGCAGGCATCAAGATCGCAAAGCACGGCAACAGAGCTGCTTCATCAAAGTCAGGTACAGCTGACTGCCTCGAAGCTTTGGGCGCAAACATCAATCTTGAACCCGAGAAGTGCGTTGAGCTTCTTAAGAATGTAGGCTTCTGTTTCTTCTTTGCACAGAAGTATCACACATCCATGAAGTATGTAGGACCTATCCGTAAGGAATTGGGATTCAGAACGGTATTTAATATCCTCGGACCTTTGACAAACCCTGCCACACCTGATTTCTATCTTTTGGGTGTATATGACCAGTATCTTGCCGAGCCCATTGCACATGTATTGAAGTCCTTGGGAGCAAAGCGTGCACTCGTTGTATATGGTGAGGATAAACTTGATGAGATCTCCGTATCTTCAGAGACATTCGTTGCTGAACTTAAGGAAGACGGAACCATCACGACTTATGAGATCAAGCCTGAGGACTTCGGATTTAAGAGAGGAACAAAGGAAGATATCGTCGGCGGTACTCCCGAAGAGAATGCACAGGTTACAAGAGGCATTCTCGAAGGAAAGATCACTGACGTAAGAAAGAGCGTCGTATGCATGAACGCAGGTGCTGCAATCTACGCAGCAGGCAAGGCAAAGACAATCGAAGAGGGCGTAGGCCAGGCCAAGAATCTCATCGAGAGCGGCAAGGCTTTGGAAGCGCTCGACAAGTTTATCGTAGAATCAAATAAGTAAGCAGATCAAGTTAGGGGAATCTCATGGCAGACATTCTGGAACAGATTGCAGATAACAACAGAAAGATTTATCTCGATAAGAAACTCGAGGTATCGCTTTCAAAAGTAATGGATCAGGCATTTGCTGCCTCCGGAACTGATTTCGCTTTTGAGAAAAAACTCCGGGAAGAAGGAATGAGTTTTATCTGCGAATGCAAAAAGGCATCTCCTTCAAAGGGAATAATCGCCGAAGATTTCCCGTATCTTGAGATTGCAAGATCTTACGAAAAAGCAGGTGCTTCTTGCATCTCATGTCTTACCGAACCCAAGTGGTTTATGGGTTCTCTTGATTATCTTGAAGACATAGCTTCTGAAGTAAGTATTCCGGTCTTAAGAAAAGACTTTACCGTTGATGAGTACATGATCTACGAAGCGCGTGCAAAAGGAGCTTCCGCAATACTTCTTATCTGCTCCATTCTTGATTCTTCAACGCTCGGAAAATACATAAGACTGTGTGATGAACTGGAGCTTACGGCACTGGTCGAAGCGCACGATAAGAATGAGTGCGATATGGCCCTGGGTGAAGGTGCAAGAGTCATAGGCGTTAACAACCGTAACTTAAGGGATTTCACTGTAGATCCGTCCAATTGCTTAAGGCTCAGGGAATATATCGGAGACCAGGCAGTGTTCATCGCCGAGAGCGGCGTTAAGACAAGAGAAGATATCGTGCTTCTCGAAAAGGAAAAAGTTGATGCGGTACTCATCGGAGAATCAATGATGAGGGCTGAAGATAAAACAAAATTCTTGAATGATCTGAAAGGAATATCGTGATGTTTGGAACAGAGCTTAAGATCTGCGGATTATCCAGACTTGAAGACGTCATTGCCGTCAACAGACACGGTGCCGATTATGCAGGTTTTGTTTTCTTCAAAAAATCTAAAAGATATGTAGATCCCTACAAAGCCGGTGAGTTGATAGAATTCTTAAGGTCTGATATAAAACCTGTTGGAGTTTTTTTGGATGAACCGCTCGACAATGTCATTTCTGCTGCAAGAATAAGCGGAGTCGAGATAATCCAGCTTCACGGACATGAGTCAGAAGAATACGTTGAATATGTTAAGCGTACTTTGGACCGTCCTGTAATCAAGGCTTTTAAAGCCGGTGAGGAAGGTGCACTCGAGAAAGCACTGCACTCATCAGCCGATTATGTCATGATCGATTCGGGAGCAGGATCCGGAAAGAAGTTTGACTGGAGCATCTTAAAAGATTTCAAGAGGGATTATTTCCTCGCCGGAGGACTCGACCCGGATACTGTCGGAGAAGCGATAAGAATGCTTGAACCGTTTGCAGTCGATGTGAGTTCAGGCGTTGAGACAGACGGTGTCAAGGATGAAGAAAAAATAGACAAGTTTATAAATGCAGTTAAGCATGGAGGTAAGTATGCCTGATTCAAAGGGAAGATTCGGAATACACGGAGGACAGTATATCCCCGAGACTCTGATGAATGCGGTAATTGAGCTTGAAGAAGCTTATAACCACTATAAGAATGATCCTGAGTTCAATAAGGAACTCACGGAATTGTTAAACGACTATGCGGGACGTCCGTCCAATCTTTACTATGCTGAGAAGATGACCAAAGATCTCGGAGGCGCAAAGATCTATCTTAAGCGTGAAGATCTGAACCATACAGGTTCACATAAGATCAACAACGTTCTCGGTCAGGCTCTTCTTGCAAAGAAAATGGGCAAGACAAGACTCATCGCAGAGACAGGCGCAGGCCAGCACGGTGTTGCAACTGCTACTGCCGCAGCACTTTTCGGCATGGAATGCGTTGTATTCATGGGCAAGGTCGACACAGAGCGTCAGGCACTTAACGTATACAGAATGAAACTTTTGGGTGCAGACGTTGTACCCGTTACTTCAGGTACTGCAACTCTTAAGGATGCGGTATCAGAGTGCATGCGTGAATGGACTACAAGGATCGACGATACACATTACTGCTTAGGTTCTGTAATGGGTCCTCATCCTTTCCCGACGATCGTAAGAGATTTCCAGGCTGTTATCTCACGCGAGTCAAAGGCACAGATATTGGAGAAGGAAGGACGCCTTCCTGATTATGTTCTTGCCTGCTGCGGCGGCGGTTCAAATGCTATCGGTTCTTTCTATCACTACATCGGCGATAAGAGCGTTAACCTCATCGGCTGTGAAGCTGCCGGAAGAGGCATTGATACTTTTGAGACTGCAGCTACGATCAACACAGGTAAGCTCGGAATCTTCCACGGCATGAAGTCTTATTTCTGCCAGGATGAATACGGCCAGATCGCACCTGTATATTCCATTTCCGCAGGCCTCGATTATCCGGGCATCGGTCCTGAACATGCTAATCTCCACGATACCGGCAGAGCACAGTATGTCGCTGTTACAGATGAAGAAGCGGTAAATGCTTTTGAGTATCTTTCAAGAATGGAAGGTATCATCCCTGCAATCGAATCCGCACACGCAGTAGCTCATGCGATCAAGCTAGCACCTACACTTCCCAAGGACATGATCATGGTGATCACGATCTCAGGAAGAGGCGACAAGGACTGTGCCGCCATCGCACGTTACAGAGGGGAGAATATCAATGAGTAATATAGCTAAAGCATTTGAGAACGGTAAAGCATTTGTTCCTTTTATCACATGCGGAGATCCCGATCTTGATACGACTGCGCGCTGCGTTGTTGAGATGCAGAAAGCAGGTGCTTCACTTATCGAGCTCGGCATCCCTTTTTCAGATCCTACAGCTGAAGGTCCCGTCATTATGGAAGCCAGCCTCCGTGCTCTCGAAAACGGATGCACGACGGATAAGGTTTTCGACATGGTAAAGCGCCTCAGAACAGAGCTTAACGTTACTGTTCCCATGGTGTTCATGACATATGCAAACGTTGTATTCTCATACGGAATCGAGAGATTCTGCAAGAAGGCTTCTGAAGTCGGCATCGACGGCATTATCCTTCCTGATGTTCCTTATGAGGAAAAGGATGAGTTCGACGGCATCTGCAAGCAGTATGGAATCGATCTTATCTCACTTATCGCACCTACATCTGATGAACGTATCTCAATGGTGGCTTCACAGGCTTCAGGCTTTATCTATATCGTATCAAGCCTTGGCGTTACGGGAGTAAGAAGCAAGATCACGACTGACATTCCCGCTCTCTGTGCTGCAGTTAAGGCAGCAACTGACGTTCCCTGTGCCATCGGATTCGGAATCTCGACTCCCGAGCAGGCTGCAACGATGGCTCAGAGCGCTGACGGCGTAATCGTCGGTTCGGCTATCGTTAAGATCGTCGCACAGTACGGAAAGGATGCTCCGGAGCATGTCGGAGAGTATGTAAAATCCATGGTTGGTTCGATTAATTGAACCAACCATCAATTATAAATTTACCAACCCATTAGAACTAAAGCAAAGTAAAGAAGACCGCTTATTAGATGCAGTCCCATCAACATATTCCCTATGAAAGGAATAATTCTGCAGGATAGCTTTGTTTTAGAAGTGTTGGTTTTATTGTTAGAGGAATTAGCATAGCCATTAATCCAAAAGCCAATACTTAAACAAAAGATTAAAAAAGTGAAGAAATGAATCCCCCAAGAGAAATTACCATGATCTGCACGTGCTCCACTTTCTGCAAGAAAGAAATACTCAAGAAAAGAAAACAACCACCCTAAACAACATACCAAATGGAATTTGGATTTCATGAATTCTTTTCGATATACAACAAAAGTGAACAGGGGAAATGCATATGAGCGCAAGAAATCAATTAACGGGTATTTACTGTTTTTTATTGTGTCGCCAAATACAAAGACTACGTGAGAAGAATCCGAACTTGCATCATTTGGAAATAAATTAAAATATTGATAAATCAATACTACTGATCCGATAATAACTGGGAGTCCATACAAAATCCATTTTCCTATTCCATGTCCTCTTGCTTTGATGATATCAATAATCATCATAACCAGCATAGCAGGGGCAAAAGCAATAATAAAATTAGGTTTTGCTATGTTTACTGCGGTAAACAGGATACATGAAATAAAGAAATCTTTTAAACTGAATTTATCTAAATAATTGATGCAATTATTTTGGAAAAACAGTAGTACTAATATAGAAAAAAAACGCATTCCAATAAAAGTTTCATTATGCCATACAGCGCCATCATAAGCTCCATAAAGAGCATTTTGTGGACCAAATAATGTAGAGTAAATAGGGCAGACAAATATACATATAAAAGCCCCTATCATAAGCATGTGCGTTTTGGCTTGAGGACACAATTTCTTTAGCAACCAATAGGTAAGTATTACAGTTCCGACAACAAAAAAAGATACATAAATACCAATACAATACGATCCTGTGGATTTACCCAATTTGTCAAAAAAAGTCGTGATGGGAATAAGAAACAAACTATATGGATTTCCGCGGGGCATTGTTAATCTTGCGCCGAGGTCTGAATGATAGTGCCCTTCAACAAAAAGAGAAGGGTATAAAGATGCCATGCGTCGGAATAATTCGGTGCATAATACGAAGAAAAAGGATAACGCAATTCCAAAAAAACACAAAGATTGCTTATTGGGTTCTTTGCCGTTCAATGTATTAAACCTCGTTAGTATTTATTATTTTATTTTACAATAATTTTTTATCTAGTGTAATATCAAAATGTTTAATGCTATTTTCGGTTGAAAAGACCCCCTTGCTTTTATATAATTAACACTCGGAAACTATATTTCATTCCACCAACAAATTCCTTGAAAGGAAAGGAGAAATAGACATGATTTATTCGACAGAAGTCAAGAACATGTGCTCTGTTCATCAGGGTGTTCATCACGGTGCTGCACCGA